>JBJKQB010000101.1:0-3225 GCA_046705825.1 Candidatus Acidiferrales bacterium
ACGCTGCGCAGTTCGAACAGGTCATCATGAATCTGGTCTTCAATGCGCGCGATGCCATGCCCCAGGGCGGCCAGTTGACCATCCAAACCTCCAACGCCGAGCTCGGCGCGGACCCTTCCGCCCATCGCCCCGGCCTTTCTCCCGGCCCTTACGTCATGCTCGCCGTTCGCGACACCGGGCACGGCATGGACGAGCAAACCCGCTCCCACCTGTTCGAGCCTTTCTTCACCACCAAGGGCGCGGGCAAAGGCACGGGCCTCGGTTTGGCCACCGTCTACGGCACCGTGGATCAGAGCGGCGGCTTCCTCTCCGTTTCATCTCAAATCGGCGAGGGCACCATCTTCGAAATTTATCTTCCGCGCGTCGATGAGCCCGTCGTAGCGGTGGAAACTCCCCGCCCGGTTGCGGCTCCCGTGGACGGGCAAGAGACCATTCTCGTCGTCGAGGATGACGACGCGGTCCGCCGCATGACACGCCAATTCCTGCTCATCAAGGGCTACGAAGTGGTGGAAGTGCGCAGCGCCCCCGAGGCCATTCGCTGCATGGAATCCCGTGGCGACACAATCGATCTCGTGCTTACCGATGTGCTCATGCCCGGCATGAAGGGCGGGGAACTGGTCGAGCGCCTGCTCAAGCTGCGCGCCAACCTCAAAGTTCTTTACATGTCCGCGTACACCGAAGGTGACGCCATCAATTTCGGCGTGCTCAGCCCTGGAATGGCCTTCATCGAAAAGCCCTTCAGCCCCGACGAACTCGCCGCCAAGATCCGCGAAGTCCTCGCCGGAAACGGGACCGGCGCCAACGGCTCCAGCCCCAACGGCGCGGCCGCGAAACGATCGGACGCAAGCGATTCCGCCGCGCCCTCCCTGGACGGTGTGGCGCCCGCCTGAATCGCCCGCCGATCCACATCGCGGCGCACAAACTCCTTGCAAATCCGGCACGATCTGTAATCCTGCAAGGCGCGAAACGGTGCCCGTTTCCCTCAACCTTCGCGCACTCTCGGCCTGGCGAGCGCAGATGATGAGCAGCGGCGAAGCCATGCACAGCCAGTCGCAGCCGGCCGCCACCGCCAGCCTTGGCCAAACCGGCGGTGCGCGGAAGCCTGCGCAACTCCGCCGCGAACTCACGGCCGGGCAAATGGCCATGGTGGCCGTCGGCGGCGCCATCGGGACGGGCCTGCTCCTTGGCTCCGGCGCCGCCGTCGAAGTCGCCGGCCCCGCCATCATCCTCACCTACGCCCTCGCCGCGCTTGTCGCTTTCGCCGTGGCCACAGCCCTCGGCGAAATGTCCAGCCTGCATCCCGACGCCGGCTCGTTCGGCGTCTATGCCGACAAGTACCTCTGCCCCTGGGCAGGCTTCGTCTCGCGCTACGGCTATTGGTTCTGCCTGCTGATGGCCATCAGCGGCGAACTCGTCGCCTCCGGCATCTACATGAAGTACTGGTTCCCGCACATTCCGACGGTGGTGTGGATCGCCGGTTTCGCCGCCGTGCTCCTTTGCGTCAATCTGCTCGACGTGCACGAATTCGGCAGCTTTGAATCCTGGTTCGCCATGATCAAGGTGGTGGTCATCGTCGCCTTCATCCTGATTGGCGCGGCGTTGCTCTTTGGCGGCAAGGTTCCCGCGCATTACACCAGCGATGCTGGCTTCCTCCCGCGCGGCGCGGCGGGCCCGCTTCTGGCCCTGGCCTTCGTCCTCTTTAATTTTTTGGGCACCGAGACGGTGGCCATCTGCTCGGGCGAGGCTCGTTCGACTCGCGACATCGTGCGCGCTACCTTCCTCACCATCGCCGTCCTGACGTTCATTTACGTCTGCGCCACCGCCGTCCTGGTCGGCATCGTGCCCTGGAACGACGTGGGCGTGACGCAAAGCCCGTTCGTCACCGTGTTCCAGGTGGCGCACATTCCCGCTATTTCCGCGTTGATGAATTTCGTCGTTCTCACCGCGGCGCTCTCCGGAGCGAACGCCCTGCTTTATCTCAGTTCGCGCATGTTGTACTCGCTGGCCGCCTCCGGCTACGCGCCTCCCAAGCTCGCCGAACTCTCCCGCACCGGCGCGCCGCGCAACGCGCTCTTCGTCTCCGCTTCGGCCATTCTGGCGGCGCTTGCCGCGCAATACGTCATCCCCAAGAACGCGTTCCTCTTTCTCTTCGGCTCGTCGCTGGTGGGAGGCATGCTGGCCTGGTGCATTGGCCTCGCCTCGCACGTGGCCATGCGCCGCAAACTCTCGCCCGCCCAGATCGCCGCTCTGCCCATGCGCGCCCCCGGCGGACCTGCGCTGTCGATGATCGCCTTCGCGCTGATCGTCCTCGCGGTGAGCCTGACTTGGTGGGTGCCCCAGCTTCGCATTACCATCGAGAGCGCCGGTCCCTATATCCTTGTCCTGACCGTCTTCTACTTCGCCGCGAGAAGAAAGCGCTCGCGCGAACGCGAGAAAATCGCGAAGGTGCCCGCGTGACCGACGCTCGTAGTTCCGGCGCAAGCGCCACCAGCGCCAGTGTGGCAACTGGTGCAACCGACGCGTTCCTGCGCTATCGCGCCGAGTTTCCCATCCTCGACCGCACGACTTACCTGATCAGCAATTCGCTGGGCGCCATGCCTCGTGGCGTGCGCGATTCGCTCGCGGCCTACGCCGAAATCTGGGCCAGCCGCGGCGTGCGCGCCTGGGAAGAGAAGTGGTGGATGCTCGCGCTGGACATCGGCAACCAGATTGGCGCGCTGATGAATGCGCCCGCCAATTCCGTGGCCATTCACGGCAACGTCACGCAGTGCCAGGCCGTGGTCGCTTCCTGCTTCGACTTTTCCGGCCGCCGCAACAAAATCGTCTACAGCGACCTGAATTTCCCCTCGGTCATGTATTTCTGGCAGGCGCAGCAGTCGCGCGGCGCGCGCATCCACATGGTCAAGACGGACAACAGCATCGAGGTTCCCACCGAGCGCTTGCTCGACGCCATCGATGAGGAAACGCTGCTCGTCCCCATTTCCCACGTGATTTTCCGCAGCTCCTACATCAACGACGCGCAAGCCATCTGCGAAAAAGCGCATCGCGTCGGCGCGCATGTCCTTCTCGACGCGTTTCAGTCGCTGGGCTCGGGCGTTCCCGTTGATGTTCAGGAGCTCGGGGTAGATTTCGTTTGCGGAGGTGTTTTGAAGTGGCTGTGCGGCGGCCCGGGCACCGCTTACCTCTACGTGCGTCCCGATCTCGCCGCCAAATTCGAGCCCAAAT
>JBJKQB010000102.1:0-2817 GCA_046705825.1 Candidatus Acidiferrales bacterium
TCCTTGGTGGGCATGAGCGTGCCGAGGTGCTCGCTGTACTCGAACACCGACAGGATCAGGAACACGATGCCCATGAAGATAGTGGTCGCCAGCGCCATCATCCCCGCGCGCACGCGATGTTTCTTGATTTGCTGTTCGCCCCAGTGGAGGACCGCGCTGCTCGCGAGCAGGATCGCCAGCATGGGAATGGAGTAGTGCAGTTTCGGCGGGGGATCAGGAGGCCATTGCGGCGCGGACTTGCCGATGTACCAATAACTGGCGAACAGCATCACGAAAAGAGTCGCTTCCGTCGCGATGAACAGCAGGATGCCCAGGCTCCCGCGCCGGTCGTTCACCGGGAAGGGCTCCCGGCGCAGGGGCAGCGGCAAGCCTGCGGCGTAATCGGCGCTCATGCGGGCACCCTTTCTTTGACCGGTTCCAGCAGAGCCTTGGGTTCGTGCTTGGGCCACAGCCATGCGGCCGCGGCGCCAAGCGACAGCACGACACCCGCCAGCGAAATCCAAAGATTGGTCAGCAGAATCCCGGTGAAGATCACGGACATGGTGAGCGCGAGCACCAGCGGCGTGATCGAGTCCTCGGGCATCCGCGCCAGCGAAACAGGTTCCGCATCGCGCCAAGTCGTGCTCAGGGTGAGGCGATCCTGGTCGAACACGCGCTCGTTGTTGGGATCGTAATACTCGTCGTGATCGTCCCACAGCGGGTGCCGCGAAACTACCGTGGGAATGCGCTCAAACGCGTAGGGTGCCGGCGGAGAGTCGATGCTCCACTCCAGACCGTCCGCGTTCCACGGATTCTTGCCCGCCAGTTGGCCCGTCTTCGAGCTCACGAAGAAGTTGACGATGCTGATGGCGATGCCCAGACCGAGGATGAACGCCCCGATCGTCGCGGTCAGGTTCAGATTGGAAAAGCCCAGGCCTGGCAGGTAAGTGTAAACGCGGCGCGGCATCCCGATGATTCCCAGAAGCTGCATGGGGAAAAACGCGACGTTCACGCCCACGAACATCAGCCAGAAGCTGATCTTGCCGGCCAGTTCGTTCATCATGCGTCCGGTGATCTTCGGCATCCAGAAATAGAAACCGGCGAATACCGGGAAGAGATTCCCTCCGATGATCACGTAATGGATGTGCGAGACGACCCAATACGTCTGCGTCACCTGCCAGTCGACCGGGATCACCGCCGTCACCACACCGTTCAGCCCGCCAATCACCAGCAGCGCGATAAAACCTAGAATGAACAGGAGCGGCGTGGCCATGACGGGACGGCCCTTCCACAATGTCGCAATCCAGGCGAAGACTTGGATCGCGGTGAACACCGAAATCATCATGCTGGCCGCGCTGAAAACGGCCATGGACATCTGCGGCTCGCCCACCGCAAACATGTGGTGCAGCCACACGCCAAAGCCGACGAAGCCGGTCAGGATCGTCGCCATGGCGATGTAGGGGTAGCCAACGATGGGATAACGTGCGAACGTCGGCACCATCATGGAAATCATTCCGGTGGCGGGAATAAAAATGATGTAGACCCATGGATGCGCGAAAAACCAGAAGAGCTGCTGCCAGAGCAGCGAGTGCCCTCCCAGGGCCGTGGCGTAAAAGCGGAAACCCCATTTGCGGTCCAGCTCGAGGAAAAGCAGCGCGGCCGTGAGCGCGGGAAGCGAAAAGACCGCGGCGAAATAGGTGGTGAGCGAGCTGTACATGAACAAGGGCATCTTGCTGATGGTCATGCCCGGCGCGCGCAGCTGAAAGATGGTCACCAGAAAATTGATTCCGCCCGCGGTGGTGGAGACGGTCAGAAAGACGAGGGCCAGCGCGAAGAAGTCCATGCCCAGACCGGGCGAGTACGTTGCCAGCGTATAGGGAACGTAAGCAAACCAGCCGGCGTGCGGGGCATTGGCGAAAAACAAGCTGGCGTAGAGGAAAAGCCCGGAGAAGAGAAATGTCCAGTAACCAAACGCATTCAAGCGCGGCAGAGCCATATCGCGCGCGCCGATCATCAGCGGCACGAGATAGTTTCCAAACCCCGCCAGAATGGGGAAGGCGTACCAGAAAATCATCGTCGCGCCGTGCATGGTGAAGAACTGGTTATAGGCCTCCGGCCCCAGCACCCTCCCATTCGGGCCCGCCAGCTGAATGCGCATGATGAGCGCTTCGATCCCGCCCACCACCAGAAACAGCATCGCTGTCACGATGTAACGCCACCCGATTTCCTTGTGATCGACGGTGGCCAGCTTGCCGTAGAGCGTCTTGGGGGTCTCCCAGAGCTCCTGCAATCGCGCATCGATGGTGGCGGTAGCCAAGTTTCGGTCCTTTGCCCTAGGGCGTTCGAATCCCGTACTTCGCGATCACAATCAAGAGAGTCAGAGCCAGCGGTACATACAAAATCGAGGCGGCGAGAAGCTGGCGCGCGGCGAAAGCGGTTTGGCGTACCGCAAACCGAACTCCGTACCACAGGAAGCCAAGGCCGAGAATGCACGCCGCCGCGAGGAGTACACCCGCGCCCCGCTGCGCGACGGCAGGCGCTGCGACGAGCAGCCACAGCACTGCGCCGGGAACAACAGTCCAAAACGCGATGAATCGGCCCTGGTTGCCTTTTCCGGGTATGACCTGATATCCGGCGCGCTCGTAGTCGGCCTTATGAATCGAGGCGATGCTCATGAAATGCGGGAATTGCCAGAGAAACAGCAGCGCGTACGGAATCGCCGCGGCCGCGGTCAGCGTGCCGCCGCCCGCGAACCAGCCGATTAACACCGGAGCCGCCCCGGCCATTGCGCCCACGACCGTGCAATATGGCGTTTTGCGTTTCAGCGGGGTGTAGAAC
>JBJKQB010000103.1:0-9546 GCA_046705825.1 Candidatus Acidiferrales bacterium
ATGACCCGCGTCTTTCCCGTGCCCGCGCCCGCCACCACCAGCAGCGGCCCCTCCACGTGCTCGACCGCGGCGCGCTGCTCCGCATTCAGCGGGAATCCCGCTCCGGTGCTTTCAGGTGAGTCCGCTCTCAACGGCATTGGCCCCATGCAAGCATGCGCGCCGCACCATCGCTGCGCGCTCATGCGAAGCGCCATTGTACCAGATCACGCTATAGGCAAACAGAAAGCGAAGGAGTGCTAGTGGCCCGAAAGAGGCGAGGACGTTGGCGCGGGCGTGCTTGCCGTGGCGACCGCCGTGCCCTGCTGGCCGGGCAATGCGGGCATGTCCGCCAGATCGCGGCTGCGCGCGGCGACAAACGCGGCCCACTCGCTTTTCGCCACAGGGTGCGACGGCGGCAGCGGCAAGCGCTCGAAATTCAGGAATTGCCCGCCGCGGCGAATGCGGAAATCGAGATGCGGCCCGGTCGCCAGCCCGGTCATGCCCACCAGGCCAATGCACTGTCCCTGCTGCACCGGCTGGCCGACGTGCACCAGAATGCGCGAGAGGTGCATGTAATAGCTCGTATAACCGTTGGTGTGCTTCACTTCGACCAGATTGCCGTCCTCGCCTTTGCGCGCCGCAAAAATCACGCGCCCGTCGCCGATCGTTTGTACCGGCGTCCCGATGGGCGCCGCGTAATCCGTTCCCAGGTGCGGGCGATAGATCTTCAGGATCGGATGATAGCGGTCCCAGCTGAAGTGCGACGTGATGCGCGCCGCGAACTTCAGCGGCGAATGCAAAAACGCCTTCTTCATCGACTTGCCGTCCGGCGTGTAATACGCCGGAATCCCCGCCGGGTCGTGGAACAGGACCGCGCGGTAGGCGTGGCCGTCGTTGTCGTATTCCGCCGCGAGAATCTGCCCGTAGCCCCCGAACTCGCCGTTCGCCAGAATCTTCTTTTCCACCACGACGCGGAAGGTGTCGCCGGGCCTCGGATCGGTATAGAAATCCAGGTCCCAGCCGAAAATGTCCGCAAGCCGCATGGCCAGCTCCGGCTTTTCTCCGGCCTGCGTGACGGCGTCAAACAGCGAGTCTTGGATCTTTCCCGCCACGCCCACGGCCTCTGTGCGCGAAGGAATCGTCTTGATCTCGGAATGGAAATCGCCCTCGCGCCGCGAAATCAGCAGGATGCGATCGGTATCGATGCGGTATCGAATGGCGCGCAGGCTGCCCATCAGCGATCGCCCGATGGACAGCTGATTCCCCGCGCGCACTTGGCGCAAATCAAACACGGATTGAGCCGAAGCAGCGATCTGCGCCGCCGTTGCGCTGTCAATTCCGAATTTCTGCAGGATGCCCGTGAAGGGAAGCCGCGCCGGAACCATTTCCGCGCTGAACACGACTGTTTGCTGCTGAATTTGCCTGGCTTTCTGGCCCGCCTGCGCGCTCCGCGCGCGCTCTTTCGCCTCGCTCAGGTTGCGCAGATGGTACGTCACGCCATCGAACGCAAATCCCGCCAGTACCAGCGCGCACCAGGAAATCAGCTTTCGCCTAGCCATGCTTCGAGCCCCTGCTCAGATTCCCGCTTTGGATAATGGAATGCCCGGAGTATCTACGCCTGTTTGCTTGCCAGAACCCGGAGCCTCTCGCGCGATCGGCCGGTCAGCGCGAACCGCCCGACCCGGTGCCTGCGCCCCCCACGGAAGAATTCGTCTCCTCTTTCGCTTCGACGAAGAAGTTGCGCTCGTACAATCCCCGATAGATCTGGCCCGCAATCCCCGACGCGTGCGGCCCGCTCGTGGAACGCCCGCCTCCATGCAGCAGGACCACGATGACGATCTTCGGGTGCAGCTGATCCGCATACGATACGAACCAGCCCAGCCTTCCCCCCACGTGGTCGTCGGTGCATGTGCCGGTCTTCCCCAGCGCCTGTTCGCCTTCCGGATCGTAGCTGCGCCGCGCGGTCCCGTACATCACCGCCGCCAGCATGCCCGCCTGAATGTCCGGGACGAACTTCGAAATGTCGAGCTGCTTCCGCACGCGCGGCGTGAAGTTCTGAATTTCCTGGTCGGTTTGCGGATATTGCAGGTAGTAGAAAGTCCCGCCGTTTGCCAGACCCGAAACCAATTCCGCCAGTTGCAGCGGCGTGATGCGAATCCCTTCGCCGAAACTCGACATCCGCGCTACACCGCCGAATTTCGGCGGCTCCGGCGGCAGATACCCCGGCTGCTCCTGCGGAATGTCGTAGCCGACGCGTTGCCCTAGCCCTACCAGTTCCGCATAGCGGTGCACGACGTCAAAGCCCAGCCGGCTCCCGAGTTCCTGGAAATACTGGTTGTTCGAGTGCGCCAGCGCTTCGGTCAAATCCATATAGCGCCGCTGCCCCACTTTAATCATCGTCCGGCTGGTGATCGCACCTTGCTCCAGCCCGGCCAAGGCAATCACCGGCTTGATCGTCGAGCAGGGTTCGAACCCGCCCTGGAAAGCCATCTTCTGGTTCACGATGGTCAATATGCGCCCGTTCGTTGGATCGACGGCAACCACCGCGCCCCGCCGGTGGCCCAACGCGTTAACCGCAAGATCGCGAACCGCGGCTGCATCATACGTGGCCACATCGTATTTAGTGGGATTGAACAGCGCGTAGTGGCGATACACCCGATGGTGGTAAACGCGGGCGTGCCTTGCGTGCCGCGAGCGGTAGGTTCGCTTGGCAGCTCCTGAGGCCGGAAACACAGCCCCCGAGATCAAAAGACAGACAACGGCTGCCATGATTGCTAAGACGGGATTCCTCTTCATCTGGATCGGTTCCATCCTGGGCTTGGGGCCGTCACGGACGCTAAACCTATGTGCCGGACCACCTTAGTCTCGTATCTACCTGCCAGCGGCAGCTTTTCGCGCCTCCGCAGCCAAGTGTATGTACCACACTGACCTTGTGCAACCTAAATTCCACTTTATTTTCTTCGTGATGGAGGGAGAGGCACAACTGTTCGCCCGAACAGGCGTTTCGTTACCCCTTCGAGCAGCACAACTTAGCAGGGTCGAGGGATCAGCTTAGCAATGCAAATTTCCGGCCGCCGCCTAAATGGCCGCTCCGGGCTAACGTTCCTTCCTTCGGAAGTCCCAGCGCCGACACTTTTGGGCTACTTCTTTGCCCTTCCACGGCGGACACGCCGCAGAAGGGCAAGCCTGCTTCGCGCCCTTCCGGGAGCACTTCTACTTCATTCTTCCCTTCGCCGCAGCCGCGGCCATGGAAACGGTCTTCGACGATTCCGCCGCCGGTGCAGCCTTCCCGTTTTCTTCGGCTGCGCCCGCCGAGGCGGGCAAACCGAGCGCCTTGCGCAGCTCATTTTCGATCTTCCCGCGAATGTCCGCGTTTTCCTTCAGGAACATGCGCGCGTTCTCGCGGCCTTGCCCAATGCGCTCGCCCTTATAGGAAAGCCATGTCCCGGATTTCTCGAGGACGCCTTTCGTCACGCCCAGATCGATCAAATCCCCCTCGCGGGAAATTCCTTCGCCGTAGATGATGTCGAACTCGGCCTCGCGGAACGGCGCGGCCACTTTGTTCTTCACTATTTTCGCGCGCGTGCGCGAGCCCACCACGCGGTCCCCTTCCTTGATCGACTGAATCCTGCGAATATCCACGCGAATCGACGAATAGAATTTCAGCGCTCGCCCGCCCGTCGTCGTTTCCGGGTTCCCAAACATCACACCGATTTTTTCCCGGATCTGGTTGATGAACACCAGGCACGTCTTCGATTTGCTGACGATGGCTGTCAATTTCCGCAGCGCTTGCGACATCAGACGTGCCTGCAAGCCCATCTGCGGCTCGCCCATTTCGCCTTCGAGTTCCGCCTTGGGGACGAGAGCCGCCACCGAGTCGACCACCACAATGTCCACCGCATTCGTGCGGATCAGCGCTTCCGCGATGGCCAGAGCCTGCTCGCCATTGTCCGGCTGCGATACCAGCAGATTGTCCACATCCACGCCCAGCTTCTTCGCGTAGGACGGATCGAGCGCGTGCTCCGCGTCGATGAACGCCGCCTGGCCTCCCGCCTTTTGCGCTTCCCCGATCACGTGCAGCGTCAGCGTCGTCTTCCCGCCCGACTCGGGGCCGTACACCTCGATCACACGCCCGCGCGGGAAACCGCCCACGCCCAGCGCCGCGTCGATCGAAATCGACCCGGTGGATATGACGTTCACCGGCACCAGCACGTCGCGGCTGCCCAGCCGCATGATGGAGCCTTTGCCGTAATCCTTTTCAATCTGCGAAATGGCCAGATCCAAGTTTCTGCTTCGTTCATCATTCATGGGTTGCACCTCGAAGGGGCTTGTCCTGCCTTCGGCAGGCAGGCTTTTTTGAATTTGCCTCGAAACTCCAAGCCCGGATTTAGTCCCGCTGCGGGTTGCCGCCTCAGCGGGCGGCCCGATTCTACCAAAACCCGCAAAACGCATCCGGGCTTTTGTGGAGCGGCAGAATAGCATGAGGCGAAGAAAAAGCAAAGATAATTTGGAGCGCGATTGGACCGGCCTGGCGATTGGAGAGCGAGGTGAAAGTAAACCGAAGGCGAACCGGCGTTTGAGTTGCGGTTAGAAAATCTTTTCTCCTTTCGAATGAGGCAGTTGAGCTGATTTTTGAATTGGGCGGCGTTGCGATTAGCGGCCACACCGGCCAGGGGCCTTGCTTCGCCCGCCGCAACTTCGGGCGTCGTGGCGGACATTCGATTGAAGCGCTCCGAGCGGGGCATGGTGGTTAGGTCTCTTGCCCGCGACCGACCGCGAGGTCGATTTCCGGGGAGGCTGAGGCGAGGACGGAGCGGGCGCCGGTGGATTCGGCATCGGCAGGGGCGCGGGTGATGTTGACGTTGAGAGTGCGCGGAGGCTCGTAGAGGCGGCCTCTTTGGTCGAGGCGGCAGTAGACGCGAACGGCGCGAGTGATGATGTCGAACTCGTTGAAGGGGCAGGATTCCGCTTGTTCCAGGGCGTTTTCCAGGACGCGAGCGATTTCGCAGCGGCGGCGTTCGAAGAGCCCAGTCGCATGGACGTGGCGGTAAAGAGAGGAGCAGTCGGAAAGATTGTAATCCTTGGCGATGTCTTTGGGGCTGCGCCAGCGGACGAAGTCGCCTTCGATGGCGTCGCGGTCGGGATGGGCGCAGATGAGACAGCGGCGTGAATGGCGCGAATAATCGGGCGGCGTGGCCGGGGAAAGGCGGAGGGCCTCGGACTCGCTCGGTTCGCGCCGTTTAACTTCGGTCAGTGCGCTGACGGTTGGCGTGTTGGCAGGGCGGCCGGCGGCGCGTTCGGCTTCGGTCGCCGCTTGACGTTCCTCTTCCGCGACCTGTCGAGCGGCAGCTTCGGCTTCGAGCTTGGCCTGGTAGGCGGCAAGCTGGTCGGCCATCATGATGGTCATTTTGCCTGGGTGATCGGGGTCGTCGACAAAGTACATGGGGAAATTGCGGTTGGGTCGGCGCGACTTGGACGCCGGACCAGGTTCTTGTGAGGCGTGCTGGCTGGGATTGTCCATGATGTGTTCTTCCTGGCGCGCTTGAGGCGCGACTCCTTCTTTCCTTTCATCAAATTGTGGCGCGCTCGAAGCGCGGCTTTGGGGGGTCCCGGGCTGAGCGGTTGGAGGCGGCAGAGCGGGATCGGGGAGTTTGGGAACCATGTCTGGCACGCTCGAAGCGTGACGAATTTCGCCACCCGCGTAGGCAAATGTGTCTTGGGGGCGGAAAGGGCGTTTGCGGCGTCTATAGCCGATTGTGTCTCGCATAGAAAAATCTTACGCTAGCACGCAATTGACCAAAAAGATATTCGCAAGAGTACGGAAATCCGGTTACGTAGTTATACGGATGACGGGCGGCGCTACGTTAAAACCGAAAGGCAAATTCGGCGGCACATTCGCTCCGCTCAGTGCAAGCGAGACGCCCTTCGACTGCGCCCACGACGAGCCCTTCGTGCCTCCAAGGCAAGCCGACGCTACGTTTAGACCGAAAGGTAAATTCGCCGGCGAGACGCCGGCGCTACTTGAGCTAGCGAGACGCCACTTCGACTGCGCTCAGGGCGAGCCCTTCGTGCCTCAGGGCAAGCCGGCGCTACAAACCGCACCTGCTGCGCTGAAGGCCGCGGCGCTACATTCAGACCTAATGCAAATTCGGCGGCGCCAGGAAATTCAGTGCAAAGCTGCGAAGGGATGGGCCGGGGGGTGAATCGATTAAGAAAAAACGCCGGCGAGACGCCGGCGCTACTCGAGCAAACGAGACGGCCTTCGACTGGGCTCAGGATGAGCACTTCGTGCCTCAGGACGAGCCGGCGCTACGTTTAAATCGAAAGGCGAATTCGCCGGCACATTCGCCCCGCCCGGTGCAAGCGAAACGCTACCCAAGCCGTCTGTGGCCGCAGCGCGAAGGCCGCAGAGAACCCCAAAAACGCCGGCGAGACGCCGGCGCTACTTCAGCAAGCCGGCGCGACAGACTGCAGCTGCCGCGCTGAAGCGCGAAGTTGAAGGAAAAATCGACAGCAAAGAGCGGCGTCGCGGCGCGTCTTAGTGCGCTTCCTTGCTTTACCTCGTAGGTGGGCCTGCTGTATTGTTACGCGCATGAAAAATTCAATTGTTTCTGCCGCTCGGCCATGGACTTCTCTTTGCTACGCCGTTCTTTTCCTGATGATTTCCTTTGCCGCCGCTCCGGCGTTCGCGCAGGAGCACGGCAGCCACGAAGCCGCCCAAAAAACCACCGCTAAAGGCTCTGAAAAAGGCGCAGCTTCGTCCAAAGAAAAACCGGCAGCCAACGAACTGCCGCCGCTGCCGCCCAACAAGAGCGTCGAGGAGACCACGGAGGTCGGCGGCAAGACGCTGCACTATACGGTCACCGTGGGCACCATCAACGCGCGCGATCCTGAGGGAAAAATCGCGGGCAAAGTCGTGTACACCAGCTACGTCGTGCCGGGCAAGGATCGCCCCGTCACCTTCGCCTTCAACGGCGGCCCCGGCGCATCTTCGGTATTCCTCAACTTCGGCGCCATCGGGCCCAAGCATCTGAACGGCATCGGGAATAAAGGCGACAGCGCCTCCGGGCGCATCGTCATGACGGACAACCAGGGCACCTGGCTGGACTTCAGCGATCTGGTTTTCATCGACCCCATCGGCACGGGTTACAGCCGTTCGCTGGTCCCGATGGCCGAGACGAAGAAGCTGTTCTACAGCACCGAGCCCGACATCGAGTACCTCTCGACCGTGGTGTACAAGTGGCTGGTCCAGAATGGGCGCATGACTTCGCCCAAATACATCATTGGCGAGAGCTACGGCGGCTTTCGCGGCCCGCGCCTCACGTACTACCTGCAGTCGCAGCTGGGCGTGGGGATCAACGGCCTGATTCTGGTGTCGCCCTACCTGAATCCCGCGGACGAGAGTCATGGCTACATGTACTCGCCCATTCCGTGGATGGTCACGCTGCCGCCTATCGCCGCCGCGCATCTGGAGCGCGAGGGCAAGCTGACGCCAGAAGCGATGCAGTCGGTGGTCGCCTACGACGAAGGCGCGTACGCCACGGCGCTCATCGCGGGCACCTCCAATCCCGCTTTGCAGCAGGCCATGATCCAGAAGGTCACGGAGTTGACCGGGCTCGATCCAACCTTCGTGAAGCAGTCCGGCGGGCGCCTGGAGACGGGAGCGTATCTGCGCGAAGTGGCGCGCGAGCAAGGCAAGATCGGCTCCGTCTACGACTCGAACGTGACTATGCTCGATCCGTTTCCGTGGTCGCCGGAGCGGCGCGCCAGCGATCCCATTCTGGCGGCGATCATGGCGCCGACGACGGAGGCGATGGTCAACTTCGTCACCGAGGTGGTGGGCTGGAAGACGAATGCGCCTTACCACACGCTTTCCTTTGAAGTGGGAAGGAATTGGAGCCGCGATGAGAACCTGCGCACCGGCTCGGTTACGCAGTTGCGCCAAGCCGTTGCCGCCGATCCCGACCTCAAGGTGTTCATCGGCCACGGATGGAACGATCTTTCGTGCCCGTTCATGGGGTCGGTGCTGAGCGTCAACCAGATGCCCGACGCGCTGCGCGCCCGCATCACCATCCATGAGTTTCCCGGCGGGCACATGTTCTACACCCGGGACAACAGCCGCATTGCTTTTCGCAAGGCGGTGAAGGCGGACCTCTTCAGCACGCAATAAGTCAGCCGATTCTGCGGCTCGCGTTGGGAAAAACGAGGCAGCGCTGCGAAGGCCACTCCGCGGCGCTGTTCGTGAACTTCTCTTCAAATGGGGTTGAAGCGCAAGACGTCCCCGTGTCGATCACACCTGCCTGTACCAAAGGGAAGCTTTTAGATTGGCCGTGTTTTTGCAGAACTGCGTGCAAACAGGCAGGTTACGGGGCGACGTGACAGTCATCACTGCCGCGCAGCCCCGAACGGTTCATACTTCCGGCCAGGAGAACAAAAATGAAATCGCTGGGTGGGTTCCGGCCGAGCTGGAAAGTTTGGGCGGTGGGTGGGCTGCTCGTCGCGTTATCTCTGCTCACGATGCAGAGCTATTCGCTGCGCGCGCTGCTGGCGGCCGAATTACTGTTCGCCGCGTTTCTTCTTTTGCTGACATTGTTTGGCACTCTTCTCTATTACGCGGGAGAAGTCATCGAGACGGTTACCGCTTTGACCGAAAGGGTCACGCATGCGGGTGCGGTGTGGACGTTGCGCGGATACCGCGATCTGGAAGAAATCAGCCGAAGGTGGATCAGCAGCGCGCGCTCCCTGCACGCGCATAAGTAGACGTGGAAAATGGAAAGGAGTTGGGTGTAGGATGCGCACAGGAGCGCAGAACCGAAGAAAGAAAAGAGTTCGGCGCAGAACGCATCGCCTTCGATCCAAAGCCCAGCGAGAGTTGCGTTTGAAGAATTACCTGCTGGAACCTCATCCGGAGCTTTGAAGTCCAGGATTCCCGGCAGGAACGGTCGGACCTCGGCGGCTGCAGGCGGCGCTGAACCGGAAAGAAGGGTGGAATGCAAACCCTAACCGTAGCCATGATCGTCTACTGCCTGGCCTTCGCCGCGCTGCTGGTGGGCATCAGCATTTATAGAAGAATGAAGCGCAATCGCGAAATGAGCGCGCTGGAGGGCAGCCGGGCGTCCGGAAGCACACTCGGGGACGCCTTGCTCGGCAGGACAAGCGGCCTTCCCCAATCCGCACACAGCGACTCCCCGCACGACACGCCGTCGGCCAAGCACGCGGCCTGAGCGGCCGGCCCGCCCTGGACCACAACTGTCTGAAGGGGCAGTTGCCCGTTTGAGCATTTCGCTTTTATCCTTCAGCAGAACGAATATAATTGCCGCATCTTCCGGCAGCCCGTGTTTTGGCCGCCGGGACGTGCAATCGTTCGAACCCTTGGCGCTCCCAGCCCTCGCGCCAAGCACAAGGCCCAGCGTGCGCGACCACCCGCAAGAGCGCCTGCGCGCCCAAAGCGTCCGCCGCGGCCCTGAGTGGGAAAACAGCCATGGCAACGCAAACGCAGAGCTTTCTCCAGGGCGAAGTCATCGAGGGGAAATACACGCTGGTGCGCTATCTGGGCGGGTCAGCGCA
>JBJKQB010000104.1:0-8949 GCA_046705825.1 Candidatus Acidiferrales bacterium
GTGCCGTCGCGGTCGGCGGGGATCACCATAAGCGAGAATCGAAAGAACGGCACACGCCGCAGCCCGGGCATTCTTTTGAAAATCCCCAGACCCAAATGGAGCTTTCCTGCTTCAACCCGACGCGCAATTTCGCCGTTGGTGCCGTCGAAGATTCCGATGCGCAAGTCGGGCCGTATCTCTTGAAAGGCCTTAATGGCCGGCGGCAAAACGTTGGCCGCCATCCAGGGTGTCGTCCCGACTGTGATCCGGCGCGCTTTCACCTGCTCTGCTCGCTCAATGCGCGACACCGCTTCGTCGAGCGTCGCGAGAGCGGGTCTCGTAACTTCAAGGAGTTCTCGCCCGCGCGGCGTCAGCGCAACTTGCCGCGTGGTGCGGTCGAAAAGCCGAAACCCCAATTGCCGTTCGAGCTCCCGGATTGACACGCTGAGACCGGAGGGTGTAATGAACAAGGCCTCTGCTGCTCGCGCGAAACTGAGGTGCTGGGCGGTGAAATGAAATGCGCGGAGCTGTCGAGATGTAAACTCCATTCTTGAGAATCTATCACTAAATACCAAGGATTTAGAAGTTGTTCTTCACAATAGGCAAGCGTAGAAACAAGCCAAGAACTGCGCAGCGAATGCTCGCAGCTCAAATCGAAAACTGAAGGAGCAAGATCATGACAGAAAAATTGAACATCGTGCTGATCCATGGCGGCTTCGTCGATGGTTCCGGCTGGGAGGGTGTCTACCGGATTTTAAGAAATAAAGGCTACAACGTTTCGATCGTGCAGAACCCTACGATTTCGCTGGCGGACGACGTCGCCGTAACAAAGAGAGTCATTGCAGCGCAGCCTGGCCGGGTAGTCCTCGTCGGCCATTCGTATGGCGGAGTGGTGGTGACGGAAGCGGGGAACGACCCGAAAGTAGCAGGACTCGTCTACGTTACCGCATTCGCCCCAGATGCGGGCGAGTCCATCCAAACGCTGATTCAGAATCCCGCTCCGGGAGCGCCCGTGCCTCCGATTTTGCCGCCGCAAGACGGCTTTTTACTTTTGGACCGCTCAAAGTTCGTGGCTTCCTTCGCGGCGGACGTGAATGCCGACTTGGCGGAGTTCATGGCCGATTCCCAAGTGCCCTGGGGCGTGCAGGCGTTCGCTGGAGCCGTCAGCCAGCCCGCTTGGAAGTCCAAACCCAGTTGGTACCTCGTTTCCACCGAAGACAGAATGATTCCGCCGGATGCTCAGCGGGCCATGTCCAAGCGCGCAGGTTCGAAGGTCGTCGAGAGCAAGGGAAGCCATGCAGTCTACGTCTCGCACCCTGACGCAGTCGCTTCTCTCATCGAACAAGCCTCAGTCGGTTCAGTCTCAACCGGAAGCAGAGCGGCAGCTACCCAAGGATAAAAGACCAATAAGGGCGTGTTTATCCGCCTACTCGGCAGGATCGGGCGTCCTAGAGTCTAGCAGCCTCTGGAATCGCTAGGGCGCCTGATTCCTTTCTGGCCTCCGTTCGCCTATCTCTTCTTCGAACTGCTTAAGCACAGCAGCCATAAGATAATCCCCGACCTGGTTTAGACAGCCGTGGCCTTTGAACTCCTTTTGCGGCTGTACAGATTACGTCGATCAGTAGGTTCGGGTTGGAGAGCATGGGGAAGTCGTCGCCCAAAATCTCTAGTTTCGGATGTGACAGAAAATGGGAGCCGTTCAAGACGCAAACTGTGCAGGATCAAAGTGTCTCAATCTGGGGTTCACTCCAGTGCACGAATAATCGCGATGTCGGGACAGAACGTTTTCGCTAAGTGTTTTGCAATCAGGAAGAAGTTGGTGGACGTGGCCGGGATCGAACCGGCGACCCCCTGCTTGCAAAGCAGGTGCTCTCCCAGCTGAGCTACACGCCCACAGCGGAAGCGTTCTTTGATTCTAAAGTATTTGCAGTCGCTCGGAAACTCCGAAAACCCAGTTATTGGCCCTCACTGTGTCAGAACGGGCATCATCCAATCCTCTCTGCGAAGGCTTCTCTGCGAAGGCTTCGATTACGCCCGTCTGGCGCGCTCTTCGTGGAGAAGAACGCTGCGGCAACACACAGGACCTTTTCCGCTAACAAAAGGGAAAGGCGATATAGTTTCGTTCGGAAATTCCGAACGAAAGATCCTTTCACTGTGCCGAGAGGTCTCGGCTGCTTGCTCGCGCTTTGCGCAGAAGCCGACGCGCGGTCCAGAGACTTCCCGGAAGCGACCCGTGATGCTCGGATCAAGTACAAAAGGATGAGGACGGCGGCGATATTGATGCCGAACAGGAAGCCCACCGATTCGGGCAGCAGGTTCAGATTGCTGGAAGATCCTATATTTCCTCCGATATAGTGAGTGGTGTTTCCGATCATCACTCGAAAGCTGAAGAACGTAGAGAACTCATACGAGAAACGAGCAATGCTGAACACGGGAACCTGTATGGCGAACAATAATTTCGCCCATTTGAATCCGCTGGGCTTTGTTCGCCAAAGCGCGGCGCCCGCGGGTATGCACCATCCGAACAAGGCTGTAGCGAGGATACCTGAGATCCCCGCAAAAATCTGGTGCCGCTGAGCGGAGTGGTAGACCGCGAAAAGTGACCCGAGCAGGCCGAGGAGGCCGCCGGCCAGCAGGAACAAGGCTACAATCCTTGCACCGTATTTTGTCTTTCCTCTGCTGGCACTTGCAGTTTTCATGGGGATTCAGTTCTCCCTTCTTTTCCCGATCAGGTAAACGATCAGATGAGATAGCCCAATGCAGGCTGGCGCCAGGCCGATCCACTGCATCCCCTGCGGAATTCCTTGCGTCACGGGCGTAGGGTGGGCCAGCAGTGCGCTCAGAGTCACAAACGTTCCGATTGCCAGCGACAGCCACACGAGACCAGCCAGCAGCAGGAAGCGTTGGACGTTCCAACTGCTTCGCCTGGCCTCTTGTTCAATCGGAGCCAAATCCACACCCTTCTCGATCGCCGTCAACCGTTCGCGGTGAATCATCTTCCTTCGGCTGAGTTGCAGCCATTGGCGGAACGCCAGATAGCCGATCACGGCCACTATTACGATCGCGACTTCCATTCGCTCATCCCGTCCTTTCGCTCGTTTATACTCGGATGCGTCCTCTACGGTTGCACGGAAATCGGTTCTGGAAGATTTTCCCTGTGTGCAACCGAAGGGACCCGCCGGGAGTACCAAAGTCTGGAATGGACGAAGACGTTGAAGCGCTGCTCGAAAAGCATCAGTACACGCAAGCGTTCGAACGTCTTGTGGAACTTTACGAGGTGAAGGTGTTTCGTATGGCGGTGATGTTCTTGAGGGACGCCAGCCGGGCCGAAGAGGTCGCCCAGGACATATTCCTGAAGCTGTGGCAGGTGCTCCCGGCCTACGATGGACGCGCCGCCCCTTCCACTTGGCTGTACACGATCGCCAGGAATACCTGCCTCTCCGCGGTCCGGTCCGGGACGCGCCGGGAAACAAGTCCGCTGGATTCGATTGCGGAGCCAGCCGCAGCCGAGGCCTCGGGAGGCAGTGACGTATTGAACAGGATCGAACTGGAGCGATGCCTTGAACGGCTGCCTCAGTTACAACGGGACGTGATCACATTGTTCTACCTGCAGGAAAAGAGCGTTGACGAAGTCGCGCGGATGCTGGATTTACCGGGAGGCACCGTGAAGAGCCATCTACACCGCGCGCGTTTGGCTCTTGCCGCGATGATCAAGGAGTAGACCATGGATTGTCGGGAAGCATGGGAACACATTCTGGAGTCTCTTGCGGAGTGGCGGACGGGCGCAAACGCAGCCGACCTCGAACGTCACCTGGCTGTCTGCGAGACTTGTAGAGGCTTCTTTGAAAAGCAGCTCCAGCTCGATTTACAACTCAGCACCGCGATTTCGGCGCCACCGCTAAATCCACGATTTCGCAAATCCCTGATGAAAAAGGTTCGTCGTGAGCCGTACTCCGTTTGGCCTGAGTTCTTGCCCGATGCAGCTCACTTGGCGGGCTGCGCTTGCGCGACTGCCCTATGTGTCCCGCTACTGCCGTTTCCCACTGGCTCGATACTTTTAGCAGGCTTGACATTTTCGCTCGCGACGTACTTCGTTCAGTCCGTCATTCGGGGTTCGTTGGAAACGTGGTGGGAAGGTCCACAGTAAGCCTCCAGTTCGCGAGCGAGGCGCTATTGCGGCAGCAGAAGCTGGCCGTTGACCTCGAAATTGCCGCTCACCGACGGCGCCCCGGTTCCGGGCTGCCCGCCGCCGACCGACAGCGTGTACTTGCCCTGCGCCACGATGATGTCGCCGGCCGCGGTGACCATGCTGAGGTCGCGGCGCTTCAGGTGAAATTTGACCACTTGGCTGGCGCCGGGCTCGAGATGAATGCGCTGGAAACCGCGCAAGGCGCGGATGGGCGCTCCCGGCACATCCGGGAACTTGAGGTAAAGCTCGGCGACCTCGTCGCCCGCCAGCTTTCCGGTGTTCGTCACGGTGACGGAAACGTCCAGCGGATCGCCCGCATGGATCGGCGCGTTGGGCAGAACGAGATCGCTGTACTTGAAGGTCGTATAGCTGAGGCCGTATCCGAAGGGCCATAGCGGCTGGCCCTTGAAGTAGCGGTAGGTGCGGTCCTGCATGGAGTAGTCTTCAAAGAGCGGCAACTGGTGGACATCCTTGTAAAAAGTGACGGGCAAGCGCCCGGCGGGATTATTTCTGCCGCTGAGCGTGTCGGCAATGGCCGCTCCGCCTTCTTCGCCGGAATACCATGCTTCCAGGATGGCGTTGGCGTAAGCCTTCTCCCAATTGACGCCCAAGGCGCTGCCGTTCATGAGGACGACGACCAGCGGCTTGTCGGTGGCGGCGACGGCTTGGACCAGAGCCTCTTCGGGCGCGGGCATCTTGAGGTTGGTGCGATCACCGCCGAAGAAGCCGGGCTGGTCAATGGCCATTTCCTCGCCTTCGAGGCGGCTGGTGATGCCGACAACGGCGATGACTACATCCGCTTTTTTTGCCGCAGCGATGGCCGCCGGATCGGGCGCGTTGTTCACGGGAGCCCACAAAAGCTGCGCCAGCGGCGAGCGGTCCGTTCCCTCGCGATAGATCACGTCCAGCTTGACCGGCTGGCCCTTGGCGAGATGGACTTCGCCGACGTGCCCGGTGTGGCGGCGGGATATGCCGCCAAACGTCTGAACCACGACACGGTCGCCGAGCGAAACACGCCCGAAGCCATCGACCCGGATGCCGACCAGGTATTCGCCCGTTTCGGGAGCGGTTAGAAACCCGGTCCAGTGCACAAACAGCCCGTGGGCTTCCTTGGCCTGCTGGGGAAGATTGTTTTCGTCCATGTCGAGCGTGGATTCGACGCGTGAGGTGATGGGAGTAGCTTGCTCGTCGAAGCCGGCGCTCGTACCGTAGGCGGCCTCGAGGCCGGGTTTGCCGTCCGGGGTGGTCAGCGCCGACGCGGGCACAGGATTTCCCGTGTTGGAGAGGAATTGCGTGCCGGGAACATAGGTGATCTTGGCGTTGGGGAATTCGGCTTTAATCCCTTCGAGCATGCTCACCGTATGGGTGGGAATGCCGTTGTAGTTGCCCAGCAGGACCGCGGTCTGATCCGCGAGCGGGCCGACAATGGCGATGCTCTTCACGGACTTCTTCAGCGGCAGCACGCCATCGTTCTTCAGCAGCACCATGGATTCATCCGCGAGCTTGCGAGCCAGTTCGCGATGCGCGGCGCTGTTGAGCTGATCCCGATCGATCTTCGTATAGGGCACCATGGACGGCGGGTCGAACAGGCCCAGCTTGATGCGGGCGGTGAACAGCCGGATCAGGGCGGTGTCGATGGCGCTCTCGGAGAGATAACCCTGCTGCACCGCTTCGATGTAGGGCTTGTAGTCGCGATCATCGGTCACTTTCTCCGTGCCGTCGATGCACTCGTTATCCATGCCGCGCTCGAGTGAGATCGCCGACGCCTGCGGCTGGGCCGGGCGGTAATGATGCCCCTCGAAGATGTTGCGGACGGCGCCGCAATCGGAGACCACGTAGCCCTGGAATTGCCACGCGCCGCGCAGCGTGTGCTGCAGCAGGAACTGATTGGCGCAGGCGGGCTGGCCGTTGATGGCGTTGTAGGCGCACATCACGGAGTCCGCATGGCCCGCGACGATGGCGGCGCGAAAGGCGGGCAGGTAGGTGTCCTCCATGTCGTGCTTGCTGACATCCACGTCGGCGAAATGGCGCGTGGGTTCGGGCCCGCTGTGCACGTCAAAATGCTTGGGGGTCGAGATAACGCGATAGTAGCGCGGATTGGTGCCTTGCATCCCGGTGACGAACGCGACCGCCATGCGCCCGTCGAGGAACGGATCCTCGCCGTAGGTTTCCTGGCCGCGGCCCCAGCGCGGGTCGCGAAAGATGTTCACGTTGGGCGCCCAGAAATCGAGCCCGTGGAAAATCACCGAGTTGCCGTCTTTCACCGACTCCGCGTTCACCACGCGTGCTTCGATGCCGATGTCCACGGCCATCTGGTGAATGCCGGGCGCATCGAAGGTAGCGGCCAGGCCGATCGGCTCGGGAAATTCCGTGGTGCCGTCGACAGCCACGCCGTGGAGCGCCTCGCTCCACCAGTCGTAGGCCGGCACGCCCAGGCGCGGAATCGCGCGCGACTGGTTGACCAGCTGCGAGGCCTTCTCCGGCAGCGTCATGCGGTGCACCAAGTCCGCCGCGCGCTCCTCCGGCGACAGTTTTGGGTTCATGTAGGGCAGTTTCGAGATATCTTGCGCGGCTGCGGCGGTGGCGATGAGGGCGATGCAGGCAAGGGTCAACACGATGCGCTTTCCGAAGAAAGTCATGTTCTTCTCCCGTGTGATTTTTCGAAGCGCAGCGGCGCAGGTTTGCGAATATCGCCGCAGTTCCCCCAACCCGCGACGAGGATAGTAACGCCCGGCCGGGGTGTCAACCAGAAGTGCGCGTGATCGTGGGGCAGTCACGCCACAAGCCGCCGCTCCGCTTTGCCGGGCTCAGCCCATGGCAGGAGATTCAAATTGCACGCTGAATTGAGAGTAAAATAAGAACCTACGTTACATCTTTATCTGCAGTGCCATGAGCAACGGCGAACAAGACGAAAACGCAGGCGGAGGGTGTCACATGTGTTTGGCCATCCCCGGAAAGATCCTCGAAATCTCCGCGGAAAATTCCAGTTTGGCTTTGGTCGACGTGATGGGCGTGCGGCGCCACGTTGATCTCGGCCTGCTGGAAGACGACCGCCCCGCGCCGGGCGACTGGGTCCTCATTCACGTCGGCTACGCCATGAGCAAAATCAGCGAGCAAGACGCGCTCGAGCAGATGCGCACGCTCGAAATGCTGGGCGAACGCGAGGGCGCCATGCAGGAAGCGCGCGGCTACGGTTTGGAGGAAGCGCCCGGTAAACCGCCGGCGACAAAGCCTCCGGCATAACGCGCGTGCAGCGGCAACGATCGAGGCGGAATATGAAGTATGTCGATGAGTTCCGGCAGCCTGAGCTGATCCGCAAAACGGCCGACGAAATCCGCCGGGTTGCCGATCCCGCGCGCCAGTACCACATCATGGAGATTTGCGGCGGACACACGCATGCGATTTACCGCTTCGGCTTGAAAGACATCCTTCCCGAGAACATCGATCTGATCCATGGGCCCGGCTGCCCCGTTTGCGTGTTGCCCATGGGGCGCATCGATGATGGACTGGCGATCGCCTCGCGTCGCGGCGTGATTTTTGCCGCCTTCGGCGACATGATGCGCGTTCCCGGCACGCACGGCAGCCCGCTCGAGCACAAAGCGCGAGGCATGGACGTTCGCATCGTCTACTCGCCGTCCGACGCCCTCAAGCTGGCTCGCCAGAATCCGGATCAGCACGTCATGTTTTTCGCCATCGGGTTCGAGACCACCGCGCCCTCCACGGCCTTGACGCTTCAGCGCGCGAAAAAAGAGGGCCTGCGCAATTTCTCCGTGTTTTGCAACCACGTGACGATCATCCCCGCCATTCGCGCCATCCTCGACTCTCCGGATATGCGCCTCGACGGTTTTATCGGGCCGGGGCACGTCTCCACCGTGATCGGCTGCCGGCCGTATGAATGGATTGCGAAAAACGAGAACAAGCCCATCGTCATTTCGGGATTCGAGCCGCTCGACCTGCTCCAGTCGATTCTCATGCTCTTGCGCCAGTTGCGCGCCGGAGAGGCCAAGGTCGAAAACCAGTACAAGCGCGTGGTTCCCTGGGACGGCAATCCCGCCGCATTGCGCGCCATGGCCGACGTTTTTCAGCTTCGCCCCTACTTCGAATGGCGCGGCATGGGTTTCATTTCGGAGTCGGCGCTGCGCCTGCGCGAAGAGTACGCCGATTGGGACGCCGAGCGGCGCTTCGAAGTTCCCGGCATTCGCGTCACGGACCCCAAAGCCGCGCAGTGCGGCGAAGTGCTGAGGGGCGTGCTGAAGCCCGCGCAGTGTAAACTGTTTGGCCACGAGTGCACGCCGGAACACCCGGTGGGCGCCTTGATGGTTTCCGCGGAAGGATCATGCGCCGCATACTTCAATTACGAACACCGGAAAACAGCGCTGACGACCCTCAACGCCCCGGTGTGAACGGCGAATCCCGCGTTGTGGCGGCGCCGAAGATCAGGTTTCGCGAGCCGCAGATCGAGATGGCTCACGGCGCGGGCGGAATAGCCAGCCGCCGCCTGATTGAGGGGTTGTTTGTTCCTCTTTTGTGCGGCGCGTCCAACGGACCGTTGGGCGATGCCGCTGTGGTCAGCCTTGACGGGACGCGCCTCGCCATCACCACCGACAGCTTCGTGGTGAAGCCCTTGCGTTTCCCCGGCGGGTCCATCGGCGAACTGGCGGTAAACGGCACGGTGAACGACCTCGCCGTTGCGGGCGCTCGCGCCGAAGCCCTGGTGGTCACCTTCGTCCTCGAATCGGGGCTGTCGACGGAAATTCTGCAAGCGGAAGTGGAAGCCATGG
>JBJKQB010000105.1:0-14693 GCA_046705825.1 Candidatus Acidiferrales bacterium
CCAATGCGTTGATCGACGAGAATCTGCCCGTGGTGGTGATCGCCACGCGCGACGAGTCCGATCCCTCATCGATGACGCGCTATGAGAAGACCATTTCCAACATGCAGGAAGTGAAGGCGCGCGACGGCATCGTCATCGCCATCGTGACGCAAGGCGACCGGCTGGCGCGGGAGGTCGCGAACTACGTCTTCGAAATACCTCCGGCGCTGGACTTGACCGCTCCAATCCTGGAAATCGTGCCGTTGCAGCTGCTGGCCTATCACATCGCCGTGCGCCGGGGCTGCGATGTCGACCAGCCGCGCAATCTGGCGAAGTCGGTGACGGTCGAGTAGCGCTTTTGCCTGCCTCCGCGGTGGCTTAGAATAAGCACGTAATGATGCGTGCACGATTCGTTTGCCGGCGCGTCGTTTGTGCGCGCCGCCTGCCCGTCCTGATCCTTGCGCTCGCTCTGTTCGCCGCAAGCGCCGGCGCTTTCGGGGCACAGCAGAAGGCCGGCTCGGCACCCATTCAGTCGATCAGCGTGACGGGCTCGGCGAAATTCCATTCGGATCAAATCGCTCCAGCGACAGGCCTGCACGTGGGGCAGGTGGTTACGCGGGAAGATATTCAGGGCGGCGCAAACGCGCTCGCCAATCTGGGGCCGTTTGCCAGCGTGAAGTACAACTTCTTCACCGCAACCTCGGGAGTGCAGATTCATTACGAAGTGACGGACGCTCCCAGCGTGCCAGCGTTCTTCGATAATTTCCCCTGGTTCACGGACGCGCAGCTGATCGCCTACGTGAAAACCTCCGTTCCACTGTTCGACGGCGCCGCCCCCGCGCGCGGGAAGATTCTGGACCAAATTGCGAGCGCGCTGGAACAGAAGCTGCAATCGCGCACGATCACGGCGGACGTGTCGCACGCGCTGATCACGCTTCCGTGGAACGAGCAGCAGGTGATGATGTTTCGCGCGGAAGGGGAAGCGCTCCCGGAAATTCAAAGCGTGCAGTTCACGGATTCGCTGGCGAGCAGCGATCCCGGGATCGCGGATCGCATCGGCGATCTGGTGGGGAAACCGTACTCGCGCATGTCGGTGGGAACGTTTGAATTCGAGCAGGTCCGGCCGGTATATCTGGCGCATGCTTTTCTCAACGTAAAGTTCGGCGATTCCGTCGCTGAACTCAACGGAAACAAGGTTGTGGTGCGCGCGCCCATCGATCCAGGGCCGGCCTTCACCTGGAACGGGATCAACTGGGAAGGAGACCAAGCCATTCCCGCCACGCAGCTCGACGCCCTGGTGCCGCTGGTTCCGGGGAGCCCCGCCAATGGCATGCAGATCGAAGGGGCGTGGGAGAAGGTGCGCGCCGCGTATGAAAAGCAGGGCTATCTGGACGTGGTGGTCGACGCAACTCCGCACTTCAACGACGCGACCAAGCAGGTCAGCTACGACGTGAAACTGACGCAAGGCCCGCAATACCACATGGGCAAACTCGTGCTTTCGGGCCTCTCGATGGAAGGCGAACGCCGCCTGCGCGAAGCCTGGAAAATCGCGCCCGGGGCCGTCTTCGACGACAGCACGTATCAGGAATTCCTGGAGACGGGGATCAAGCGCGCGTTTGCGGGACTGCCGATCCACTACCAGACGATACAGAAATATCTGGACAAGCATCCGGCGCAGGGCGAGATCAACGTGATGCTGAATTTCGAATGAGGGAAGCGGAACCGTTCGAACCTCGAGCCTCAGCTCGCTGCTCGCTCGAGATTCGTGCAATAGGTTAGAACGGCACTGGGATATACTGTCGCGCGCAAGGCCTCTGCATCGCAAAGACAAATTTCACGAGGGCCGGAGCCGACGGCGTTCGAGAAGCAAGACAGGCTTCTTGAATCGCTGCGCGCGCTGGATTCGCTGCTCGTGGCGTTTTCCGGCGGCGCGGACTCCGCGTATCTGGCCTGGGCCGCGCATCGTGCGCTCGGAGAGCGGGCTCTGGCCATCACGGCTCTTTCCGCGAGTTTTTCGGGGCACGACCGCGAACAAGCTGAGGGCATTGTCCGCGCCACGGGGATTCGGCACGAGTTCATCGAAACGCGCGAATTCGAGAATCCGCTGTACGTCGCCAACGACGCCGACCGCTGCTACTTCTGCAAGGACGAGCTGTTCGCGCGCATGGAGGAGATTGCCGTGGGAAGGCATTTCGGCGCGATTGCCTACGGCGTGAACGCCGATGACACGCGCGACTTTCGTCCCGGGCATCGCGCCGCGCACGAACACCGCGTGCTTGCGCCGCTGCTGGATGCGGGCCTGCACAAGGAAGAAATCCGGCTGCTGTCGCGGGAGGCGGGACTCTCGACGTGGGACCGTCCGGCTTCGGCGTGCCTCTCCTCGCGGGTTGCTTATGGAACCCCGGTCAGCCGCGAGCTGCTGAGCAAGATCGAACGCGCCGAGGCCGTGTTGCGCGAATCGGGATTCCGGCAGTTTCGGGTGCGCACGCACGGGGAGAAGGGCGAAGTTGCGCGCATCGAGCTCGCTGCCGATGAATTCGAGCGAGGGCTCGACGCCAAACTGGCCCGCCGCATCGCCGTGCAACTGAAGGACATCGGCTTTGCCTTCGTCGCGCTCGATCTGGAAGGCTATCGCCAGGGCTCGCTCAATTCCCTGCTGAAGATCAAGTAGCCGCGGCGGCGTCCGTCCGGCCTTTGACGCGCTCCGTGTCGACCGGCGCGTCCTCGATCCGCTCCATAGGGAACTTCCTCTTGCTCGAACTCGTATATTTCTGATAGGAAGGCTCGCGGAGCATGGCGAAAACGGAATGCCTTCCTCAACGAAAATGACGAGACCCAGCCTTGGAAGATCGATGTTCGCCGCAAGTGTGATTGCCTCCGCTGCGCTGGCGGCCGGGTGCATAGGGGGTCCGGGGATCCGCGGAAGCTTCGACCGCACGCTGACGGTCAGCGGGCCGGTCGAGCTGCAAGTGGCCACGGGAAGCGGGGACGTGCGTATCGCGCCAGGAACGACTGGCGAAGTGCGCATTCACGGCGAGATTCACGCGCGCGGTTGGACGGACGCGGACGCCCGGCAAAAGCTGCAGCAAATCGAATCGAATCCGCCCATTTCGCAGGATAACAACCTGATTCGCGTGGGCGGGTCGAGCGGGGGCCTGGGACAGGTCTCCATCGACTACACCATCAGCGTTCCGGCAAATACGGAGCTGCATAGCCGCCAGGGTTCCGGGAACGTGGATGCGGCAGGCATTCAAGGGCCCGCGAATTTCGTCGCAGGTTCGGGAAACATCAACGCGTCGAGCATCGGGGGCGACGTGCAGGCGGTTGCGGGAAGCGGGAACGTCACGATTTCCGGCGTGCAAGGGCAAACGCAAGTGACCGCGGGTTCCGGCGAGATCGTGATTCGGGACGCCAAAGGCCCGGTCCGCGCGCATGGAGGTTCCGGGAACATCGAAGTCAGCCAGCCCAGTGACGCTGTGGTCGCGGAGACGGGAAGCGGAGATATCCGCGTGGACGGCGCGACCGCCGATCTGCGCGCGCGCACGGGGTCGGGCAACGTGTCGATCAGCGGAAATCCCGGCGCGTCGAATTACTGGGACCTGCACGCCAGTTCCGGAGACGTGAGCCTGCGCGTCCCTTCGAACGCCAGTTTTCATCTGTACGCGCACAGCGGCTCGGGCGATATCCGGGCGCAAGTGCCCATCGTGATGGAGGGCAGCGCCGGGAAACATGAGCTGCGCGCGCACATCGGAGACGGAAAAGCTCGCGTCGAGATTGAGACTTCTTCCGGCAATATCACCCTCCGCTGATCCGGGCGGCAACTTGCCCGTTCTACGCCAGCTTGCGGGCAGGTGAGAATGCGCGGGCGCGGCTGCAGCGCTAAAATGGGGACCTTATGCGCGCCACCGTGCGAACCCCTGCTGCCCTTCTTCTGTGCTTCTTTGCGTGCGCGCAAACGCCGCGAGGGGCTCCGCCCGCCGCACAAAAAAATGCGAGCAAAGACTCCTCGGGCGCGGAGCCCGCGCTGGAAAAAGCCTTCGCCGCTTCCGGAAACGACCGCGCAGCCCTGGTCCAAAATCTGCAACAGTACCTCCTGGAGTTTCCGAACGCGCCGCGCAAGGCCGAGGTTTACCGCGCGCTGGTCGATGCCTGCCGGCACCTGCACAACGATTCGTGCGCGCTGAATTACGCTGAGCGCCTGGTCGCCATCCAGCCGGACGATTCCGACATGATGCTCATCGCGGTGAGCTACCTGCAGCGTAAAGGCGACGATGAGAGCCTGGAGCGCGCGTCGGGATACGTGACGCGCGTCATCGACCGCGTGGAGAAGGCGCTGCCGGACGAACGCCCGCCGGGGGAGAAGGTGGAAGCCTGGGAAGCGCGCCAGCGAAATTTGCGGGGCGTTCTGTACTATCTGCGAGGCGAGATCCGCTATGCGCGCCAGGAATACGACCCGGCGCGCAAAGACCTGACAACAAGCTACTCGATACGTCCGAGCGCAAGCACCGCCGAAATGCTGGGCCAGATCGCCGAGCTGAAAAACAATCCGCACGAAGCGATCGACGAATACACGCTGGCCTTCGTACTGCCCGATCCGGGGCCGGAAGAAAAACTCGACCGGCGCGAAATTCGCGAACGCCTCGATAATGTGTGGCGCGAGGTGCACGGGACGGACAAAGGGCTGGGCGACGCGATCCTGAGCGCTTACGATCGCGTCAGCCCGCTGGAAGGCGCGCCGTCCGGCGGGACACTCAATAAGAACGCGGACGATGTGTTCGCGTTCACGCTGCGGCGGCTGGACGGCACGCCCATGGCGCTTTCGACGCTGCGAGGCAAAATCCTGGTGCTGGACTTTTGGGCGACCTGGTGCGTCCCCTGCACGCAAGTCGATCCCGCGTTCAACAACCTGGCGATGGGGTGGTCCGGCGAGCCAAAGGTGGCGTTTCTGATGGCGGACACGCGGGATGATGAAGCGGGTGTGCCGGCCTTCGTGCGGCAGCAAAAGTGGCAGGTCCCCGTCGCGTATGCAGACGGGCTCGACCGTTTTCTGAAGATCAACACGCTGCCTGCGGTGGTGGTTTTCGGCCCGGACGGCCAGGTGCTCTATCGCGCGGAAAACCCTGTGATGCACGACTTCGCTGCAGGAGTCAGCCGCGCGATCCAGGAAGCGCTGCCTTCCGCGCATTGATGGCCGTTGAGAGTGATCTGCTTTCCAACCGGTGCTTGCTCAAGCCGTGGTGGCCTCCACGCCGGAACGCCCCTGGGCGGCGGCGCGTGCCGCGAGAATCGTGTTGATGTGAATGCGCACAGTGTCCGGGATGCTGCGCGCATAGCCTCCCGCCAGCGTGATGGCGACAGGGGTTTTGTGGCGGCGCGCGTAATCGAAAACCAGCGCATCGCGCCGCGCCAGGCCTTCTATGGTGAGCGCGAGACCTCCGAGCTGATCGTGGCAATAAGGATCGGCGCCGCCCACATAAAAGAGAATCTCCGGTGAAAAATCGTGGAAGGCTTTGTGCAGGTGCTTTTCCAGAATGCTCAGATAATCTTCGTCACCTACGCCGTCGCGCAGATGGATGTCCATGGTGGAGGGCGGTTTTGGGTAGGGGTAGTTGTTTTCCTGATGGATGGACAGGGTGAAGACGGTGCCGTCGCCGCCGAAAATCGCGGCCGTTCCATTGCCCTGGTGGACGTCCGTATCGACCACCATGGCCGTCTCGATCGCGCGGTCGAATTGCAGCCGGCGAATGGCGATGGCAACGTCGTGAATCACGCAGAAGCCCTCGCCGTGATCGGGATAGGCGTGATGGAACCCACCGCCGATGTTGGCGGCCCAGCCGTCCTGCAGCGCGCGCTGCCCTGTAAGAATCGATCCGCCCGCGGCCAGCCAGCACGCTTCGATCAATTGCTTCGAGTACGGAACTTCCATGCGCAGAATTTCCGTGTAGCTGAGCGTGCCGGTCTTCAGCTTGTAGACATATTCCTGCGAATGCACGCGCAGGACGTCGTCATCCGTAGCCGGTTGCGGCGCAAGGAAATCTTCCGGCGCCGCGAGCCTCTCGGCAAGCATCTGGTCGCGCACCATGCGGTATTTCTGCGAGGGGAAAACGTGAGCGCCCAGGTGCAAATCGTAGCGGTCGTCGTAAATCAGTTTGAAGGGCAGCACGAGGGGAGCGTAGCGCGAAGGTCAGCCAAAGGCAAACTTGCGAGCAGCCGATATTTTGGACTGAAACCCTCCCGCGCATGCTGCGTGTGGTAGTCTGAATGTCTGGTGATGCGCCGCGTTCAAGCCATTCTGGTGCTGCTGGCACTTGCCGCACTGCCTCTGGTTCCGCTGTTGCAGGCGAGTGAAATGTCCGCGTGCGCGTGCGGCTGCGCGTGCTGCCTGCGGCATGCCATGCCATCTGAAAGACCGGCGGACAACACGCATCGCGCCACGATGTTTTGCCAGCACGACGCGTGGGGCCACTTGCACCAATGTGGAATGAAGGCGGGACACGGCAAGATGGCGAGCGCCTTGGGTCCACTTCCGCCGACCATGCTGTCCTCTCTGGCCGTGTTGACGCCGCCGACGATGTCCCTGCGGGCTTCGCTCCGGCTGGTCAAAGATTCTCCTTCCGGGTTTGTGCCGGATCTTTTCCAACCTCCGCGGGCCTTGTAGGTCCACTTCTTTTTCCGCTCCAAGTTCCTGCGGCATTTCGGGGAATGCGATGCCACAGCAGCCCAGGCGCGGGTCTCTCTAACTCGTCCAATCGATCCACGAATTTTGGGGAGCAGTCCGTGCAAAAACTCAAGCTGTGGCGGCTCGCCGCCGTGTTGTTGTTGATCGCCGGCGCCGCGCAGGCCACGATTTTCGGGATGGTTCGGGGGATCGTCCACGATCCACAGCACCGGCCCATAGGCGGCGCGCTGATTGTGCTGCGGGCGAAGACCTCCGCCTGGTCGCAAACGACGCACAGCAACCCCAACGGTGAATTCGCATTCAACGCCGTGCCGGTTGGCGACTACTTCATCACGGTGAGCGCCAAGGGTTTCGAAGGCGCGGAGCAGAGTTTTACGGTGGTTTCCAATTCGTCGCCTGTGCTGCACGTTCCCTTGAACATCGCATCGGTGAAACAGACGGCGACGGTTTCCGCGCAAGCCGAAACGGTGAACATCGAATCCACTTCGCCGACAACTCTAGTTGGGCGTAAAGCGATCCAGGACACGCCGGGCGCCGATCGCACGAACAGCCTGCAGATGATCACGGACTACGTTCCCGGCGCATACATCACGCACGATCAGCTGCACGTTCGCGGGGGCCATCAAGTGAGCTGGCTGATCGACGGCGTTCCGATTCCCAACACCAACATCGCGAGCAACGTCGGCCCGCAGATCGATCCCAAGGACATCGATTACCTCGAAGTGCAGCGGGGCGGATACAGCGCGGCCTACGGCGACCGCACGTACGGCGTGTTCGATGTTGTGCCGCGAACCGGGTTCGAGCGCAACAATGAAGCAGACCTGGTGACCAGTTTCGGAAGTTTCGATCAGACCAACGACGATTTGAGTTTCGGCGGGCACACGGACCGCTTCGCCTATTACGCCAGCGCGAACGCCAACCGCAGCAGTCTCGGACTGGAGACTCCGATCGCCGGGATTTACCACGATGCGGAAAATGGATTTGGAGGATTCGGGTCTTTGATTTTCAACGCAGATCCGAAGGACCAGTTCCGCATGGTGAGCTCGCTCCGCCGCGATTACTACCAGATTCCGTATGATCCCAGCGATCCAGCGACCGCGGGGCTGCGCGATGCGGAAGCGGAGGTCGACGGGTACGCTATTTTTTCCTGGGTGCGCACGATCAGCGCCAACGCGCTGCTGACTCTTTCGCCGTTCTATCACTACAACAGCGCGAATTATGGGAGTTCTCCAAACGATACGCCGGTGGCCACGACAGACCGCCGCGCCTCCAACTACGGAGGAATGCAGGCCACGTTCAGCGCCACACTGCCGCGCAACAACATCCAGTTCGGGTTCTATGGCTTCGGCCAGCACGACGATCAACTTTTTCGCGCGACCTTCAATCCCCCGAACCAGTGCACTGCCACAGCGTCCAATCCGAATGGCATCTGTCCTGCGATCGACGAGACGGAACCGGCAGCGGGAGGGCTTGTCGCCGGATTTGCCGAAGATAAAGTCAGCGTCACGTCCTGGCTGACGTTCATGGCGGGAATTCGCCCGACGCACTTCTCCGGCCCGGTTTCGGAAACTGCGATCAGCCCGCGGTTCGGCGCCGCACTGCGCATACCGCATCTGGACTGGGCGTTTCGCGCGTTTTACGGCCACTATTATCAGGAGCCGCCGCTCACCTCGATTTCGGGCCCGCTCGTCGGCTACGAAGCGGCCTATGCATCCGTTCGCACCGAGTTCGTGCCGCTGCACGGCGAGCGCGACGAGGAACATCAGTTCGGCGTCACGATTCCTGTGCATGGATGGACGCTCGACGCCGATACGTTCGAAACCCGCGCCGACAATTTCTTCGATCACAACAATGTGGGCGAGTCGAACATCTTCATTCCCGTGACGATCCAGGAGGCGCTGATTCGCGGCTGGGAATTGACGTTGCGCTCGCCGCGCGTTTGGAACCGCGGCGAATTCCACCTCGCGTATTCGAACCAGCTCGCGCTTGCGCGCGGCGCGCTAACCGGCGGGCTGATCTGCTATCCTCCGACGAGTCCGCTCTGCGCAGGATCGCCGATCTATTCGCCGCTCGATCACGATCAGCGCAACACCTTAAACGCCGGGCTGAACGCAAGCCTCCCATGGAACACGCAGGCTTCCATGAACGTGTATTACGGCTCTGGATTTGTGAACGGAACGCCGCCACCCGATTATCTTCCGGGCCACACGACGGTGGACCTCACGCTGGGCAAGCAGTTTGACGAGCACTTTTCGCTTTCTCTTACCGCGCTCAACCTCGCGAACAGCCATCTCCTGATCGACAACAGCCTGACGTTCGGCGGGCTTCACTTCAACGATCCCCGCCAGATTTATGTCGAGCTGCACTACCATTTTCACTATTGAATTCTTTCGAGGAAGGACCAACACTGAACGATGACAAAAATGACTCAGCAATCTAAAAGGCGGTCGAGCCGCTTGCGCGTTGCGCGGCCGATCGCTCTGTGCTTCGGCGCCGCGGCTGTCTTATTTCTCGGTGCGTGCAGTTCCCGGCCTCACGCGACGGTCCAACGCTATCACCTGCACGGGAAAGTCGTGACCGTGAACGCCCCGGAGGGTTTCGCGGATATTGCGGGGGATGCCATTCCGGGTTACATGGGCGCCATGACCATGCCCTACCCCATTCCCGACACGCACGTTCTTGCGACTTTGGCCATCGGCGATGAAATCACGGCCGACCTGGTGGTCACCGGCCAGGGGGGGCCTCATCTGGAACATGTTGTGATCGTGAAGAAATCGGGCCTGGCGCCTCCGAAGCCGTCGGCAACCGCATTCCACATGCCTAAGCCCGGCGAGACAGTGCCTAACTTCGTGCTTACGGACCAAAACGGCAGGCCGCTGCATCTCGATTCGTTTCGCGGCCATTTTCTTTTCATCACGTTCATCTACACGCGCTGTCCGTTCCAGAACTATTGCCCGCTCGTCTCGCACAATTTCGCTGAAATGTACGCGAAAATGACGAAGCAGGCAGAGCTGGCCTCGAACGTCCGGCTGCTGAGCGTGAGCTTCGATCCCGAGCACGACACGCCGGCGGTCCTGCGCACCTACGCAGCGTCATTTCACGGCGTGACCGGGACAACGCGGCCCTTTGCGCGCTGGGAGTTCGCGTCTGCGCCGAAAAAGGAGCTGCCGGCTATCGCGCATTTTTTCGGGATCTACCTCAGCGATACGGATGGCAAGATCGTCCACTCGCTCAGCACCAGCCTGATTTCCCCCCAAGGAAAGATCGTCGACTGGTTCCACGATAACAGCTGGCAGCCCGCGGAGCTGGTCGCCGATGCCAGCAAGGCGCTCGCTACCGCGCAGCACGCCAGTGGATCAAATCCGAGCCGCTTGCACGCTTCCGGGATGTAGTGCGGGCCCGGCCAGGCTGGAACCGCCGGTTGAAGTTTTGCGTGAGTTTAGGGAAGAGCTTTACCCGAGTCGCCTTGTCGAACCCGAATCACCCGGCAGTCCCCGCCCGGTGCGAATGGTGTGAGGGGAGCGTCCTCAGGTAGAATTCTGATCTGGACCACGCTATGGCCAAGCTTCTTCTGAAGAGCGTCCGGTACATTCGCTGCTACGGCGACCTCCTGTTGGGGAAACCGCGCACGGCGGAAGAAACCATCGACTATTGCGTTGACCGTCCGATCCTGATGGGACAGGTGCGTGCGGAGATTGCGGAAATGGCGAGAATTTTGCAGGCCAATCCTCCGAAACGAAGTCTCGAGATCGGCACCAATTACGGGGGCACACTCCTTCTGGTGTGCCGGCTTTCGCCGCCAGACGCAAGGATAATCAGCATCGACCTGCCTTATGGGCCGTTCGGTGGAGGCTATCCGCGGCGCAAAGGTCTGCTATTTCGTCAGTTTCCACGGGGGTCGCAGGGGCTCCACCTGATTCGTGCGGATTCTCATTCTCCGCGCACCAAGGAGCGAGTCTTGCGGATCTTAGGCGAGGACCGGCTCGATTATCTATTCATCGATGCGGATCACACCTATGATGGTGTGCGCCGAGATTTTGAAATGTATGGGCCGCTCGTGCGGAGCGGCGGAATCATCGCGTTGCACGACATTTTTGAGCATCAGGGACAAACGGTCTGCGAAGTAACGAGATTCTGGAGCGAGATCAAAGGGCGCTACAAACATCAGGAAATCGTGGCGGATGCGCGCGCGGGATCGCCACCCGTGGCGATTACCGGAATGCCGATGGGTACCTCCGGACTCGGCGTCCTGTTTGTGCCCTGACCCGTCATGCCCGAGCCGTACGTCACCGCGCTCATTGACACCTACAATCACGAACGCTTCATCGAAGAAGCGGTCGAAAGCGTCTTGCGCCAGAATCTTTCGCCGAGCGAGATGGAGGTCCTGGTTGTAGACGACGGCTCAACCGATCACACGCCCGAAATCGTGCGCCGGTTTGCGCCGCGTGTGCGCCTCCTGCAAAAGGCGAACGGAGGCCAAGCCTCCGCATTCAACGCCGGAATACCGGAAGCGCGCGGAGAAATTATCGCGTTTCTCGATGGTGACGACTGGTGGGCGCCCGGCAAACTGGCTGCCGTTGTCGCCGCTTTCAATGCAAATCCACGGGCGGGGCTGGTGGGTCATGGCATCGCGGTTGTGGATTCGAGAGGACAACGGTACGACGAAGTTCCGCGCGAGGATTTCCGGTTCCGCATTACCTCGCGCAAGGACGCGAAGAAGTTCCGCACGCGCCGCGGCTTTCTGGGCACGAGCCGCATGGCCTACCGCAGGGACACTCTCCGTCAGATTGGCCTCGTTCCGGAAACACTGAGATTTGAAGCGGACGAATACCTCTTCACTCTTGCCGCGTTCTTGTCGGAAGTGGTCATTCTGGGTGAAGCGCTCACGTTCTATCGCGTGCACGGCGCCAATCTTTTTCAGGCGGCCGGAGGCAGCCGGGAAGGCGAGCGCGCGAAGCAGCGAGTGCTCGCGGCGCTGGCCCAGTCGCTGAGCGCCAAGCTGAACGAGCTGAACGTTCCGAAGGACATTTCGAGAATCATCGTCGAATGCGTGCAGGGCGAAGCGGACGTCTTGAGGCTGTCGCTCGATAGTGGGTACCCATGGGAGACGATATCGACTGAATGGATCGTCTATCGGGCGCTGCACAGTGATGCTTCGTTTGCACAGCATCTGTTCAGTTCTTTCAGGCTTCTCCCAGCACTGCTCATGCCTTCCGCCACTTACTACCGATGGCGTGGGAGACTGGCGAACTCAGCTGCCTACCAGAATCTGCGGCAGAAGCTTTTCCCGTTTCCAGTGCCGCGGCACGTGAAGCGGCAGGAACGAAAAGAATAGGCCCCACTACGAGGGATCAGCTCTGGCGTTCGAGGATGAAGTCAGGGACGGCGAGCAGCGCGCGCCGGTACTCAGTGTCCGGCAAAGGCTCCAGGGCTGCCTTGGCGCGCTCGGCATAATCGCGGGCGAGTTTTGCGGCGCGTTCAAGGGCGCCCGTCGTGCGCACCAGCTGCGCGATTTCCTCAGCACGGACCGTGCGGAAGCCGCGCTCCTCCAGAACCGTGGCGACCAGCCGGCGCCCGTCGTGTTCCGGCCGGCCGTTTCCGCCCGCGTGGGCGGAGCCACCGTCGTTCTCCAGCGCGAAAATCAGCGGCAGGGTAACCTTTCCTTCCTTCAAGTCGCTCAGAACCGGCTTGCCGAGCTGCTCCGGTGAAGCAGTGAAATCGAGCAAATCGTCGACGAGCTGGAACGCGAGTCCCGCGTTCCGCCCGTACTCGGCCATGCTCTCTTCCACTTCGTGCGGCTGCTTGCCCAAAACCGCGCCCAGCCGCGCGCACCCGCTGAAGAGGCAGGCCGTCTTGCGAAAGGCCAAGTCGGTGGCGTCCGTCTCGGTCAGGTCCATGCGGCCGAGACAGGTGAGCTGCAGCAGCTCGCCCTCGACCATGTTCTGGGTCAACTCGATGAGAATGTCGAGAATCTCGAAATTGCGCTCGCGCAGGGCCATCTCGAACGACTGCATGTACAGCCAGTCGCCCGCCAGCACGCTCATGTGATTGCCCCAGCGCGCGTTCGTGCTGGGACGGCCGCGGCGCGTGTGCGCTCCGTCGATCACGTCGTCGTGGACCAGAGTCGCGCTGTGGATCAGCTCGACCACCGCGGCCAGGCGGATGGCGCTTTCGCCGCGATATCCGGCGGCACCGGAGGAGAGCAAGAGAAGCGCGGGACGCAGGCGTTTGCCGCCGCCTTCCAGCAGATAATTGGAAATTTCGGCGACCGGCTCGATGGCCACGCCGCTTTGCGCCGCGATTTCGCGCTCGACGAGCGCAAGGTCCTCGCGCACAAGATCGAAAATTCCCTTCGCGATTTGAACCGCGAATGCCATCCGCTCCCCTTAGAAGCGCTGAAACCGCGGGCAAGCACCGAAGGCCGAACGCCGATTCCGGATCAGCGGCAGGAAGGCCGCCATCGGCCGGCCCTCAGGTCTTCCAAATCCTGAAGCTCGATCGTTCCCGGGCCCCTCTAGCGCGGCGGCGATCCCTGCCGCGCGTCCAGCCCAAAGAAACGGCGAAAGTTCTGCGCCGTAATGGCCGCCAATTCGTCGTGGCTCAAGTCTCTCACAGTCGCCAGCGCTTTCGCTACCTCGACGACGTAGGCCGGCTCATTTCGTTTTCCGCGGCGGCCTTGCGGGGGCAGAAAAGGCGAATCGGTTTCGGTCAGGAGGCGGTCGAGGGGCAGCTCGCGCGCGACGTCGCGCAGGTGCTGCATTTTCGGGTAGGTCACGTTGCCCGCGAACGAAATCATGAAACCCATGTCGAGTCCGCGGCGCGCCTCTTCGAGCGTTCCCGTGAAGCAATGGAAGACACCGCCCAGGCCGCTGGAGCGCCAGTCCTGCTCGATCATTTCGAGGCAATCGGGCCAGGCGTCGCGGCAATGAATGATGATGGGGAGTTTGGCGGCGCGCGCTTGCCCCAATTGGCGGCGGAAAACCTGCTGCTGCACGTCGCGCGGCGAATGATCGTAGTAATAATCGAGGCCCATTTCGCCCCAGCCAATCACTTTGGGGTGTTTGGCCAGCTCATCAAGCTTGGCGAAATGCTCTTCGGTGGCGTCTTTCGCTTCATGCGGGTGAATGCCGACGGTCGCGTAGATCCAGTCGTGCGCTTCGGCGAATGGAATGGCGGCATTCAGGCGTTCGGGGCCGGTGCCGCTGCCGATCGCGAGCAGCGCGGTGATGCCCGCCGCGCGGGCGCGCTCGAGCATGGCGTCACGGTCCTCGTCGAACTGCGGAAACTCCAAGTGCGCGTGTGAATCGATGATTTGCAAGATTCTTGGACCTTAAGTTTGACCTGAGTCTTGTGCGACGTTTCCAGATTTACTGTTTTTGGCTTGCAGCCTCCACCAGCGCTTCGATTTTTGGCCCGCGAACTGGCGAGGATCGGCTGCCTCACGCGCTTCTGTGCACCAGAAGCTAGTCCATCCTGTTTCCCGCTGTGCAGCGCATGTCGCTGAGGGCGTCGTCGATCCATGCCAGTTCGCCAGCCTGGATTGAACTGGCAGCGGAGGCTGCAAATCAAGAATCAGAGCTCTGTTACATATTTTCTAATCGCTTTCCTACTTAACCTCTACTTGACCTTCGAGCCGGGGGCGATGTCTTCGGCGAAGGTGCAGAGGACGGGCTTGCCGTCGGCGCCGGCAGAGGCGGCGAGGAGCATGCCGTTGGATTCGAGGCCGCGCATCTTGCGCGGCGCCAGGTTCGTCACGACGACGACCTTGCGCCCGGGCAAATCCTCGGGCGCGTAGGCCAGGGCGATGCCCGCGAGCACCTGGCGGACTTCGTCGCCTATGTCGACGAGAATCTTGAGCAGCTTGTCCGCGCCCGGAATGCGCTCGGCGGATTTGATCACGCCGGCGCGCAATTCGACTTTGGCGAAATCCTCGATCGTGATTTTGGCCGCGCCCGCTGCGGCCGCGGCGCCCGATGTCTCACCGCTTCCCGTTCCTGCAGGCACGGCAGCGGGCGCACTGGGATTGCGAATTTCC
>JBJKQB010000106.1:0-9931 GCA_046705825.1 Candidatus Acidiferrales bacterium
TGGATCATCGACCGCGAACAGCCTCGCCTGTATCTCCGCTGGATATTCCGCAAAACGCTGCCGCGCCACCAGTCCCGCCGTAGCTCCTGCGGCCAGAGCAGCGCCGACAAAGGCGTGTCCGTCGTGACGCGGACCGTGTATCGCGATGAACAGTTCTCCGGCGCCGACAGTACGAGAATCAATCGAGACACCGGCCAGCCGGGCCAGGGGGTCGAGCCCTGCTGGAGCCCGCACACCCAACGCGTCAGCCGCTTGTAGAACCGTCCATTGCATCGTGTCTCCGCCGGGCTTGGCTTTTCGCTCAATCCCTTCGCTCTCAAACCCCGGTGGCTACTTTTTTTCGTAACCCTTGCGCCGCAAGATCGCTCGCGCCTTTTCGCGATCGTCGAAATCGATCATGCCGTCGCGGAGCACCTGATACGTCTCGTGCCCTTTTCCGGCCAGCAGGACAATGTCGCCCGCCTGCGCTTCGTCCAGAGCGATTTCCAGGGCGCGCTCGCGGTCGGGTTCGGCGCGATATTTGGCGTTCACGCGCTGCAGTCCGACGGCCACGTCGTTCATGATGCGCAAGGGATCTTCCCCGCGCGGGTTGTCGCTGGTCAGCACGATCACGTCGCTCAGCGAGCCCGCCGCTTCGCCCATCAAAGGCCGCTTCACGCGGTCGCGCTCACCGCCCGCTCCGAACAGGGTGATGATCCGCCCGGAGGGGCTCAGTTCGCGCGCCGTCGAAATCAAGTTGCGCAAAGCGTCATCGGTGTGCGCGTAATCGACGATCACCAGGAACGGCTGGCCTTCATCGACGCGCTGGAACCGCCCGGGGACCAGATCCAGATTGGCCACGCCCTCTTCCAGAGCGCGCGCGGGAAGCTCAAGGCCAATCCCCGCGCCGATGGCAGCGAGGATGTTGTACACGTTGATCCGCCCAACCAGCGGCGACTTCATCTGGAGTCTTCCGGCCGGAGTCTCCGCCACGAATTCTGTTCCGCTGAAACCGAGAGAAACCCCGCGCGCGGTCAGGTCCGCACCGCTCTTCAGACTGTATCGGAGCGTGCGCCGGGCCAGGCCTTCCAGGCGATCCGAATACGGATCATCGGCGTTGATCACCGCGACTTCCGGCGCCCCCGCGCCGGTGCCTTCGAACAAACGGCGCTTGGCGTGGAAGTAATCCTCGAAATCCTTGTGATAGTCGAGGTGATCGCGAGTCAAATTGGTGAAGACGGCGGCGGCAAAATGGCAGCCCCACAAACGGTCCATGGCCAGCGCGTGGGAACTCGCCTCCAGAACGATATGCGTGCCGCCTGCGGCGCGCACTTCCGCGAACATCTCCTGCAGGTCGAGCGACTCCGGAGTCGTGTTCAGCGCGGGCCGGCTGGCCTTGGGCGTGCGGTAGCCCGTGGTCCCAACGAGCCCGGCGGAAAAACCTGCGGCGCGCAGCATCGAGTCCACCAGGAACGACGTCGTCGTCTTGCCGTTCGTTCCCGTCACCGCGGCCAGCTTCAGCGTGTCGGCCGGCCGGCCGTAGAAATTGGCCGACGCCAGAGCCAGCGCGCGGCGCTCCTTTTCCGGCGGCAGCTCAACCCACGCAATGTGCTCCGCAATCTCGGCAGGCCGCGCGTGCGAACTGGCGATGGCCACGGCGCCGCGCTCGATGGCGCTGCGGACAAACCCAAAACCATCGGCTTTCGCACCCGGCAAGGCGAAGAACAGCGTTCCGGGCCCCACCTTGCGGCTGTCGCACGCCACCGCAGCGACGTGCGCGTTCGCCGGCCCGGTCACGCGGACGATTTCCACCTCCTCGACGACGTCGGCCAGGCTTTTCGCCGAGGCGGCCCGGTTCGCGTTTGCGCTTTCTGAGTCCAACGCTCGAATGCCTTCTTCCAGGATCGTCAGTTCGCTCTCCCGTGCGACACCGCGCTGCTGCCCGGCCGGCCGAAGCGCACCGTCACTTGGCTGCCGCGCACGACCGTCGTTCCGCCCGCCGGAAACTGTTCCAGTGCAAGGCCGTTTCCAATCAGCGTCGGAATCAACCCCAGATGCGAGCACGATTCCACCACCGCACGCACCGTCTGCCCCGAAAGATCCGGAACGAGCACGGAATCAGGGCTCCCAAACGCCACCGTAGGCGCCGCGAGCCGGGCTCTCTTGGCAACCGCCGCTTCGAAGCGCGCTTCCATCGCCTGTGTTTTGGCCACTTCCCTTTCCGCAGCCCGTTGCGAACTATGCGTATTCGCCGCCATCTCGGTGTCGGAAGGAGCGGGAACGTCGTGCGGGACATCCAGATACGCGAGCACCTGTTGCGCAACCCGCTTCCACACCGGCGCGGCGGCCATGCCGCCTTCGTGCGAGCCTACGGTTGGAGAATCGAGATGGACCAAAATCGTTACGGCCGGATTGTTGACCGGCGCGAAGCCGACGAACGATGCGTTGTAGAACCTGCGCGAATACCGCCCAGTAGCCGGATCGATCTTCTGCGCCGTGCCTGTTTTTCCCGCCGCGGTGTAGCCGTCGAGCTGCGCTTTCTTCCCCGTTCCATAAAGAACGACGTCGGCCATCATGGCCCTCAGGGTGGCCGCGGTCTTTGGGCTGGTAACCCGCGCCGGATCGTTTCCCGGCACCGTGAACAGCTGGATCCCGCCGCGTACTTCCTTCACCACCCTCGGCTTGTACAGGATCCCGCCATTCGCCAACGCGGACACGGCGGACACGATCTGAATCGGCGTCACGCTTACTTCCTGTCCCATGGCCAGCGAGCCAATCGAGCTTGGCGTCCACTCACTCAGCGGGCGCAACAACCCGCGGTTCTCGCCCGGCAGCAGAATCCCTGTGGCTTGGCCGATCCCAAACTGGCGCATCACGTCGTAAAACCGCGGCGCCCCAACGCGCAAGGCCAATTTGATCGTGCCCACAACGCTCGAATTCTCCAGAATCTGTGTGACGCTCAGCGTCCCAAACCGGTGCCAGTCGTGGATCAATCGCCCCGCGACCAGAATCGAGCCCATCTGGCAATTGACCAGTTCGTTGGGACGCGCCACACCCGTCTCGATGGCGCTCGTCATGGTGATGGTCTTGAAGATGGAACCCGGCTCGTAGGCAGCGCTGATAGCGCGGTCCATGCGCGAATCCGCAGGATACGAGCCCGCGTTGTTGGGGTCAAATGTGGGCCAGTCGGCAATGGCCAGAAGCTGGCCATTGTTGGGGTCCTGGACGACAATGCTGCCGTGAATGGCGTGAGTTTCCTGAATGGCGCGGGCGAGTTCTTTCTCGGCGATGTATTGGATGGTCTCGTCGATGGTCAACACGACGCTCGAGCCGGTCTCGGCGGCGGCCTCGCGCCGGTCGTACCAGCGGCGGCGGCCGTCGGCCAGCACCATCATTTTGCCGGGACGCCCCCGAATCTCTTTGTCCAGCGAGTACTCGATGCCGCCCAGCCCTTTCTCGTCGATGTTGACGTAGCCGATCACCGATGCCGCCAGATCATGCTGCGGATATACGCGCCGGTTTTCCTTCTGGAAGAAGACACCTTTCAGGTTCATGTTATCGATGCGTCGCACCGTACCGGGCGAGAGCTTCATCGCAAGCCGCACCGGCGTATGCGCCTCGCGAATCTTGGTCTCCAAATCGTCGGCGGGAATCTTCAGCACGCGCGACAGCAGCTGCGCCACCATGGCGGGATCGGCAATCGAGGCGGGATCCGCAAAAACGGAATCCATGGGCAGGCTGACCGCCAGCTCGCGACCGTTGCGGTCATAAATCGTGCCCCGGTTGGGGCTGATTTCAAAGATGCGCTGCTGCTGGCGCTGGGCTTTGGCGAAGTATTCGCTGTAGCGGAAAAGCTGGAGATAACTCAGCCGGCCGAAAACCAACGCGACCCATATCGCCGCGACAACCCAGACAATCAGCCAGCGGAGACGCAAATTGCTCTGGGGCATCTTGAATTCGGGACCCGCCGCCGTGCGCAGGACAAACCCCGAAACCCTGGACAGCAGCCTCGAATCACTTCAAACCTGAAATCGTTGGGCTTGGACGCACCGGGCCCGCCTGCCGCGGCCCGCCCGTCAGTTTCGCCGAAACGCAGCACGCAAATTACGGCTCGATCGTTTGCACTGCCGGGCTGGCTTGCGCCACCACCACGTTTCCGGACGTGCTCGCCGGGGTCACTTGCCCGGGAACCGAAACGGTCAAGCCCAGCTGCTGCCGCGCAATGGCGTCCACGCGGCTCGGCGAACGCAGCGTGGCCACTTCCAGATGCAGCTCGCGATTGAGCTGCGCCGCCTGGTTGCGTTGCGTGTCCAGCTGCTCGATGCGGTACTGCATCTGGATGCACTCGAAGTGCTGCCAGACGTAGAAGATCAGGCATCCCGCAATGGCCGCGCCCACCACCACGCGGCGCCAGAAGTCGCGCAAGCGCGCGGGCGCCGCCGGGCACACCAGGCGTGAATTGTCGATTCGTTTTACCGTGTAATACTCTGTCATGACCGCGCCCCCAGCCCGCGCGTCGCCGCGCAGGCAGCCTGCTCTTTGGGCCGGTCCCGCTTGCAGTCAGGCAGACCGGCCCGCCGATAGGCTCAATCCTTTTCCGCCACCCGCATCCGAGCGCTGCGCGCGCGCGGATTGCCCTCGATCTCCGGCTCGCCCGGCCGGATGGGCTTCTTCGTCAGCACGCGGAAGCTTCCTTCGCGCGCCAGCCCTTGAAACGTTCGCTTTACCAGACGGTCTTCCAGCGAGTGGTAGCTCAGGACGACCCAGCGTCCTCCCGAATTCAAAGTGGCGGGGGCCCGTGAAAGAAACTGCTCGAGTTCCTCCTCTTCTCGATTCACCGCTATCCGCAGCGCCAGAAATGTTTTTGTCGCGGGATGCAGTTTCTGCCTTCCCCTTGCCTTATGGGCCCCTGCCACAACCGTTGCCAGGTGCGCGGTGTCGCGGATCGGCCGCGCCCGCACAACCGCCCTGGCGATTCTGCGTGAATCCCGCTCATCGGCTTTGCCGTAGAGCAGGTCGGCCAGCTCTTTCTCCGGCCAGTGATTCACAATCTCTTCCGCCGTCAACTCCGACTCCGGATTCATGCGCATGTCGAGCGGCCCGGCCGCGCGGAACGAGAATCCCCGCTCCGGCGTTTCCAGCTCCAGACTCGAAACCCCCAGATCGGCCAGCACGCCATCCAGCGGCAACAGCTTCATTTCGCTGACCACTTCGCCGATCATCGAGAATTCCGCATGCACCAGAGTCACCCGAGCTTCAAACTGTTCCAGCCGCCGGCGAGCCGTTTCCAGCGCCTGCGGGTCGCGATCCATGGCCACCAGCTTGCCGGTCGTCAATCGCCGTGCGATTTCCAGCGAGTGCCCGCCCGTGCCCGCCGTGGCGTCCACATACGTCCCTCCGGCCCGGATGCGAAGCCATTCCACCACTTCACTCACCAGAACCGGCGTATGCAGAACGCTCAAAAGCTACGCGCCCAATTCGCCGAATGCCTTTTCGTCTTCCGCCGTAACCGGATCGTTATTCAACAGGGCCTGGAATCGCGCGTGGTTCCAGATTTCCAGGTAGGTCAGCTGCCCCTGAATCTGGACTTCGCCCTTCATTTCCGCCGACTCCCGCAGCACGGGCGGAATCAGGATGCGCCCCTGCCCGTCCACGTCGACCACTTGCCCGTAATAATTGGTTCGCTGCAAAAACTTGCGCCGCTTCGGCTCGTAGGAGGACATCTTGGCCAGCTTCTTTTCGATTTCCTCCCACACCTTCATGGGATAAACGCGCGCGTGGTCGCCCTTGGCGCTCGTCACGTAGAACTTGGTCCCGTACTTGCGCAGCTCGGCCAGGAAGTCTGCCGGGATTTTGACCCGGCCCTTCTCGTCCACTGTCGCCAGATGAGAGCCGCGCAACATTGCTGATCTTGGATACTTCGGCGGGTGTGTTTGCGAGCCGCGCTGGCTTCGCGCTGCAGATTGAAGAGCTCACTCGCTGATTCGCCCCCGCGCCACTGGCTGCTACCGCTTGCCACGCTCTGCTACTGCTTACCACTCTATGCCACTTTCTCCCACTGCACTTGAGCCCCGATTGTAGGCGGGTTCTGCATGGTGTCAAGAGAATTCTCCACAAATTTTCTAGATTTTTTTGCAGGGACGGCGTGAAATGCGTTTCAGAACGGAGCAGCCGCACTCGCACCACAATTCCTAGTAGCGCTGTGACGTCGCCTTCACGATCCGTTGTTGCGCAAGGGCTCGCGAAGGCATTCGAGGCGCTAGAACCACCGCGGAACTTGTTCGCCAAGCGTCAACAGGCGGGAAACCGCGAGCGGTTCCATTCTGGCGCGACAAGCCCGCGCTAGCAGCTCGATCCGGAGGGATCCAGTAGATCAACCAGCAGCCACAGCACCGACGCAAACACCGCGGCCACTCGCCCGGGGTGCAGCGAGCGCGCTTCCGGCAGCCCGAAGGGCCGCTTGCGCAGATTCACTCCGGGTATGCGGCGCGCGCCGTGCCGAAAGGCCCAGTTGGCGGCGCGGTCCAGCACCTTTCGCGCGACCATCTTGCTGTCGAGGTACTCTTCTCCCGTGTTCAGGCAGGCGATGCGGAAGATGCGGAAGAAATGCCGCGGATTTGCGCCCGCCGGGATCTGGAACCGGCCGCTCGAGCGCAGCGCGTCGCCGCCCCAGCCAAATCGCAGGCAATAGAACAGCGCATCGGAACCCATTTCGATGTCCGGTTCAAGTGGCCGCCCGGGCGCGAGCTGCATGCCCGTCGAATGGATGATCGCGGTCTGGTCCTTATCCGTCAGATAAGCAATTCCCATCGGCAGCAGCGCCAGCAGGATGCGGTTATTTTTCGCCCGCATGTCGGCGAAGAATTTCTTGGCCGCGGCCAGAAGGTCGGCATCCGGCACAGGTTTTGACCGGTCCAGCGCCGGATGATGGAAGACTCGCTCGTAGTCGGCCGCGTAGCGCTCGATGGCCGAAACCGGCGTGTGCGGCGCGCCGAGTTCCCAGGTGTCGCCCGGATAGAGCACCACCGGCACGACCTTCAGGCTTTCGCGGCAGAACGCGGCTGCGTCGGAAACCCGGTTCATATGTTCGTTGATATAGTAATTTTCTTCGTGGCAGAACCACACGAAACTCGCTGACGGGACCACCCAGTCGGGCCGCAGCACTTCCACCTGCCGCTGTATTTCTTCCAGCTTTCTCGCTGCTGCGCGGCGATGCGCCGCCGCGTCCCCGCGATTGCCCGCCCAGTTCGCGTACGAGAACTGCGTCAGCAGGACGTCGGCCGGCCCGAACAGTTCCTCGATCCTGGCCACTTCGCGCCGGGCGTGGTACGCGCAATCGTTCGTGTTCATCAGCTTCCAACCGTCCGCGCGAATGCCCAGCCAGGAATCGATCGCCTCATTCCGGCCGCAAATCAATTCCATGTTTTCGATCTGGACCCAGCGCGCATCGGGCAGTTCGCGCGTCTGGAACCCGAGCTGTTTGCAGAACTGGATCACGCGCTTGTCTTCGGTCCAGTGGAACAGCACGGTGATCTTTCGCCGGTATTCCTCGGGTATTTTTTTCAGGTTCGGAGGCGAAAAATGGTCGGGATGCTCGTGGCTGAACCAGATGTGCGTGATGTTGCCAAAATCGTTGAACGAAAGCTTGCTCGGGGAGAGCAACCTCCAGCTGTTGTTGAAGGCAGTCCCTTCAATCCATGGATCACAGATCAGCTTGATGTTGCCGGTTTCTACGAGAAACGACGCATGATTGACCCAGCGAATGAGCATACCAATCCCGCCTTAACCAGTGGAAATCGCGAGAGCGGCCGGACGACAGGAACATACCAAGCCGTGGGGCTCGTTCCAATACGCCGAATCGTCGAAAATGGCCCGGTTGAGGTTGTATTTTTCGGCTGGTTTGATGTATGCGGCTTTAAGTGCGGCAGGTGAAATACGCGGCCTGCTCAACCAGTTCCCTGCCCGCGCTCGCTGGGCGCGCCGCACTCAAGCCGGTTAGCTGTGCCGTCAGAGCCAGTCCTGTGTGAGTGGAAGATAGGACCTTAGCAGTTCCCCGATCCTATGAGCCTGGTTCGCAGCCGATCACACTTCCCTGATAAATCAGCCCGCTTGGATCGCTGAACAACGAAAACCGGCATTGCCGATCGCCAACATTCCGCAGTGACAGCTGATAGGTCTTTCCATCGTGCGAGACGATGATCGCCAGCATCCAGCCGGGCACCACCTCCGGCGCGGTCGACAGCGCCAGCCCTTTGGGTTCAGGCGAGCGCTTCCGGGCGGCAGCAAGCGCGCCCGAGCGGTTCAGCTCATCCCATGTGGCGAAACGCCCGTGCGCGTCCCTGTAATCCTGCTCGGCGGTGTTGATCAATCGAACGACGCTCACTCCGATCAGCCGGCTTTCTCGAACGGTCTCAAACGCCCCCGGCCGATACACCTCCGGCCGCAGTTGCGCTTTCGCTGTCGCCAGCGTGCCGCAAATCAGTATCGCGCCCACAAGAATCGCCGCTGCTCGCTCCTTCCCTATTTTCATGGCAGACCTCCTCGTTCAGCTCGTCCGTTGGGCCGCAGCCCATCGGGATCCGCTGTCCTCTCGGACGCCCGCAAGCGTAGTCAGGTTACACCCGGACCAAATCGGCCGGCCCTCAAGAATCATCCGAATGGCCCGCAACTTCGGCTGGGTTTTGCGAGGTGCTGAGTTTCACTGCCGGATTAGAGCGGCGGCGCGCAGCGGGAACAGATTTTAGACGGGGAAAACGAACTCGCGTTGCCCTACTGCGGGGCCGGACTCCGAAGCGAACTCAGATCGCGCAGCACGCCCTGCTCGTCCGGCGTCAGTCCCTTCATGAATCGCGGGTCGTTGAGCGCCTTCCGTTGCTGCTCGGGATTCATATCCTGCAGCGCGTGCAGCCGGCCGATGATCAGTTGCCGGCGGTCGGGCGACAGTTGCTTCCATTTGGGAAGAATCTGGCTGCGGTAAAATTGCCGCTGCGCCGGATTCAGCCGCTGCCACACCTGATTCCGATGAATCAGTGCGTCCTTCTGCGCCGGCGTCAGGCCGTTCCAACGCTGCAAATTCCTGCGAATCTGCGCCTGCCTCCACGGCGGCAAGTCACGAAACCGCTGGTTGTTGTCGAGGAATCGCTGTTGTTGCTCGGGCGACATTTCCCGCAACCTGCGCAGCGCCCCCGGCTGCAAACCCCGCTCCCTGTTCTGGTTCGGGCCGAACGCTTGACCGCCGCTTGCCTGCTGATTCGCGTTTCCGCCGCGCGCATACTCCCGGTTCGCTTGACGCTCCGCTCGATTCGCGCGGCCGCCTTGCCGCGCCTGGGCCCTTTGCCGCCAAGCGGGAGCGCCCGTTCGTGCCGCTGCCCTCGTTTTGCGCTGCGCCAGAGCAGGCTGCGCCGCCAGCGCTGTCATCAGCGCCAACCCAAACGCGAAAGTGAGCCTGCGCAAGAGCATGTTCAGGAGCCGCCTCCGGAACTATCGGGCTGCTGCTGATTCTGATTGTTCTGCTGGCCGGGCTCCTGCGCGGGTGCTGCAGGCAATTCCGCCAGCACATCCGATTGGCTCAGCAGGTCGTAATTCTCCAGCACGCCCAGGTGATCGATCATCTGGAACTGCTCGTCGGGGGTCAGCGAAGCGGCCGAAGGCGCCACGCTCCGGCGCGGCAGCCGCGCGGTCAGGATTGCCAGCGCCAGCAGCAGAGCCAGCGAGAACGCCAGCCGCGGCTGCGGCACCAGCGTGCGGAACCAGCTTTGCTTCGGCTCAGCCGCAATTCTCTGCCGCAGCCGCGCGTCGAAACCGAACGACGGCTCTTGCGCCGGCGCTTCGTCCAGCACGCCCCACAGCTTGCGGAATTCCGCCGCGCGTGTCCGGCAACCCTCGCAGGCCAGCAGATGCCGCTCGACCTCCGCCCGCGCCGCCGAATTCGACCGGCGATCCAGATAGGCGA
>JBJKQB010000107.1:0-17572 GCA_046705825.1 Candidatus Acidiferrales bacterium
ACGAGTATTTACCGCTGAGGCGCAGAGGGCGCAGAGGAAAACCGCAGAGCAATTCAAAGGCTCACCACAGAGTTCACAGAGGAAGAGCGGAGAGCACAGAGCACAACCTGCGTGCGGACGCCCGCGCCACAGACATAGAGCGAGGAGAAGAATAAAGACGCCGGCGAGACGCCCTTCGCCTTGGCTCAGGACAAGCGCTAGGAGACGGCTAGAAGGGGGGCTCGTAGGTGAAGGCGAGGCCGTCGCGGGTGACGGCGTAGGCTTTGCGGGCGTCGGCGGACCAGCGCAGGTCGACCACGTTCTCGGCAGGGTGCTCGTCCAGAGTTTCCATCGTATCCAAATCGACGAGGAAGAGGCGGCCCTTCGCCGAATTCTTCAGCCAGGAACTGAAGCAGACGCACAGCGGGCGATGCGGATGGCAGGCGATCAGTTCCGCGCCGAAGGGCAGCGACTCGCTTTCGTGGGATTCCGCTTCGATGTCGAGGCAAAAGGCCTGACCGGCGGCGCAATAGAGAATGTGGCGGCTATCGGGCGTCCATGTGATGTCGGTGATGTGGCCCTGCGCGGGAATCAGCGGGCGATCCTGGAAGGAAGGCAAATCAGCGAGCAGGATCGAATCGTCAGCCCATTCGCCGCTGACTTCCACGGCAGCGGCCAGCAGGCATTCATTGGGGCTGAAGGCAAGGCGGCCGTAGCCGGCGAAAGTTCCTTCATCCACGGGCTGGCTGGGATTTTCCTGCGGGGCAGCCAAATTGGGCGGACCAATGCGGCGCAGAGCAGGGCCCGTGAGAACGGTCGAGCTGGGCTGCGCCGTCCACAATTCGAGCGAGCCGTTGCGGCCGGGCGCGGAAAGCGCGAAGTAGCGGCCGAGTTCCGACCAGCGAATGCAGCGGGGAAATTCCGCAAACTCCCCGAAGGTTCCCAGGAACGTTTTGCCGTGCATGTCGAACAGATGCAGCGCGGGCTCCCACAGGCCCCACGCGGCCACGAGAAACTGCGCGCTGGGTGACCAGGCAAAGGCGGCGCGCGCCGCCAGTTGCGAGCCGAAGGAAACCGCTTCGTTGGGGACGGTCAGGGCGAGAGCGGGGGCGCCGCGTTCCGCGTCATAGACGACCAGGCGCTGCGGCTCGCCCTTTTTGTGCGGCGCGACGGCGGAAACTTGCGCGTGGCAGGAAATGGCGACCTGCGGCGAGCTTCCGGCAAAAATTTTGGTGGTGAGCCAGTTGGCGTTGCGCGCGAGATCGCGCAGGCCGCGCGCCACCAGCGCGGCGGAACGCACGGCCAGCGCACTGCCGGGCGAGCGGACGATGTGGCTGCCGGCCGCGTTCTGGCGCGCTTCGGGAGGCATCGTTACGCGCCTCCCTGCTGCAGATGTTCGAGGCGGCGTTTGGCCTGCGCGACCTGCTCGTCCACTTTGCCGATGATTTCAGCGAGGACGTCGCGGCCATGCTGTTCGGCCTGATCGACGCGGGCCTTGAGCTGGTTGAGGTCGGAGCGCAGGAGTTCCTGCAATTCGGCCTCGATTTCGGAAAGGCGGCTGCGCGCCTGGCTGATGCGGCGAATGACGCGAATCAAGTCGGCGCCCGCGCCGTCGCCTTTCACGGCTTCGGGGCTGCATTCGTATTCGGTGAGGACTTTGGTGAGCAGGGCTTCGTCGCCGCGCTCGTAGGCTTCGTTGGCCTGAGCCATTAATAGCTGGCGCTTGGCGCGATCGTCGCGATCGGAGGTGAGGTCGGGATGGATGCGGCGGGCGACGTCGCGATAAAGGCGCTTCAATTCCGCCGAGGCGTGAAAGGGCTTGGGCTCCTGGGCGGATTTTTCGCCGGCGCTGGATTTGGTGCTGGCGGCGCGGGCGCGCGCTTCGCGGGCGGCTTGCTGGGCGCGGTCGTTGGTGGGCTGAGCCTGAGCGATGGTTTCCGCGACCTGCGCGTTGAGCTCGTCGAGTTCGGCGTAACGCGAGCCGACGAAATGCAGGTATTGTCGCTCGAAAGCGCCTAATTCGGCGCGCAGGTTGGCGGCGCGAAGCTCGCAATCGGCGAGCTCGGTCTCGATGGCCGTTTGCTCCTCGCGCTTGCGGGCGAGTTCCTGTTCCTCGGGTTTGACCAGCGGCTTGAGTGTGCGCGTGTCGGTGCTCATGCGAGTGCGCCGGTACGGCGCGTGAGTTTCATCCAATTTTACCGGGTAGGCGCAGGGGCGACGGGCGTTTCGCCGCGCGTGTTTCCAGAAGGGAACGCGGGACGGTTGGATGCGATTGTCGCGGCAGCGTGTAGAATGTGCCGTCATGCGCGTGGCCATTGATACGGGCGGCACATTCACCGACTGTCTTTTCCTGCGCGAAGGGCGCGTGGAAATCCTGAAGATTCCTTCCACACCGGGAAATCCCGCAAGAGCAATTGCGAACGCGCTGGAAGAGATTCGCGCGCGTACTTCCGCAGCGGAATGGCGCGAGCTGGACCTGCTGTGCGGGACGACGGTGGGGACCAACGCGCAGCTGGAGCGCGGGGGCGGCCGCCCGGTGCTGGTGACCACGGCGGGTTTCGAGGACGTGGTGGAGATTGGGAGGCAGGCGCGGCCGCGGCTATACGATTTCTTTGTGGAGCGTCCCGAGCCGCTGGTGCCACGCGAGCGGCGGCTGGGGCTGCGCGAGCGGGTTGGCGCGGACGGAACGATTGTGGAGCGGCCGGGTGAGGCTGAAATCGCGCGCGTGGTGAAGCGGGTACGCGCGGCGCGCGCGGAATCGGTTGCGGTGTGCTTCCTGTTTTCGTTTCTGCGGCCGGAGCACGAGCGGCGGCTGGCCAAGCGGCTGAGGGCGGAAGGCTACAGCGTTTCCGTGTCGCACGAAATCCTGCCGGAATTCCGCGAATACGAGCGCACGTCGACGACTGTCGTGAACGCCTATCTGGCTCCGGTGATGAGCCGGTATCTGGAGGAAATCGAGCGGAACGCCGGCCGCGCCGTGAGCGCGAACGGCAGCGGAGGCGGCAAGAGGCGGGCAGGGCGCGGCGGGGCGCGCGTACGCGTGATGCAGTCGAATGGCGGGATTCTTTCAGCGAAGGTGGCGGCGCGCGAGCCGGTGCGCACGATTCTGTCGGGGCCGGCGGGCGGCGCGCTGGCTGCGAAGCAGATTGCGGACGCCGGATACGGCAGCGTGATCAGCTTCGATATGGGCGGAACGTCGACCGATGTTTCGCTGGTGGAAGGGGCGCTGCGCACCACCAACGAATCGATCGTCGCAGGGCTGCCTGTCGCGGTGCCCATGCTGGAGATCCATACGGTGGGCGCGGGCGGTGGGTCGATTGCGCGATTCGACCGCGCCGGGGCGTTGCGCGTGGGGCCGGAAAGCGCGGGCGCCGATCCGGGTCCGATTTGCTACGGGCGCGGCGAACTGCCCACGGTGACCGACGCGCATTTGATTCTGGGCAGGCTGGGGAGCGAGGGGTTGCTCGGCGGCGATTTCCGCCTGGATGAACAGCGCACGCGCGAGCATATGCGTCGGGCGATTCGCGGCGCGCGGGGGATGAGGTCGGTCGAGCAATTCGCGCAGGGGATTGTGGATGTAGTTGAGGCGACGATGGAGAAGGCCATTCGCGTGATTTCCATCGAGCGCGGGCGCGATCCGCGCGACTACACGCTGGTGGCGTTTGGCGGCGCGGGCGGGCTGCACGCCTGCTCGCTGGCCGCCAGCCTGGGAATTCCGCGGGTGCTGGCACCAAAGTTTCCGGGAGCGCTGTCGGCGCTGGGGATTTTGCGCGCGGATGTGGTGAAAGAATTGTCGCACAGCGTGCTGAGCGCAGCGGGATCGCCGGCGGATACGCAGAGGCGGTTGCGGCCCGCGTTCGGGCGGATCGAGCGGGAGGGCTTGCGCGAAATGCGCGCGGAAGGGTTTGCGGGGCGCCAGGTGCGCGTCGAGGGGTTCTTCGATATGCGCTACGTGGGGCAGGCGTACGAGCTGACCATCGCGGCGACGGGCAATTTCCTGAAGGCGTTTCATGCGGAGCACGAGCGGCGCTACGGCTACTGCGATCCAGCGCGCGCCGTGGAAATCGTGAATGTGCGGGCCAGGTTCACGGGGCGGACGGCGCCGGTGGCCTGGCCGCGGCAGCGGATGGGAAGCGCGGATGCGAGCGCGGCCATTCTGGCGCGGCGGCGCGCGGCGTTTGGCGGGAAATTCCGGCCGACGCCGATTTACGTTCGCGAGAAGCTGCGGGCCGGGAATCGAGTTGGCGGTCCAGCGATTATTGCGGAGTACAGCGCGACGACGGTGGTGCCGCCGGGGTGGAATGCGCGGGTGGATGAAGACGAGAATGTGATGGTGAATCGAGAGATAGGAGGCTGAGGGAGCAAAGGAAGAGGCAAGGAGGCAAAGAGGCAAGGAGGCAAGGAGGCAAGGAGGCAGAGGAACGGACCCTCGCTGCGCTCGGGGCACGTTCGCTGCGCTCAGGGAAAGCGGGATGACACGATGAGAAAGCCCTTCGCTGCGCTCGGGGCACATTCGCTACGCTCAGCGCTAGCAAGCGGGATGACACGAGGAGGAGGAGTGGGAATGTCAGAGACAGATCGCGATGAGTGAATTCGATCCAACGCGGCTGGAGATTTTCAAGAACCTGTTCCATTCGGTGGCGGAAGAAATGGGCGCGGCGCTGCGGCGGTCGGCCTTTTCGCCCAATATCAAGGAGCGGCGCGACTATTCGTGCGCAGTGTTCGACGCGGCGGGCGACGTTCTGGCGATGGGCGACCACATGCCCGTACATCTGGGATCGATGCCGCGGTCGGTCGAGGCGGCTGTGCGGGCTATCGAGCTAGGCCCCGGCGACATCGCCATCCTGAACGATCCCTACGCGGGCGGCACGCATTTACCGGACGTGACCATGGTGATGCCGGTCTTTCTGCGGCGGGAGCGCCGGCCGATGTTTTACGTGGCGAATCGGGCGCATCACGCGGATATGGGCGGCGCGCAGGCCGGGTCCATGGGGCTCTCGCGCGAGATTTTTCAGGAAGGGCTGCGGATTCCGCCGGTCAAGATTTTTGCGGGCGGGCGAGTGGTGGACGACGTTCTGAAGACGCTGCTGTTCAACGTGCGCACGCCGCGCGAACGCGAAGGAGACTTGACGGCGCAAATCGCGTCGTGCCGGATCGGGGCGCGGCGGCTGGGAGAAATTGTCGCGCGTTATGGACGCGGCGAAGTCGGCCGCTACAGCCGGTTCCTGCTGGAGTATTCCGCGGCCATGATGCGTTCGGTGCTGCGCGGGATTCCCGATGGGACGTATCGCGGCGAGGATTATCTGGACGACGACGGTGTGTCCGCCGAGCCGATCCGCATCGCCGTCGAAATCCGCAAACGCGGCGAGCGCGCGGAGGCGGATTTTACGGGCTCGGCGGGCGAATGCCAGGGCAGCGTGAATGCAGTGGCGGCGATTGCGGAATCGGCCGTGTTTTACGTTTTCCGCTGCTTGCTGGACGAGCAGGTGCCGGCCACCTCCGGATTGATGCGCCCCATCCGCGTGATTGCGCCGGAGGGGACCATCGTGAACGCGCGCGCTCCGCGAGCGGTGGCGGGCGGAAACGTGGAGACGTCGCAGAGGATCGTGGACACGCTGCTGCGGGCGCTGGCACGCGCGGTGCCGGAGCGCATACCGGCGGCGAGCCAGGGCACCATGAACAATCTGACGTTCGGCGGCGCGGATACGCGCGCGGGGCACGAGGGAGCCATTTTCGCGTACTACGAAACGATTGCCGGCGGGATGGGCGCGCGTCCGGGGCGCGACGGCATCAGCGGAATCCATACGCACATGACCAATTCGTTGAATACGCCGACGGAAGTGCTGGAGATTACGTACCCCGTGCGGCTGCGGCGGTACAGCTTGCGCGCGCGGTCGGGCGGAGCGGGGAAGTATCGCGGCGGCGACGGGATCGTGCGCGAGGTGGAGTTCCTGACCGACGCGCAGGCCGGCGTGCTGAGCGAGCGGCGGAAGATCGCGCCATACGGGCTGGCGGGAGGAGGGGCGGGCGCGCGGGGCAAGACGGAACTGATTTCGCGGGGCAGGCGCGAACGCCTAGCCTCGAAATGCGGGTTCTACGTGCGTGCGGGCGACGTGATCCGGATCGAGACGCCCGGCGGCGGAGGCTGGGGCAAGCCCGGCGGGAAGCGGCGCAAACGCAAATAAAAAAAGGCACAGCGCGCGAGCGCTGTGCCCGGGAGAAAAGGAAGAAAAAACTTACTCGGCCGGAGCCTGCGTCTGCGGCATCTGCAGTTTGGCTTTGGCCAGCGCACGAAGGATATTGCCCTCCGCGGCTTCTTCGGACATGTTGCGGACCGTGGCCAGTTCGCTGACCAGAAGATACTTGGCGCGTTCCAGCATCTTCTTTTCGCGGAAAGAAAGCGGCTTGGTGCGGCTGAGCGCGACGAGCCCCTTCAGCACGGCAGCCACTTCCATGAGTGAACCGGTGCGCATGCGGTCGGAGTTTTCCTTGAAGCGGTGTTTCCAGTCATGATGCGAAGCCGAGCGGCCCTTTTCCAGGTAGGAAAGAACTTCACCGGCTTGGCTGGAACGGATGACGCCGCGGAGACCAACGTTTTCTGCGTTAGATTGGGGAACCATCACTTTAAGGCCGCTCGAAACGATACGCAGCATGTAACATCGCTCGGACCGCCCGTTGAGGTATCCATAACTGATTTGCTCGATAACGCCCACTCCATGATTCGGATATACAACCTTTTCCCCGAGCTTAAAGTCCATAGGTGGAAGGTCCCTCCCCGAACTCCATGTTGAAATTTTAGGCACATGGAGAGCAGGCGTCAAGCAAATCCATGGATTTTCTAGGGTAAGAATTTTGGGGGAAAGGGCGAATTCCCGCGGGTTTGGTCCAGTAATTGCCGGGCACTGCCTCTATAATATCGATTGTGTTGATCCTTTCGTTGGACACAGCGTCGCCAGCGGGAAGCATAGCCGTGCTGCGTGGTGAAAAAGTCATAGGCACGGTGGCAGCGAACACGGTCGAGACGTATTCTTCCAGAATGTTCCGGCAATTGGATTTTCTGCTGCGAGAACTCGATCTGGCGCGAGACGCTTTTGAATTGTTTGCGGTGAATGCGGGGCCCGGATCATTTACCGGTTTGCGCGTGGGTTTGACGGCGGCGAAGGGCTGGGCGGAGGTGTACGGCAAGCCCGTGGCGGCGGTCAGCGGGCTGGAAGCGGTGGCGGCGCAGTCATGCAGGGGAGGGTTGCTGGCGCCGTTGCTGGACGCGCGGCGCGGCGAAGTCTACTTCGGGTTTTACGAGCGCGCGGGCGATCGGCTCGTCCGGCGCGGGGAAGATCGCGTAGGGAGCCCGGAGGAATTTCTGTCGGCGCTGGCGGAACACGGGGAGGCAGTCGTGGTATCGCCGGATTTCGCGGCGTGTGGCGGGGTCGAAGAGCGATTGCGCGAATCGGGCGCGGCCTGCGAGAGCGTCTCGTGGGTTCTGGCGCCGATGATCGGGCGTCTGGCGTATCGTGCGGCGCAGCGCGGCGAGACGGCGAACGCGCTGACGCTCGATGCGAATTACGTGCGGCGCTCGGACGCGGAACTGCACTGGAAGGGCCGTCCTTAGGCTGTGCGCATACGCAAATTGGAGCCGCGGGATATCGAGGGCGTGCTCGCGATCCAGAGGGAGTCTCCGGAAATCGCGCAGTGGGCCGCTTCGGATTACGAGAGCGCGGCGCGCGGCGAGATGGCCGCTTGGGCGGCGGAGGAGGCGCGAGGAATCGCGGGCTTCCTGGTGGCGCGGCTGCTGGTGCAGGAGACGGAGATCCTGAATTTGGCTGTGCGGCCGGACGCGCGCCGGCGCGGAGTGGGATCCAAGCTGCTCGCGGAGGCGGTGGACTGGAGCAAGATCGTGCGCGCCGAGCGGATTTTGCTGGAAGTGCGCGCTTCGAATCTTGCGGCGCAGAGGTTTTACGAGCGGCGCGGCTTTGGCCGGGCCGGGCGCCGGCGTGCCTATTACGCGGACCCCACGGAAGACGCCGTCGTCTTGCAGCTCGCGCTGTCAGACGCTAAGCGCTTGCTGTAGATGCTCTGGTGGCTAGCGCGCGGTATCGACGGCTTGTGAATCGTGTCGCTCCGAACGTGACAGCGGACCGCAATGCGGTCTACGCACCTTCCCGCCGGCCACGCTTCCTGGCAGGCCCGTGGGAGCCAGGCCTGTGGGGAAAGAGTAATTGGGCGGCGCGAAGCAAGGATTTGTTTCAGGTCCTGCAGTGGTACACTCAGGTTTGGCCACTCACAAGGAGAGTTTCGAAATGGGGGACCTGAAATCGCCGGGTCCGGGGGCTGAGAGCGCTTCCGACCGCCGCCGCACACATCGCTTGCAGATTACGATGCCGGTAATCGTGCGCGGGGGAAGCGGCGCGCACACATTTCAGGAAGACACGCAGACTGTGTCGGTGAACGCGAACGGGTGCATGGTGCGTCTGGCGGCACACGTGACGCGGACGCAGCACGTCTCGATCGTGAATCCCAAGACCGCCGAAGAACTTCCTTGCAAGATCACCTACATCGGCCAGCGCGACGGCAACAAGACGGAAGTGGGGCTGGAGTTCAGCGAAGCCTCGCCGCTGTTCTGGCGCATCGCGTTTCCACCCGAGGACTGGGATCCGGCGGAACGCAAGCGTCCCTCAGCATCCCGACCGACACCGAAGCGATAGGCCGTTCAACACTTCCCGAACTCCTCCAGCGGTTCTTCTGGCGGGTGACATCACTTCATCTCAAGCGTCTAACCGTGGTTAGTGGCTAAACCTGCGTGCGGAGGTGCGCAATGAAAGAGGAAACCCGGACGGATGTGCAGGAACTGGCGGCGCGGATTGCGAAGCTCGAGCGCCAAAACCGGTTCTGGAAATGGGGTGGGCTGCTGGCGATTGTACTGATGGCGTTGTCGCTGGGCGCCGGCCTTTACGCCCAGGAATCGCGAACGTATCCCATACATGCGAGGAGCATCGAAGCGGAACGGTTCATCCTGACGGGCGCGGATGGCAGGGTGCTCGGGCGCTGGTCGGTGACACCGAATGGCGCTCTGCTGACGTTGTACAGCCCGGACGGGAAGATCATCTGGTCGAGCATGCCGCGGATCGAGCAGTAGCGCGCCCGAATTTGTTGAAACACCGCTTCGCGTTCAGAACTTTCCGAACGACCATTTCGCGCAAGAGTGCGTCGCTTGCGCCTGATCCATGCTGCGTCTTGATCCGGGGCGCGAGAACCGCTTTCGGAGCGGCGATTGGGTAACGCCGTTCGCCATTGCGCGCGCGATTACGCGGTTTGCATGCGCGTAGACGATACGCTAGAGTGGCCTCGATGTCCCGCCACCGGCTTGCCCGATCGTACATGCAGCGTCGGGCTGCCCAGGCGACAGCCGGTGCGCCGGATACCCACTTCAAGACAAATGGTTGAACCATACGCGGCGCTGACGCAGTATTTTCTCCACGCGGTTGACACCCACAGGAATCCGCGCGCCCAGATGTATCGCACGGCGGCGGGCTGGCAGGCGATTACGGCTCAAGAAATGCTGCGGCGGGTGGCCGTGCTGTCGAAGGCGCTGCGCGAGTTGGGCGTGCAGGCAGGCGACCGCGTGGGCGTGTTCGCGCCCAATTGTCCCGAATGGCACACCGCGGATCTGGCTATTCTGGGGCTGGGCGCGGTGAATGTGCCGGTCTACTTCAACGAATCGCCTGACCGTCTGGCTTATATCCTGAACGATTCGGGCGCGCGCGTGGTGATCACGGCGGGAAGCGCGCAGGCGCAGAAGCTGGCGGAGGCGCGGCAGAAGATTCCGGGCGTCGAGCAGGTGATTGCGGCCGCGCATCCTGCGGACGTTCCGGGCGAGGTGGTGCGCTACGAAGCGCTGATTTCGGCGATTGCGGCCGAGTCTGACGCGGCCGTCGCCGATTACCGCAAGAGCGCGGAGCAGGTCACGCCGCAGCAGCTGGCGACGATCATTTACACCTCGGGAACGACGGGCGAGCCCAAGGGCGTCATGCTGAGCCACGCGAATCTCAGCTCGAATACGCAAGATTCGATGCACGAGCAGGACTTCAAGCCGGCGGAGATTGCGCTGGAATTCCTGCCGCTCGCGCACGTTTACGAGCGGATCGCGGGCTACGGCTACCTGTTCAACGGCGTGTCTATCGCCTACGTCGAGCGAATGGAAGTCGTGCCGCAGGCGCTGCTGGAGGTGCATCCGACGTTTGCCGCCGCGGTGCCGCGGTTTTTCGAGAAGATCTACGCGAAGATTCTGGACCAGGGGCATCACGAGGTCGAGTGGAAGCGGAACGTGTTCGATTGGGCGATGCGTGTGGCGCAACGCGCGCTGCCATGGCGCGCCTACGGAAAAGAAACGCCGGCGGGGGTGAAGCTGCAGTGGCGCGTGGCGGACGCGCTGGTGTACCGGAAGATTCGGGCCGGGCTCGGGGGACAGCATCAGCGATTCGTTTCCGGAGGCGGGCCTTTGGCCAAAGAGCTGGCCGAATTTTTCTGGTCGATTGGAGTGGAGGTTTATCAGGGGTATGGGTTGACGGAAACTTCGCCGGTGGTGTCGACCAACACGCCGAAGGCCAACAAGGTGGGAACCGTCGGGCGTCCCATTCCGCACGTGCAGGTGAAGACGGTGGAGGACGGCGAGATTCTGGTCAAGGGCCCCTGCGTGATGCAGGGCTACTACAAACGCACGGAAGAGACGCGCGAGACCATCTCGCCGGACGGCTGGCTGAGCACAGGGGATATCGGAAGAATCGACGAAGACGGCTACCTGATCATCACCGACCGCAAGAAAGAGCTGCTGAAGACGGCGGCGGGGAAATTCGTGGCTCCGGCGCTGATCGAGAATCTGCTGAAGACCTCGCCGTTCATCGCGAACGTGATCGCGGTGGGGGAAGGGCAGAAGTTCGTGTCGGTGCTGATCGTGCCCAACTTCGCGGCGCTCGAGGCGGAAGCGGGCAAACACGGGCTGCAGTTCGCCACGAATTCGCAGATCCTGGGCGACGCCTGGACACGCAATTGGATGACCCAGGAGATCGAGCGGCTCACCGAGCGCCTGGCGCAGTACGAAAAGCCGAAGAGATTCGCCCTCATCGAGCAGGACTTTAGCTTCGCTAACGGGCAGTTGACCTATACCCTCAAGCTCAAGCGCCGCGTGATCGAGCGCGTGTATGCCGACGTGATCGAGCGGTTGTACGCCGACGTGCAGGAGCCCAGACCGCAACAGACCCGGATGTAGGGAGGGGAGACGCTTCCTCGATCCTGGGCCGTTGTGTCCGGCGTCACAGAGCAGCCGCGCGCGACTCAGTGTAAAATGACCCCCGGGAGACTTGGAATGATTGATGCGACGAATGATTCGCTGGTGATTGCGGGGCGCAGTTTTGGCTCGCGGCTGATTATCGGGACAGGAAAATACCGCAGCTTTCAGGAAATGGCGCGGGCGCTGGAAGCTTCGGGCGCCGAAGTGGTGACGGTGGCGGTGCGGCGCGTGAACTTGAGCGATCGTTCGAAGGAATCGCTGCTCGATTACATCGACCGCAAGAATTTTTTTATTTTGCCCAACACGGCGGGCTGCTACACCGCGGGTGAAGCGGTGCGCGCGGCACGGCTGGGCCGGGAAGTAGGCCTGTCGGAGTGGGTGAAACTGGAAGTGATCGGGGATCAGCAAACGTTGTTCCCGGACACCGAGCAGCTCCTGGCGGCCACCTAGACGCTGGTGAAGGAAGGATTCATCGTCCTGCCTTACACCAATGACGATTTGATTGTGGCGCGCAAGCTGATCGACGCTGGAGCCTCGGCGGTGATGCCGCTGGGCGCGCCCATCGGCTCGGGCATGGGAATCCAGAATCTGGCGAACCTGCGCATTTTGCGGGAGCGCATCACGGAAGTGCCGCTGATCGTCGACGCGGGAGTGGGGACGGCCTCCGATGCCGCTATTGCCATGGAATTGGGCGCGGACGGCGCGCTGATGAACACGGCGATTGCTGGAGCGCAGGACGCGGTGCTGATGGCCGAAGCGATGGGCGCGGCGGTGGAAGCGGGACGCAAGGCGTTCCTCGCCGGGCGCATCGAGAAGAAGCTCTACGCGACGGCGTCCAGCCCGCTGCAAGGCGTCGTGCGCTGAGCGGCAAGGCGAAACAAACGGCACGGCGAAAGCTACTTGAACAGGACGTGCCAGGTGAAGTCCACCAGGCCGTGGACCAGGACGCCGGGGAAGATGGATCCCGTCTTCATGTAAGCGCGGCCGTAGAAGAGGCCGGCGATGGTGGCCAGCAGGACGTATTTCCAGTTGGGCGCCGGCGCGTGCAGGATGTGCGAGAAGCCGAAGATCACGGAGGCGAGCAGCAAGCCCGCCCATTTGTTGTTGAAGGTCCGCGTCAGGCAATTCTGCAGGATCCCGCGAAAGAAGAATTCTTCCGGCCAGGCGATAAAAAAGAAAATCCCGGCTGCGGCCAGCGGAAACGAACGAAGGCGCGCCAGCGCCGGACTAAAAGTGATGAAATGAATTTTGATGCCGAGGGGAATGGCGATGGCCGCGAAAATGAAGAAGCTGAAGGCGAAGGCCGGCCCGAAGCCCATGCGCCACTCGACCGCGTAGCCCACGCCCTCCAGCCGGCGGACCAGGATATAGGCCGCGACAGCGGTGGAAATCGCCAACAGGACCGAGAGCGTGTGTTCGAGCGGCGGCGGGTACGGGAAAACGTGATATAGCATGCGGTAGGGCGGGTTGGGCCAAACGGCCAGCCAGATGAAGACGGCGGCGGCGTAGTCTTCCCAGGTGCCCGGCGGTTTACCGGCGCTGGACGCCAGCAGGAGCGCGGGAATAATGGCGTAGCCTGCGCCCGCCAGCAGCCAGCGGCCACTGCCCGTCACAGCGAGAGAATAGAGAATGGCGGCAGCCAGCGGAACGAGCGGCGCCAGCATGCCCAACGGGCGCGCGCGCTCGAGAATCTTTGGCGCGGCGAGCCAGAATTCGAAGGCGAAGAGTCCGGCGCCCACGGCCAGAGCGATGGCGAAACGATGTCCGCTGTAACCCAGCCAGATTCCGAGGTAGGCGGTGACGCCAACGATGACGGCCCAGACCGCAATGGCGACGGGAAACGTCATCTGCCAGGATCGAGAAGATGTTGCCGAGGGCGCGGTTTCCATGGCAAACGATTCTAATGTACGAGGCTCGTTGAATCGAGCGGCGCGCGCAAGGAAATGCGGGGCAGGCGTCAGACCGCTTCGGAGGCAGACCGGCGGGAATGGCGGCGAATAAAGGCCGAATCGCTTACATCGACTGGATGCGGGGGCTGGCGTGTCTGCTGATGTTTCAGACGCATTGCTACGACTCCTGGCTGGGCGGCGCGGCGCGCAAGAGCACTTTCTTCGGGTGGTCGCAGCTGGGCGGAACGCTTCCCGCGGCGCTATTCCTGTTTCTGGCCGGGATTTCGTTCGCGCTGGTGACCGACCGCATGCGGCGGAAGGGAATTTCCGCCAATCAAATCGCGGCCACGACGATCCGGCGCGGGGCGGAAATTCTGGCGCTGGGCCTGCTGTTTCGCGTCCAGGAGTTCGCGCTGGGCCAGCCGTGGTCGCCGTGGACCGACCTGCTGCGCGTCGACATCCTGAACGTCATCGGGGTCTCGCTGATGCTGATGGGCGTGGCCTGCCGGCTGGCGAAGACGCGTGCGGCAAACACGGTGCTGGCGGGCATTGTCGCCGCGGCGATCGCGATGCTGACGCCGCCGCTGTGGACCACGCACCAGCCGCGCTGGCTGCCCTGGTATCTCGAGTCCTACATCAACGGCGTGCACAACCTCGGCACGCCGCAGCACTGGCTCTTTCCGATTTTTCCCTGGACGGCATTCGCGTTCGCCGGGTTGGCAGCGGGATTTTTGCTGATGAGCGACTGGGCCACAAAGAACCTGGCCAAGGCGACGGCGATTGCCGGCGTGACGGGAGTTGGGCTCTTTTTTCTCTCGATGTGGTTCGACTCGCTGCCGGTGCGCCTGTACCGCGTGTACGACTACTGGCACAGCAGCCCGGACTTTTTTCTGGCGCGCGTGGGCGTGCTGCTGATGATCGTTTCGCTGAGCTATGCATGGTGCCGCTGGGGCCCGGCACAGCGCTGGTTCAGCCCGCTGGTGCAGCTTGGGCAGACGTCGCTGCTGGTGTATTGGGTGCACATCGAATTCGTGTACGGCCGCTTTTCGATTCTGGACAAGCGCCGGCAGTCGATTCCCATGGCGACCTTCGGGCTGGCTATCATTTTCACGGCCATGGTGCTGCTGTCTCTTGCGCGGACCCGCACAAAGGGCCGGGGAGCGGAGGCTCTGGCGAAAGTGCGCGCGGTATTCGCGCGGCGCGAGAAAAGTCCGGTAGACGCGCAGACGGTCTAGGGACGGGGATCGCAGACAAGAAGTTCGGGTACCTGGATCGAAGACCACCCTTGCTTTCCGCGGACGCCGTGTGACCTAAGTCACGGACGAACGCTTGCCGGCGGACTACCTTGACAGCGTGGATACCCAAGAGCAAACTCGCATCTCAATGAAAGAACTGCTCCGCCGCGTGGCCATGGTCGACCTGCTGAAAGGGATGTGGCTGACCTTTCGCTACCAGGCGCCCAAGAACATCTACACCGAGCAGTATCCGCTGGAGCGGCCGATGGTGGCCGAGCGCTATCGCGGCGCGCCGCGGCTGAACATGAATCCCGAAACGGGCGAGTCGCTGTGCATCGCGTGCAATTTGTGCGCCCTGGCCTGCCCGGAGAACCTGATCGTGGTGGGCTGGCACCGCGACGACGCCACGCGGCGAAAAGTCTTCACCACATTTACGTACGACACTTCGCGCTGCATGTTTTGCGGGCTGTGCGAAGACGCCTGCCCCACCGATTGCCTCGAACTGACCCAGGATTTCGAGCTGGCCAGCTACACGCGCGAAGGCGCCATTTGGGACCGCCATCGCCTGGAAGTCGGCCCGACCCCCACGCACTACACGAGGTAAAAAGCAGCCCGGGGTGAACGGTCAGCAGCTTGAGTTGACAGTTGAGACTCGGGAGCCGCGCAATCAGGGTCAACGCTCAATCGTTCACTCTCGACGCGTAGCATTCACCTCTGGACCTTCCCTCCCGGGAACTGCCTGCAACAGGGTTGTGCCACGCAGCCGCCACTTCGGGTAAGATAAACCGTTTTGTTCAGCCGCATTCTTGCGTTGGCGCTGTTCACCCGAGGAGAGGAATGGAACTTCGAAAAGATCCGATCACGCGGAGCTGGGTCGTGGCAGGGTATTCCGAGACGGACGGCGTTCCGCAGGATCCGTGCCCGCTGTGCCCGGAGAGCCGGCTGGAAATCCACGAACTGCTGGAATTGCCGCGCCAGGCCCCGTGGCAGGTGCGCGTGTTTCCGCATTTTCGCCCGCTCTATCACATCGAAGGCGATCCCGCGCGCACGGCGGAGGGAATTTACGACCGTATGGCGCCCACCGGCGCGCACGAGATCATCGTCGAGAGTCGCGACCATAATCGCCAGTTGGCGGATATGCGGGAGGAAGAGATCGAGCTGGTCCTGGAGGCCTACGCGCAGCGAATCACCGATCTCAAACGGGATGCGCGCTTCAAGTACGTGACCATCTTCAAGAATCGCGGCGCGCAGGCCGGCGAGGAATGGGCGCACGCGCACTCGCAACTGACCGCCACGACCTTCGTCCCGCGGCGCGTGCTGTACGAGCTGCGCTCGGCGCGGTTGTGGTATCGCGAGCGCGAACGCTGCGTTTTTTGCGACATCATGCACCAGGAAAGCCGGCAGGGGAAGCGGGTGGTCGACAATGTGGGCGATTACTATGCCTTCTGTCCCTACGCCTCGCGCGTGCCGTTCGAGACCTGGGTGATGCCTCGCGCGCACAATCACCAATTCGAAACGCCGCTTGCCGGAGAGAATCGCCGGCACCTGGCCAGCTTGCTGCGGCGGACACTACGGCGCTTGGCCCAGGTCAGCACGGCCTATCACATGGTCCTGCACACCTCGCCGAGCACGCTGCAAACGAAAGGCGAGCTGAGCGAATACTGGCGCACGATCGCCGGAGACTATCACTGGCATTTCGAAATTTTGCCCATCGTGCTACAGCGGGGCAAGTCGTACGGCCTCAAGGAGACCTACTCGAACGGCCTGCTGCCGGAAGAAGCGGCCGAGCGGCTGCGGCAGACCGATCCGGAGAAATGAGCGTTCTTGGGCGAACCAGGGCACAAGCGGAAAGCGGATTTGCCGGGGGCAGCGAGGCGCGGCGGAAGCGCTCGCGGCGGGCGGAGTGAAGCAGGGAATCGCACGCGTGAGTCGCAACGCGGCGGAATCATTTTCAAATTTCTGGCGCTGTGCTTTTTGGTCGTGCTGGCGTTCGCGCTATACCTGGTGCGGCATCCGCTGATGCGCGTGGCGGGCAGCGCCATCGTGCTGAACGATTCGCCGCGCGCGTCGGACGCCATCGTCATCCTGGGCGACGACGATTACCACGCCGACCGGGCCGCGCGCGCTTCGCAACTGCTGAAAGCGGGCTGGGCGCCGCGCATCGTGGCCAGCGGGCGCTACTTGCGTCCCTACATCAGCATTCCCGACATCGAGCAGCACGATTTGCTGGAACTCGGCGTGCCGCCCACCGCCATCGTGCGTTATCCGAGCCGCGCCCAGGACACGCGGCAGGAATGCGCGGCGCTGGGGCAATTGCTGGAACAGCGCGGATGGAAACACGTCCTGCTGGTCACCTCGAATTACCACACGCGCCGCGCCGACTACATCTGTTCGCGCGTCCTGCCTTCCGGAACGGAGCTGCACGTGATCGCGGCGAACGATTCCAACTACAGCCCGGACAGCTGGTGGGAGACGCGCGAAAGCACGAAGATCTTCTTCCATGAAGTGGTAGGCATGATCGACGCCGCCTGGGAACTGCGTCACAATTCGGTCCAGACCCAAGATTGACCGGCCACGGCAGGTCTGAGCCACTTTGACATGTTGTCGTATTCGGCAAACAGGCGGCGAAGATGGACGGGTTTACTCTGCGGGAGGTCTGTACTATAGTCCTCAGGATCAGGAACCTGCCAGCCCGCGCAGGACTATCCTGGCTATGCAGTTGAGCGAGGGGGAATTTCATGTGGCGTAAACCAGAGGCGAAGCCATCTTCGCCAGCATCGAACGCGCCTGCGCCGGCCAGTACTCCGGACAAACCGAAGGAGACCCCGCAGACAGTCTCGCAGCAGGCCCCGGCAACAGCTTCCGCGAGCAAGTCGTCGCCGGCACCCGTGGCGGCTAAGCCGGGCCCGCCGGAACCATCGGCGCCGGCGGTGGCGAAGAGCGCTGCGGTTGCCGCCGCGTCGCCCGCAGCTGCGCCGCAGCGCACCCGGGCGGACGAAGCCTCCACCATCAGCGCCGGATTGAAGATCAAGGGCGAGATTACGGGGACGTCCGATCTGACCGTGGACGGCGAAACGCAGGGCAAGATCCGCTTGACTAATGGCCGCGTGACCATTGGAGCATCGGGCCGCGTCACCGCCGACATCGACGCGCGCGAGATCGTGGTCAACGGAACGGTGCAAGGA
>JBJKQB010000108.1:0-4655 GCA_046705825.1 Candidatus Acidiferrales bacterium
AAGGCTCGTTCGAAGAGCTCGACAAGTTCGTGCGCCATCGCTGCACCAATTTCGGCATGGCCGAGCAGCGCCCGCCCGGCGACGGTTTCATCACCGGATACGGCCGCGTTCACGGCCGCCTGGTGTATGTCTTCGCGCAGGATTTCACGGTGTTCGGCGGGTCGCTCTCGGAGGCGAACGCTTCCAAGATCACCAAAATTATGGACCTGGCCATGCGCCAGGGCGCTCCGCTGATCGGCCTGAACGATTCGGGCGGCGCGCGCATTCAGGAAGGCGTGATGTCGCTGGCGGGCTACGCGGATATTTTTCTGCGCAACGTCCTGGCCAGCGGCGTGATTCCGCAGATCAGCGCGATCCTGGGACCCTGCGCGGGCGGCGCCGTCTACTCGCCGGCCATCACCGATTTTGTGTTCATGACCCGCAGCGCTTCGTACATGTTCGTCACCGGGCCGGACGTCATCAAGACGGTCACGCACGAGGAAGTCAGCAAGCAGGAACTGGGCGGCGCCATGACCCACAACCAGAAGAGCGGGGTCGCGCATTTCGCCGCGGCCGACGACCGCGAATGCCTGGCCATGATTCGCGAGCTGCTCACCTATTTGCCCTCGAACAACGTCGACGATCCGCCGCGCCGCCCCACCAGCGATCCATGGGACCGCACGGATCCTTCTCTCAATGCGCTGGTTCCCGAAGATCCGCAGCAGCCCTACAACATAAAAGACGTGATTCATGCGGTCGCCGACGAAGGCGAGTTCTTCGAAGTGCACGCGCACTTCGCGAAAAATATCGTCGTCGGTTTCGCCCGCCTGGACGGCCAGCCCGCCGGCATCGTGGCCAACCAGCCCGCCTTTCTGGCCGGCGTGCTTGATATTGACGCTTCCATGAAAGCGGCGCGCTTCGTCCGCTTCTGCGACGCCTTCCACATTCCTCTGATCACTTTCGAAGATGTTCCCGGGTTTCTTCCCGGCACAAATCAGGAATGGGGCGGGATCATTCGCCACGGTGCGAAGCTGCTCTATGCCTTTGCGGAGGCGACCGTGCCGAAAATCACGGTGATCACGCGCAAGGCCTACGGCGGGGCGTACTGCGTGATGGCCTCGAAGCACATCCGCACGGACATCAATTACGCCTGGCCCACGGCGGAAATCGCGGTGATGGGTCCGGAAGGCGCGGTGAACATCGTGTACCGGCGCGAACTGGAGCGCGCGGCGGAAGCGGAACGGGACGCGCTGCGCCGGGAGAAGGTGGAGGAATTTCGCGAGCGCTTCGCCAATCCCTACGTGGCCGCCGAGCGCGGGTACATCGATGCGGTGATCGAGCCCGCGCAGACGCGCGCGAAATTGATCGGGGCGCTGCGCTCGCTGGAGAACAAGCGCGACGCGAATCCGCGGAAAAAGCATGGCAACATTCCGCTGTAATCGCGCGCGGCGTCACACCGCGTTGTTCATTCCTCACACGAAGACAAGGCGAAACTGAAGTGCGTCCGTGAGAGCAGCATTCCTGCTCTTGAAATGCGCTTAAAGTGCCGTTTTTGGCGCGTTCCAGCGCGAGATGATCTAGGGGCCGCCGTTCGGTCAAATAGGGTTTGGCGTCCGGATTGGTGGGTAGGGCCGCGCCCGCGTGCGCTTTCCGATGGACACGATGTAGGCAGACACCACTGCCTCCTGCGTGTTCGTTCGCATGGGGGTTGCTCCTTTTTGGGTGTTAAACGAAGAGAAGGGATGAGAAGAAAGCTTGAGGCTGTACCGACACCGGGACGGGGCAGATGTTCCGGTTGTCAGTAGTGGTGGGTTGAAAAGGATTGTGGGATTAGAAGGCGACGTGAGCTATTCGTGTCTCAAAGCGACCATGGGATCGACACGCATCGCGCGGCGCGCGGGAAGGTAGCAAGCCAGCAGCGCGACCAAGATGATCAAGACTGTCACTCCGGCGAAAGTCATCGGGTCAGTCGGCTGAATTTCAAAGAGCAGGCTGCCAAAGAATCGCGTCAGCGCCACCGCCCCTCCTATCCCGGCGAGTATTCCTACTGCGACAAGAAGTACACCTTCACGAATCACCATCCAGAGAACGTCGACGGGCTGCGCCCCTAAGGCCATGCGAACTCCGATTTCGTGCGTGCGGCGGCTCACGGAATACGCAATAACTCCATAAATACCGATAATCGTCAGAACCAGAGCAAGTGCGCCGAATGCAGCAAGCAAGACGGCACGAAATCTCGGCTGGGCGATTGCTTTCGAGGCAATCTGATTCATCGTTTTCACGTCGGACACAATGGCGTATCTGCTGATTTTCGAGACTTGCTCGCGGATCGCCGGAACCAAAGACTGGAGGGGCATTGCACTGCGGACGAGCACGGAAGCTGAATTGAAACTCGTTTCGTATGGACGGTAGACCTCCGGCTGAGGCGCCAGCAACGGGGAGGAATCGCGCGAATCTTTCACCTCGCCGACAATGTAGATCCAGCGGTTTCTCTTCTTCTTGTCGACGCCATCCCACAGGCGTTTTCCGATTGGATTTCCATCAAGAAATTTCTTTGCGAAGGTTTGGTTCACAATGGCTACTTCCCGAGGGCTTCGCCAGTCGGCAGCGGTGAATTCACGCCCGCGCAAAAGCGGAATGCCTACGAGCCGGAAATATGACACGCCGACTGACATAGCCTTTGACGTTGGCCCGGGAACGGGATGTCCTACCGTTGAGGCAGAAGGCGGCTCGAGATAGACGCCGTCAAGGATCCCAAAAGTTTCCAACGGAGGATAATTCATAAGGGTGGCATCTTCCACGCCGGGGAGCGCGCGAATCCGGGCCACTATCTGGTCCTTCGCCGAATCGCACAAGGGGCCCTCATTGCAGGTCCCGGGATCGAGCTGCAGCTGCATTGCGAGGATATGGTCTGTTCGCAGGCCGAGAGGCACAGCGAGGATTTTGGCGAAACTGCGCAGCATCAATCCGGAGGCGATCAGAAGCACTACAACAAGCGAGACTTCAATGCTAATAAGTGCACGGCGATAGAAGTCACGGCGCGCGCCACTCACGTGAACTGGACCGGTACTTGCGGCATTGAGCTTCGCGTAGAGGTTTCGGCGGGAGGCTTGAAACGCGGGTGCCAAGCCAAAAGCTATGCCCGCAGCCACGGAAATCCCCACCGCGTATAAGAGCACCGTGGCGTGCAACCCTAGCTCGTCTATCCGAGGCGTGTTTTGGGGCGCGTATGCGCGGAGCACGCTGACGCCCCAGCGGGCGAGCAAAAGGCCAAAGCCGCAGCCAAAGAGAAAAAGGAGGAGGGTCTCGGTGAGCAACTGCCGGACCACGCGCCGGCGCGTTGCCCCCAGTGCCTCGCGAACGGCTATCTCGTGCAAACGTCCCCAAGTGCGAGCAAGCAATAGGCTGCTGACGTTGACGCAGGCGATAAGCAGCAAGAATCCTACGGCCCCAAGCAAGACCAACAACTCCAAGCGGTATTTTCCTGTACCAAGGATCGCGTCTTTGAGTCCCTGGGCGTGAAGCGTCCAGCCCTTGGCCGCGTCCGGGTACTGCTCGCCGAGCACTTCGCTGAGCGACCGTAGCGCGACATTTGCCTTTTGCAATGTCACGCCCGACTTCAATCGTGCAATGGAGATAATGTCGCCTCCAAAAAATCCCGTGTCCTGAAACGGGGACACACTCGGAAGCCATGCATCACAATCCTGGCCATAGGAGGAAAAGACTGGAGATGAAAAGGAGCGCGGCGCAATTCCGATTACCGTGTAAGCCAGCGTAGCTCCGCCGCCGACATTACGAAAAAGATCGGCAAGCTGCAACTGCTTCCCGATTATCCGGGTATCGCCGCCGAACTGTTTCTGCCAAAACGCGTAGCCCAAGACAATGACGTGACCCGAATTACCCTGAATGTCAGAAGGCAAAATCGTCCTTCCGAGGAACGGACGTACGCCCAGCGTTGTGAAGTAGTTGTCGGAGACCAACCCAGCGAGCACCAGTTCGGGCGGTCCATAGCCCGTGAGGCGGTAACTTCCCAATTCGAACGCCGTGACGGTGTCGAAGATCTGAGACTGTGTTTTCATTTGTGCGATTGGGAAGGAATTTAGTTCAGTTGCGGGCTCTGCGCCCACAGCCTGTCCCGGAGGCACAGCCCCTATTTCGACGAGACGGTTGGAGTCTTTATATGTTAGCGGCTTGAGTAGGATCGAGTACGTTGCGCCGAAGATGGCGGTATTGGCGCCAATGCCGAGGGCGAGTGTCAAGACGGCGACGACGGTGAAGCCGGGATTCCGGCGCAATTGGCGCAGGCTGTAACGCAAGTCTTGCCAGACCGTCTCAAGGAGGGACTCCCAACCAGCAGAGCGGACCAGTTCCTTCGCAGATTCGACACTCCCCCGCTCCAAACGCACCGCGCGAAGCGCCTCCTTCCGACTCCTGCCCTGCTTCACGTTTTCCTCGGCGGCCATGTCCATGAATCCGCGCAGCTCTTCGTCCAATTCCCGGTCAACGCGTTTCTTTTGAAACAACGATCGAATTCCGCCGGCTATGTGCCGCAGTAATGGCATGGCCGTTTAGGAGGCCTCCAAGAACGCGAGGTGAGTCATTCGTACCTCAAGGCGACGTTGGGATCGATACGCATTGCGCGCCAAGCCGCCAGGGCGCACGCCGCGAGAGCCACG
>JBJKQB010000109.1:0-9156 GCA_046705825.1 Candidatus Acidiferrales bacterium
GCACCGCGAGTCTTGCGGGAACGACGCCGCCCAGCGTTCCCAACCCGCAGACACTGCCGTCGCAGGAAAGCGGTTCGGCGCCAAAACCGAGCGGGCCGTGTTAATGCGCGCTCGCCACGAACTCTTCTCCGGCACGGATGCGCACAGCGCGAGAGATGCCGGAGACAAGGATCATTCCATCGGTTTTTTCGCCTGTGCCACCGGTTTTCCGGATCGCTCATAGCCGTAGCCAACAACATGAGTTTCTACGATGGTGATTCCGGGGGCGCCGGCCTTCGGAAGCTCGTCAACGACGCTATTCACAGCATCACGCTGGACGTACGCTTTGATTTCCTTCATCGAAGCCTCCGTGACCGCGACATGGTGTCCACACGTCGTTGGCCAGGGTCCGCTGCACAGGCTCAGAAACGCGCGGCGGACTATTGCCAAAAGGGAAATTCCTGGTAGAGACTTCACGGGTTTCTTGCATATACTGCCAGCCATGTTCAGACCAAAACTTGGATTGTTGCTGTGGTTCCTGGTGTTTGGGGGCGTTGCTCCCGTGATGGCGCAAAGTCCCGTTAAACCTCATCCGATGACGCTCGATGATGCGTTTCGAGTGAAGAATGTGGAGAACCCGAAGGTGTCACCGGACGGAAAGTATGTGCTGTATACCGTCTCATCGGTGGATATGAAGAAGGACCAGGCGACAACCGACTTATGGATGGTGAGCTGGGATGGTCAGCAGGACATGCAACTGACGTATGGGTACGACGGATCGGTGAGTGCGCCCGAGTGGAGCCCGGACGGGAAGTATATTTCGTTCTTGTCGAGCCGAAAGGGGAAGGTTGAGGGCACACAGGTGTGGGCGCTGAGCCGGAGCGGCGGCGAGGCCCGGCAGCTTACGAACGTCACCAAGAAGCAGGGCAAGATCGAAGCCTATCAGTGGTCTCCCGATGGGAAGGAACTCCTGCTGACGGTGCACACGGGCGGGACGGTGAGCGCGAACGATTTCAACGATGAGAAAGAGAAGAAGTACGTTCCGCCGATCGTGATCACGCGCTACCTGTTCAAGCAGGACAGGATTGGGTACGTGACGGCAGACTCGCATACGTTCCTGTATCTGTATGACGTCGCGAGCGGCAAGATGAGCAAGCTGACGGCCAGGAAGAAGTACGACGAGCGCGACGGCATGTGGTCGCCAGACGGGAAAGAGATTGCGTTCATCAGCAATCACACGGCCGAGCCGGAGCGCAACCTCAACACAGACGCGTTTGTAGTGGCGGCGAAAGCGGGATCCGAACTCCGGCAACTGACGCACTACACGGGCGCGGACCTGGGCCCGCTGGCGTGGAGCCCGGATGGGAAGGAAATCGCGTTTTTGCGCGGCGGGCACGTGAAATATTGGCAGTACCAGGAGGACCGGCTGGCGGTGATTGCGGCTGACGGTGGGCACGCGACGGTGCTGACGGCGAATATCGACCGGCCGATTGGTGATCCCCAGTGGACTCCGGACGGTAAGCACATTATTGCGCTGGTGACAGATGACAGGAACGTGTATCCGGCCAGCGTTGACGTCGCGACCCATACGGTGAAGCGGCTGGTGGACAGCGAAGGCGTCGCGCGCGGCCACTCCGGAAAAACGGGACATGAGGCGCTGCTGTGGACCACCGACACGAAGTCGGCCGAAGTATATGCGCTGAGCGACGGGCAGTTGCGGCAGTTGAGCCACCAGAACGCGAAGCTGCTGAGCGAGCTTGTGCTGGCCAAGGCTGAGAATATGGACGCCACGAGCAAAGACGGCACGCGCGTGGATGGGCTGATTACCCTGCCGGACAAAGCCGGGGCGACGAAGCCTTATCCGATGCTGTTGTGGATTCACGGGGGGCCGCAGGGGCAGGACGCGCATGAGTTTTTCGCGCTGCGGCAGCTGTTTGCGGCACGGGGTTACGCGGTGCTGAACGTGAATTACCGCGGCAGCGACGGGCGCGGGATCGCGTATCAGAAAGCGATCTGGGCAAACTGGGGCGTCGATGAGGTGCAGGACATCGAAGCCTGCGTGAAGAAGGTCATCGAGGAGGGAATCGTTGATCCGAAACGCATGGGCGTGGGCGGATGGAGCTATGGCGGCATTACGACCGACTATATGATCGCGAACACGAACGAGTTCAAGGCGGCCAGCGCAGGCGCCGGCACGGGCGACCCGCTCGCGCTGTACGGCGTGGACGAGTACGTGAACCAGTACAACTTTGAACTCGGCCCACCGTGGGAAGATCTGCAGACGTATATCAAGATCGGATATCCGCTGTTGCATGCGGATCGGATTCACACGCCCACGCTGTTCATGGGCGGCACGAGCGACTTTAACGTGCCGCTGGTGGCCGGCGAACAGATGTACGAAGCGCTGCAGACGCTGCACGTCCCGTCGGCATTGATCGTGTATCCGCAGGAGTTCCACGGATTCAAGCGGCCGACCTACCTTCGGGACCGCTATCAGTATTGGTTTAACTGGTACGACAAATGGGTGCTGGGCAAGGACGTGAAACTAACGTATCTGCCGTGGGCAAAGAAGGAAGAGAAGAAGGAGGCGGAGTAATTCCCTTCCTGATACCGGAGGCCGCCCAGGGCTTAGAGCGCTTCAATCTGAATTTGCGGGATCAAAGACTCGACGTCGGAGGCGGAGATTCGCCCCTCGAACTCCGCGAGGCAGTTGGCAGCCCCGCAGGCTGTGGCAAACCGCAGGGCTTGCTCGCCGCGCCAACCATTCAGCGCCGCGCAGGCGAAGCCGGCGAGAGTGGCATCTCCGGATCCGACGCTGGAAACCGCTTTGAGCTGGGGCGGCTTCGAAAACCAAACCGGCCCGCTTTCCTCGCTCCACACGATGCCGTCGGGACCTAGAGTCACGGCAGAGCTTCGGGGGCCTTTCAGCAAAAGCTGTTTTGCCGCGTCTTTCGCCGCACGAACATCCGTCAGTTTTTTTCCCAACAAGGATTCGAGTTCGCGGCGATTCGGTTTAACGAACTCCGGCTTGGCGCGAATGCTGGCACGCAAAGCCTCGCCGCTGGTATCCACGAACACGGCCGATCCGGCACTGTGCGCCAGATCGATCAGCGATACGTAGAATGCCGGATCAAGGCCTCTGGGAAGGCTGCCCGAGATCACGACGAGAGTTCCTTTCCACTGCGAGCGGAGCCCGTCGGCAAGGGTTCGAAGCATCTCAGACTGTTCGCCTGCGTCGGGAGAGCCGCCCGGCTCGAGAACTTCGGTGATGCGGCTGGAATCTTCAATGAGTTCCAAATTGACGCGCGTGGATGATTTTGTTCGGATGGCGACTGTTTCGACACCCAAGCTGGCTAGCTCGGAGCCACACAGTTCGCCAATCGGACCGCCCAGAAAGCCGATCCAGACGGCGCGCACCCCGAGCGCGTGAGCGGAAAGCGCCACATGTGCCGCCTTGCCGCCGGGCAAGGCAACCGCTCGCGAGGCGCGGTTCACCTCGCCGGGTACAAGCGCCGGCAGCCGGAGCTGGCGATCCAAACCGGGGTTCGCGCTGATGCAGATGAGAGTGCGGTCCGCCATAAAGGCTTGCCTGACCGAGGGCAGCTATGCCAAGCTACCATAGGTCGAAACAGAAGGTAATAAAAAGTAATAAAACGAAGCACCAGCAGACAAGCCGCTTACGATGCTAGCCGAAGAGCGCCGACGCAAAATCGTGCAGTTGACCCAACGCGACGGTCGAGTTGTGGTGAAGGACTTGGCCCGGCGTTTTTCGACATCCCTCATCACCATCCGCAAAGATCTGGAATATCTGCAAGGGCAGGGGCGCATCGAACGCGCTCATGGCGGCGCCCTTCCCACCGACGCAGGGGCACTGCAGGACCCCTCGCTTCGCGAAAAAGAACGGCTGCACCGGAAAGAGAAGGATCGCATCGCGGCGGCGGCAGCGCGCCTAGTGCGTCCGGGACAGGTGATTATCCTCGACTCCGGCACGACAAGCACAGCTGTCGCGCGGGCCACCAAAGCCATTCGCGACCTGACGGTGATCACGAATGCGGTCAATATCGCAGCCGAGCTGGCCGGCACGGGCGTCGAGGTGATTCTGACCGGAGGCGCTCTGCGTCCGAACTCATTTTCGCTGGTGGGCCCGCTGGCGGAAGAGTCGCTGCGCTACGTCACGGCGGAGCTGCTGTTTCTGGCGGTGGACGGTTTCGACCTCGAGTACGGCCTGACGACGCCGAACCTGCTGGAGGCCAAGGTCAATCGCGTCATGATTGCCAGTGCCAAAAGAACGATTGTGGTGTGCGATTCGAGCAAGTTCGGGCGCCGGAGCTTGTCCCTGATCGCACCCACTTCCGCTGTGCACGAGACGATTACCGACGACGGGATTCCCCCGAAATACCTGCGCGGGCTGCGTGATGCGGGAGTGAAGGTCACAATCGCCTGAGCGGGGAGCGGGGATTCGAACTGGAGTGCGAGACCATGCGGCGAAAACGCCGGAGGCAATAGGGCAGTGAAAAACGAAGCGGGCACCAGCACGATCAACGAAATACTTTCCGAGCCTCGGGTTTGGCGAAAGTGTCTCGACGAGCTCGAGCGCACACAAATTCTCGAAGCCATTCATCGAAAATTTCCGGACGAAGTCGAATATGTGTTCGTGGGTTGTGGTTCGAGCTTTTACCTCGCGCAGGCGGCCGCCGCGACGTGGTCGCTGATAACCGGCGGCAGCGCTCGCGCGCTTCCCGCATCCGAGATCATGCTCTTCCCGAAATTGCTGCCTGAGCTATGCCAGCCGGTGCTCATTTCCCGCTCGGGATTTACCTCCGAGGTGCTTGAGGCGGCGGAATACCTGGAGCGGCGCCGGAACATCCGCACGTTGGCGGTGACCTGCGGATCGAATACACCGCTTGAAAAACTGGCTGCTTCTACCATTTGGCTGCCGGCGGCCGACGAACGAAGCACGGTCATGACGCGCTCCTACACGTCCATGCTTCTCGCGCTGCAATCGCTTGCCGGGCTTCGCGCGGGCGACACCGGATTCCTAAAGGCATTGCGTGAATTGCCGGAGAAAGCGGAGGCCAGTCTGCCGGGTGTCAACCGCACGATACAATCGCTGGTAGATTCGCGCACGTTTGCGGATTACGTTTTCCTCGGGCACGGGCCCTTCTACGGCGTGGCGCAGGAAGCGATGCTCAAAGTGAAGGAGATGTCCTGTTCTTACGCGCAGTGTTTCCATACACTGGAATTTCGGCACGGGCCGAAGTCAATCGTCAGCCCGGAGACGCTGATTTCATTTTTTCTCAGCGACAGCGGGTCGGACGCGGAAACGGGCGTGCTGGCGGAAGTGAAGGATTTGGGCGGAACCACGCTCGTGATCGCCGATCGAGCCAATGCCACGGCCCGCCGCGCAGCGGATTACCTCATCGAGTTGTCGCTCGATATCCCTGAAGTGGCGCGGGCGGCGGCGATGATCGTACCCGGGCAGCTGCTTGGCTTCTACACGGGCGTGCGAAAAGGCTTGAATCCGGATGAGCCGCGCAATTTGACGCGCGTCGTCGTGCTGGGAGGCGATAAAGACGGAGGTTTACCGGGTGCCGCGACCTGACGTTTGCGTGGTTGGCGAGATCAACTGTGACCTCATCTTGTACGGCCTGCCGGCTGCCCTCGAGCCGGAGAAGGAGACGCTCGCCAGGGGATTTCGCCTGACGCTGGGAAGCTCTTCGGCTATCTTTGCGCATAACCTATCCGCCCTGGGAACGCGGACGGGGATGGTCTCCAAGATCGGAAGCGACCCTCTCGGCCAGGTGGCGGTGGACCGGTTGAGCGAAGCCGGCGTGGACGTCTCGGCGGTGCGAAAATCGCCGGGCGCCACCTCGACGGGGGTGACAGTGATTCTCGCGCAGTCCGCCGGACGCTACATCCTGACTTATCCCGGCACGATGGCCGAGTTCTGCTACGAGGACATCGATCGTGAGTACGCCTTCTCGGCGCGCCATCTCCATCTCTCTTCCTTTTTTCTGCAGCCGGCGCTGCGTCCGCAGATCGGGCGTCTCTTTCGCGAGGCGAAGGAAAAGGGTCTTACGACATCTCTGGACACGAATGACGATCCTGAGGGACGGTGGTCCGGGGATTTGCTTGAAGTGCTGCCGTTCGTCGATGTCTTCTTGCCGAACGAACGCGAGGCCAAAGCCATAGCGCGCTACGATGAATTGCCCGAGGCGCTCGAAAAACTCGCCTCGCTTTCCCGCATCGTTGCGATCAAGCTGGGCGCTCGCGGCGCCATCGCACGCGAGGGCCGGAAGGAGTGGAACTGCCCGGCAATCCGTGTAGAAGCGGTTGATCCCGTCGGAGCGGGAGATAGTTTCGACGCGGGATTCATCCACAAGTTCCTGTCCGGCGCGGGATGTGAGGAATGCCTGCGTTTCGCGAACGTCGCTGGAGCCTTTTCCACGACGCGAGAGGGCGGCACGGAAGCCTTCCGAGACTCAGCGGCAATGAAGGAATTCTTTCACAAGCAACAACGCGATGCCGAGCGATAAGCTCGCGGGTCTTCCCTCTTCATCTACTCGAACGAATTCACGCTGGCCTGGAAAGCGCTCGATATCATCGTCATGCCTGACGGGGCGGAGCCATCGGCCACATATGCTTCTTTCGGGCCAGAATGAAATAGCCCGCGATACCGGCGCATATGGTTGTGAAGGCGTAGGCCATGAATTTCCAGCCGCCGGGCTCGAAGGCCGGGCTGGCGAAGACATAAAGCCATCCGACAAGAGCGAGGATAGCAGGCAGTGGATAGAGCCACATCCTGAATGGCAGCTTGACCTGCGGCTGTGTTTTCCTCAATACAAACAATCCAATGGTGTGTCCGACGAACTGCACCAGGATGCGCGCCACCATCAGACCCGTGATGATTTCCCCCAAATTGAAAAAGCTGGCAATGGCCGCGAGCACGCCTACCAGCACGAGAGAACGATGTGGAAACTCACCCTTGGCGTGCAGAGTGCCAAACCAGCCAAAGAACAAACCGTCACGCGCCGCCGCGTACGGAATGCGTGAGTAACCCAGCATGAGAGCAAAGACAGAAGCGAACGCGGTGAACAGGATCAGGGCGGTCAGCAGAACCGCGGCCCAATGGCCATAGACGATCTGCATGAAAACCGAACCGACGGCAAGATTGGCCGGCGAGCCGGGCCGGATCATCGCCCGCCAGGGGACGACGGAAACAAAGCTGAAGCAGAGCAGAAAATCGATGGCGGTCACCGCCAGGATCGAAATGATGACGGCGAAAGGAATGGTGCGCTCGGGACGTTTGACCTCATCGCCCAGGTAACAGACCTGGTAGTAGCCCAGGTAGTTGTAAATCACGACGATCGTCCCGTTGCCCAGGCCGATCAGGAACGCCCAATTCAAGTGGAACGCGCCCGGCGGGAAACTGAACGCCATGTGTAAATTCAGGTGAGTCAAGCCGGTCAAAATCACCCATCCGGTGGTGGCCAGAGTTGTGATCCACAGGATCAACATGAGCCGCGCCACATCGTGAATCTTGCGATAGAGCGAAATCATCACGATGACGGCGATGCCTGAGGCGGCCAGCTTCATGCCCCAGGGATGGCGCGCCAGGCCTTTCCACAGGTAGCTGATGTACTGGGTCATGCCGATCGTGCCGGAGGCAATTTCCAGCGGGCCGAAGAACAGGAACTCCCAGGCGAACAGCGAGGCCATCAGCTTGCCCCAAGTTTCGCGGTTGTAGCTGTCGCGCAAGAAAACGTAAGTGCCGCCGGAACCCGGAAGCGCTGCGCCCAGCTCGGAAATCACCAGGCCGTCGGCAATGGCCAGAATCCCGCCCGCGAACCAGGCGAGCAGCGCTTGCGGCCCGCCCATGCTGGCCACAATGATCGGCACAGTGATGAACGGACCAATGCCGATCATATTGGACATGTTGATGGAGGTAGCGTTCAGGATCCCGAGCCGACGCCGCAGGTGCGGCTCTACTGTGCCAGGGCCTGCAACCGGTTCCGATCTATTTTCCGGTTTGATTAGGTTCTCCTATGAATACGAACGGGTCATGGCACGAGTCACGAGATCGCCGTCTTTCGCGCTCAGCCTGGGGAATGGCGGGAAAAGTCATAACCATTCTGGAGAAGTTCTAATCCGGTTTGCTTCCTGGGTACCGGCGATTGTGGGGGAGGTTGAAGCGCGTGTTGGCAATGCCGGTGACTTTTACGGAAAAGGTTTTGCGCGCCGAAAGGCCCTCGATGCCCGCCACCGCCAAGGTCACCGAGTAGGTTCCAGCCACGGTATAGGCGTGCGAAACGTCCTCGCCAGTCGCTTGCGTTCCGTCGCCGAAATCCCACTGATAGGAAACAGCCGGAACGGGACTGTCCTTCGCCGATGCCGAAAGCCGTATATCTTGGCCGGCGGCTGCGGAAGCGGGAACTTGGGCCTGTAGCTCCGGCGCGCCTGCGGGAATCGAATCATCCACCAGCTTGATCAGGCGCACAGACCGGGAAGGTTGATCTTCAATCTTCAGCGTCCCGCCTTCGAGGGCGACCGGAGCGTCCTGGTTCAGCACGTCAAAAGCATGGAAGGGATGTGCCGCGGCCAGGCCGAGATCTCCCAACGTGAAAGTATGAGAAAGGGGCCGATCGGACCAGTTGAAAACCGCCAGCATCGATTGCCGAGGGTCTTCGCGGAGGAGATAGACGCTGGGCTCTTCGTCCTCGGGGCGGAAGGTCATGAGGTCAAGGGGCATGGCGGCGCGCCCGAGGCGGTTCAAGTCCAGAATTTCCTTATTCTCGGCCAGGGCGAGACGCTGGGGCTCCGAGCCCAGAGTTGGCAGGTCGTCGCCGATCTCATACATGCCGCCCGCCAGCGCGGCCAGGACGATCTGCACCTGCGCCTCATTCAAGGTCAACCCGGACTTGGACTCGTGCCAAGTCTGTTGGGGCTCGACTTGTGTCGAGATGGAAAAAGCGTCCGGGTCGCTGATGAAGAACTTGCGATTCATGTAGAAGCGTGCGGCGATGTTGGGGTCCGCATCCTTGCTGGCCTCAAACGAATGGCCGGTATCGGGCGCGACGCGGCCTTCGTCCACGAAGCCCACGGGATTCAGCATTTCGCTGCCATCTTTGTCGAGCATCACATCAGGACCCACGGCCTCACGAATGACCTTGAGCCCGA
>JBJKQB010000110.1:0-5793 GCA_046705825.1 Candidatus Acidiferrales bacterium
CCGGCATTTCCCCGATTTCGTCCAGCAGCAGCGTGCCGCCGTCGGCCAGCTCGAAGCAGCCGATTCGCCGTTCCGCGGCGCCGGTGAACGCGCCTCGCTCGTGGCCGAAAATCTCGCTTTCCATCAGGGATTCCGGAATGGCCGAACAGTTGATGGCCACGAAGGGACGGTCCGCGCGCGGTGATAGCATGTGGATCGACCGCGCCACCATTTCCTTGCCCGAGCCCGTTTCCCCGGTGATCAACACCGACGCCGTCGAGGGCGACGCCATCTCCACCTGCCGCATCAGGTCCTGCATGATCGGCGACGATCCGACCAGCGTTCCCAGTTTCCCCGCTTCGCGCAGCTGGCGCGTCAGCGCGGCCACCGCGCGCTGGTCCCGCGCTCGCCCCAGCGCCCGGTCGAATAAGGCCCGCAGAACCGGCGGCTTGAGCGGTTTTTCGATGTACCAGAACGCCCCGGCTTCGATCGCTTGCACCACCCGTTCATCGCTGCCGCGCCCGGTTATGATGATCACCTGAACTTGCTGCACGTCGTCTCCCAGGTGGCGCAGTAAATCCAGCCCGTTCATCCCCGGCAGCTCGACGTCGGCCAGAACCACGCTGGGATGGAATTCCCCGAATTTGGCCAGCGCTTCTTCCCCGGACGCCACGCCCAATACTTCGCAGTTCCAGCGGTGCAGCAGCGCCTCGTAGCCCTTCCGCGCGTTTTCTTCGTCTTCGACGATCAGAATGCGGTGCTGCTCTTGGTCGTTAGCTGGCATGAAATGGCTCTAACTCTATACGAAATTAAATCTAACAGTAGTAGCCCGGAAATGCCAACGCACCGGCGGGTCAACCGTTGCCTCTTGCAGGGCAGGGCAACGCGGATATAATCGCGGCATGTCAGCCCCTTCCACGGAAGTGGACGGAAACAAACGCCCGATCTCCGTAGTGGTGCTCGCTTGTTTGTACATTGGCGTGGGTGCGGCCGGCTTCATCTTCCATTTTCGCGACTCGGTGGCGTCCCCTCAATCCGGCGTATGGATCGAACTCACCGAAGCGCTGGCGGTGATTGCCGGAGCATTCATGCTTCGCCGCCAAAACTGGGCGCGCTGGCTCGCCGTCGCCTGGATCGCTTTCCATGTCGTTTTGAGCGCCTTTGGCCGGCTCACGGGAGTGGCAATCCATACCGTCTTCCTTGCCGTCATTGCCTGGCTTCTCTTTCGCCCGGGCGCGGCGCGGTACTTCCGCCGCCAATCCATCCAGACAATTCCTTAGGCCCTTCGCGTAATTGTCGTTGTTCTAGGCGGGCGGCGTCGCCGTCTTGCGCGGCGGATTGAAGAAGGGAAGCTGGACGACCTTGGCCCGCGCCTTATGCCGCACCGCTTCCACAGTCATTTCGATTTGCAGCTCTGTTCCCGGTGCCGCATGGTGACGATCCAGGCTGGCCAGCGCGATCATTTTCTTCAGCGTGGGCGACCACGTGGTCGAAGTGGCTTTGCCAATCTGCAGTCCTCCGCGGTACACAGGGACGGCCACGCGCGATGCCGTGCTGGCTACCTGCGGCGCAAGCCCCGCCGCATCGTAGAGACGCTCGATATCGTCCCAGTTGATTTCCAGGCCCATCAGCAGGCGCTTCGGGCCGCGGCGGTTTTCTTCTTCCAGGGCCGCCCGCCCCACGAAATGCTCCTTCTTCAAATCGACCAGCCGCCCCAGCCCGATCTCGTACGGCGAATACTTCTGCGCTTCGATCAGCGCCTTCTTGCTGCTGAAATAATCGACTTCGATCAGGATCAGCCCCGCTTCGATGCGCGCCACATCCAGCGCCAGCATTCCCGTGGCGTGCAAGTCAAACGCATCGCCGTGCTGGAACAGCACATCCCACACGCGCGGCGCGTCGTTCCAGGGAATCCATATTTCGTAGCCCAGGTCGCCCGTGTAGCCGGTCCGCGAGATGTCGACCTCGACTCCCGCAATGCGCCCATGCGTCAGGCGAAAATATTTCAGGTTCGCGATGTCCGCTTCCGCCGCTTGCATCAGCAGCTTCGCGGACGTAGGCCCCTGCAGCGCGAGCGCCGCAACTTGATCCGAGATATCCTCAATCTTAACGTCAAGCCCCAGCGCGTTCTCGTGGAACCAGCGGAAGCTGGGATCGGCGGAGGTCCAGCGATAAAGATTCTCATCCAGGCGCGAGATGGTCCCGTCGTCGATCACCTTGCCTTGCTCGTCGCACCAGCAGCAGTAAATCACCTGCCCCACCGCCACTTTGTGAATGTCGCGCGCGATCACCCGGTTGACGAACTTCGTCGCTTCCCTCCCGCTGATCCGGTACTTGTACAGCGGCGTCACGTCGATCAGCGCCGCCGCGTTGCGGATCGCGTTGTACTCGTGCTCGTGGTGCGTCTCGTACACGCTCACCGCGTAGTACCCCGACCACTCCCGGTAATTCAGGCTCTCGCACAACCTCGCTGTCCGCTCATGCACCGCTGTCCCGATTGGCACTGTCAGCCCTCTAGTGATTGGTTGCGAATTCTCGCGGATTATAGTCGGGGTTCTGGAGGTCCGCAAGAAAGAGCTCCAGAAAGGCACTTGCTGACTGCAGGGCATGATGTGCCCTGTGGCGCTGCTGATGTAAAACATGAATCCGACACCGCGAACCAGACCTTAACCTGCCCATACTTTGCCGTGATAGAATCGCGCCTGGTCGAGGAAGTGAAATGACGAACGAAGCGCCTGATAGACCCTGTGAGAAGTGTCACGGAACAGGGTGGCAGCCGGGCAACGCCCAGGCGATCTGCGACAGATGTGGCGGCACTGGGCGCAGGCCAATCGAGCACCTTCCTCCAGACACGGACCCTTCTTCGAATTGACTGGAGATTTGTTTAACTTTGGAAACTGTTCGCATAACTGCGAGCGATTTTGAAAGATTCCGAGAACTCCAGGTCAAGCGCCGGTGGGATTGGCCAGCTGTGTTCAGCTCGAACCGCAAGGGCCAGATTTGGGCCTACGTAACGCGTGGCTGGACGCAGGTCCCAGATAGAACGGACCTGAGGGGAGTCTCCGACGTACTCGACAGGGTCGCGGCGAAATTCCAGTATGTGCGTAGTGAACGGGGGCGTTTTTTCATCAATGAGTATGGAGCCTTCTGCAAGAACGAGTCCGGAGTAGAGATTCCGTTTGTTCAGTTTATCTGGGAAGAGAAAGAGTAGGTCAGCGCGATTGTTTCCCGCAGCTTGCTAACAAAACCCAAAACGATCCACCTTATCGGCCCGCGGCGTTTCGCGTCCTAGTTCGAATTTCGTTCTGTGCGCGCGGCGGGGCTTCGAGCAACACGACGTTGTATCCTTCCGGATCGTGCAGCGCGGCCCAAGCTGGACGTTCGCCTTGACCCTGCAGTTCCTTCCCCACAACCTTGTCCTCGCCAATGCGCCGGATCGCCTCGGCAAGATTGGGCACCTCCAGAAAAACCACGGCCTTATCCCGCGATGGATAGGATTCGACGCCTTTGCGCTCCAGGCAGACGAAAATCTCGCCGGCATCGAATCGCGCGTGGTGCCCGGATTCCTCGTCCAGCACGTCGAGGCCAAGCTTTCCGCCATAGAATTCCTTTGCCTTTTGAAGATCGTCGAAATACAGTTCGATTCCCACGATTCGCGCTCGAAGTTTATCCGCCATGCCGGTCCTCCTCGGGAAGTATGACTTGCCAGGAAGGCGGTTTAAAGTGGCTCATTCTTGCGCTTGTTCTTGCCGCTTCCCGTCGCCCTTTGTAAAATGCGACGGCCCATGGCGCAGCGCTACGATGCGGTCGTAATCGGCGGAGGCCACAACGGCCTGGTCAACGCGGCCTATCTTGCCCGCGCGGGTAAGAAAGTCGTCGTCCTCGAACGCCGCCACGTCCTGGGCGGCGCCGCCGTCACCGAAGAGATCATTCCCGGGTTCAAATTCTCGGTCTTCTCTTACGTCGTCTCGCTGCTGCGCCCCGAAATCATTCGCGATTTGGACTTGCCCCGCCACGGCTTGGAAATTCTTCCGCTCGATGGCACGTTCACGCCCATGCCCAATGGCGATTATCTCTGGCGCGTGAACGACCACTCCAAAACGCGCCGCGAGCTCGAGCGCCACTCGAAGCTCGACGCGGAAGCCTACGAAGAGTTCGGCAAGGAAATGGTGCAGATGTGCCGTTTCGTCAAGCCCATTCTCGCCATGATCCCGCCCGATCCGGCTTCCCTCGATCCCCGCGGCTTGAAGAAACTCGCCTTTCTCGGCAAACGCTTTCAGGGGCTTTCGGCCGAGGATAAATACAACCTCGTTCAGCTCATGACCATGAGCGCGGCCGATTTTCTCGATCAGTGGTTTGAGACGGACGTGCTCAAGGCCACCATGTCCGCCTCCGGAATTATCGGCACTTTCCTTGGCATCCGCTCGCCGGGCACCGCGTACGTCTTGCTGCACCACTACATGGGCGAAATCGACGGCGCGTTTCGCTCCTGGGGATTCGCCCGTGGCGGAACGGGTGCGATCTCGAACGCCATTGCCGGCGCCGCGCGCGAAGCGGGCGCCGAAATTCGCACGCAAGCCCCCGTCGCCAAAATTCTGCTGAAGAATGGCGCTGCGCGAGGCGTCGCGCTCGAAAGCGGCGAGGAAATTCAGGCCGGCATCGTTTCTTCGAGCGTCGATCCGCGCCTCACCTTCCTCAAATTCATCGATCGGCGCGAATTGCCCGCCGATTTCGTCGAGGAAGTCGAGCGCTACAAATTCCGCGGGTCGTCCGGCAAAGTCAATCTCGCTCTCGACGCCCTGCCCGAGTTCACTTGCCTGCCGGGAGCGGGCCGCCACTTGCGCGGCGCTGTTTCCATTTCGCCTTCCATGGACTACATGGAGCGCGCCTACGACCAGGCCAAATACGGCGAATTTTCGCGCCGCCCGTACATCGACATCGTCATTCCCACGCTGACCGATCCGTCGCTCGCGCCGCCGGGAAAGCACATCATGTCCTGCTTCGTGCAGTACGCGCCCTACAAATTGAGCGGCGGCACTTGGGACGAGCAGCGCGAAGCCTTCGGCGACTCCGTCGTCGACACCGTCGCCCAATACGCGCCGAACCTGAAGCAGATCATCATCGGCCGCCAGGTCATGACCCCGCTCGACATCGAACGCACCATCGGCCTCAGCGAAGGGAATATTTTTCAGGGCGAGCTTTCCCTCGAACAGCTTTTCTTTTTGCGTCCCGTGGCGGGCTGGGCGCGCTATCGCACGCCGGTCGACCGGCTTTTCATGTGCGGCTCCGCGACGCATCCCGGCGGCGGAATCATGGGTGCGCCGGGACGCTTGGCCGCGCTGGAAATTCTGAAGGAAAAGGTGAAGCACTGACAATGGCTCTTCCGCGCGACATCGTCATCATTGGAGGCGGGCACAACGCGCTCGTCGCCGCCTTCTACCTGGCGCGCAAGGGCCTCAAGCCGCTCGTGCTGGAGCGCCGCGACATTGTCGGCGGCGCCGCCGTCACCGAGGAATTTCATCCCGGCTTTCGCTGCTCGACACTCGCGCACGCGGGCGGTCCGCCCCTGCCCTCGATCCTCGCCGACATGCAGCTCGCGCGCTATGGCCTGCAAAAACTCGAATCGCCTGTGCGCATCTTCGCGCCCGCGCCCGACGGCCGCGCGCTCACGCTCTACACCGACGCGAAATGTTCGTCCGAGGAGATGAGGAAAGACTGGGCGAAGGAGGGGGCGGGGCAGGGCGAGTTGCAGGATGCCCTCGCTCGCGCCGCCACCATTCTCGCTCCGCTGCTCGAATTCACGCCGCCCGACCT
>JBJKQB010000111.1:0-23467 GCA_046705825.1 Candidatus Acidiferrales bacterium
GCCCGGCGCCCGCGCGCTGCGCAGCAAGATTCACGGCGATTTCATCTGGTTCGAGCATGACGGCAAGCCGTACATCAACCGCGATCCGGCCACCATCGATTGCGCGATACGTTTGTCGAAACAGCAACGTGCACAGCAGCAGCAGGAGCTCAGAGAACAGCAGGAAGCGCTCGGCCGGCAAGAGGCGCTGCTGGGGCAAACGCAAGCGAACATGGCGCGGAACATGGAACAGGCGCGCGTGACCATGCCCGACCTGTCGGAACAAATGGACAAGCTGGCGGCCGAAATGAAGCAGCTCAGCTCAAATGGAGCGACGCTGCAGCAGCTGACCAGCCTGCAAGCGCAGATGGGAGAACTCCAGAGCCGTATCGCCGAGCTGCAATCGCGCATAGCGGTCCAACAGGACGAAATCGCACGCGAGCAAGCCGGGATGGGAAGCAGGCAAGCGGACCTGGCGAATCAACAGGCAGCGATCGCGGAACAACAGAGGCAATTCGAGCGTCAGGCTGCGCAACAGATGAAGCAGTTGCTCGACGAAGCGCTGGCCAAGGGTCTGGCGCAGCCGCAAAAGTAATCTAAATACGATCTTCGGATCACGAGCGGGCGTTCGCGCCGCCCGGGAACTCCGCGCGCGCTAACTGCTGCGGCGGTCCAGCGGTATGTAACTGCGCAAATCGTGCCCCATGTAGACCTGGCGCGGGCGCCAGATCTTCTGCTCCGAATCGAGCAGCATCTCTTCCCATTGCGCCACCCACCCGGACGTCCGCGGGATGGCGAACAGCACCGGGAACATGGTCACCGGGAAGCCCATGGACTGATAGATCAGGCCGGTGTAGAAATCCACATTCGGGTATAGCTTGCGGGTGACGAAGTATTCGTCTTCGAGCGCGATGCGTTCGCATTCCAGCGCGATGTCGATCAGCGGATTCCGCCCCATCACATCGAATACCTCGTAGGCGATGCGCTTGACGATCTTTGCCCGCGGATCGTAATTCTTGTACACGCGGTGCCCGAAGCCCATCAGCTTCTTTTCGCCCGCTTTCACCTTCTTGATGTACGCCGGGACGTTGTTCACCGAACCGATCTCCAGCAGCATGCGCAGCACAGCTTCGTTCGCTCCGCCGTGCAGCGGCCCGTAGAGCGCGGCCGTGGCCGCCGCCGTCGCCGAATACGGATCGACATGCGAGCTGCCCACGCCGCGCATGGCCGAGGAGGAGCAATTCTGCTCGTGGTCCGCGTGCAGGATGAACAAAACGTCCAGCGCGTGCTCCAGCGTGGGATTCGGCCGGTATTTCAGTTCCGTCGTGCGGAACAGCATGTTCAAAAAGTTGCCGCAGTAGCTCAGGTCGTTGTCCGGATAAGCGAAGGGCATGCCCAGGCTGTGGCGGTAGGCGAATGCCGCCAGCGTCGGCATCTTGCCGATCAGGCGGTACGTCTGTTTGCGGCGCGAATCGGCGTTGAAAATGTCCTTGGCGTCCGGATAGAACGTGGAGAGCGCGGCCACCGTCGAGATCATCATGCCCATGGGGTGGGCGTCGTAATGGAAGCCGTCCAGGAACTTCTTGATGCTCTCGTGAATGAACGTATGGTGGCTGACGTTGTAGGTCCAATCGGCTAATTGCGCGGAAGAGGGCAGCTCACCGTGCAGGATGAGGTAAGCAGTTTCGAGATAGCTGCTTTTTTCGGAAAGTTCCTCGATGGAATAGCCGCGGTAGCGCAGAATGCCTTTATCCCCGTCGATGAAAGTGACCCGGCTGGTGCAGGACGCGGTGTTGGTGAACGCCGGGTCGTAGCTCATCATGCCGAAATCGGAGTCTTCCACTTTGATCTGGCGCAGGTCGAGCGCGCGGATGGTGTCGTGGGTGATGGGCAGTTCGTACTGGCGGCCTGTGCGGTTATCGATGACCGTCAAGGTATCGCGCCGGGCCTCGGAAGGCGCCTCGCTATGGACCACGGAACTGGATTTCGTGGGATTCATCCACACTCCTCGCGCGAAGCCCGCACACGCTCGCACTATCGGTACAATTAAACTTTACACCAAATTCCGCCGGGAACGGAAACGGCTTTCCACAGCGAAACTATGCATTTCACCCTGCACCAAACAGCGTATTTGTGCGGCGATCCTGATGCGTGCGCGCAAGCGCCCCGGATTTTCCCATGGCGCCTCGCAGGAGCATCCGTTCAACGAGGTTGAGACCGGGAGGAGGAGAAGGACACGGGCTCGGCTTTCTCCGAGGTTTCGGCGAGTTCGCAACGGTTCCGGCCGTTCTCTTTGGCGCGATACAGCGCCTCGTCCGCCAGACGAAGCAAGAGCTGCGGCGGAACGGCCGCCGAACCGCTGGCGGCAACCCCGCAGCTTATCGTCACGCGCAGGTCCACGTGTCCGGGAACGCGCCGCGTTTCGATCGCCCGGCGAATCCGTTCCGCGACCCCCAGCGCGGCATCCGCATCGGCCTCCGGCACCACGATCAGGAATTCCTCTCCGCCGTAGCGGCCGACGGTGTCGTAGGGGCGCACCGATTCCTTCATCGCGCTGGCGATCTCGCGCAGGGCATCGTCGCCGCAGATGTGCCCGTGAAGATCGTTCACTTCCTTGAAATGATCGATGTCCGCCAGGATGATTCCGAAAGTCCCTGCCTCGCGCTGTTGTCGCGCGTGTTCGCGGCTCAACTCCTCAAGGATCACACCGCGATTGGACAGCCCGGTCAGCGCGTCGTGCGTGGCCCGGAAACGCAATTCTTCCCGCGCGGCGATGAGCTTGTCCTGCAAATCGAGAATGCGCTGCCCCGTCCGCAGCCGCGCCTCGAGCTCCGGAGGATCGAAGGGTTTCCTGATATAGTCGTCCGCGCCAGCCTGTAGCCCCTGAAGCAGGTCCTCCCGCTCTGCGCGCGCAGTCAGCAGCAGAACGTAGGTGTATGGCCGCTCCACAGACTGCTCGCGGAGCTTCCGGCATACCTCCGTCCCTTCCATGCCGGGCATCATCCAGTCCAGGACGGCCAGCCGCGGCGCTCCTTCCTGGGTCAGTATCCGCAGGGCTTCCTGCCCGTTGCTCGCGCTGACCACTTCGTAGCCTCGCTTCAAAGCGAAAGCTTCCAGGATGCGGCGCGAAATCACGCTGTCCTCCGCAATCAGGACCTTCAGTATCTTGTCTTCGCTCATGGTCGGCTTCCCTCGGCCCCTCTTATGTCGGGACTTTCCTCAAAAGAGCATCGATTTCGCTCACCAGCCGTTCCGCTTCCCGCTTGACCTCGGTCCATTGCTGGGCCGCTTCCTCGTGCCGGCCCCCTCGCGCCAGTTTCTCGAGTTCGAAGGACGACTCGGAGACTCTTCGCGCGCCCAGATGGGCGGCTGCTCCTTTCAAGCCGTGCGCCAGCCGCTCGCAGGCGGTCAGGTCGCGCTTCGCGAGCGCGGCCTCCAATTCCGCCTTGCTGGCCGGCCATTGTTCGGCGAACAGGCGCGCCACCTCCGCCAGCAATTCGTGGTCGCCGTCGAGATGCTCCAGCGCGGCGCTCCAGTCAAAAACGTCCGTACTGCCAATCCCTGCTTTCTGCACTTGGCGCGACGAAACGGTCATGCTGCTCAAGGCAGCAGCTGGGCCGTGGCTCTCCTGCTTCTTCTCTGGCACGTTCGGCTTGACCTCCTTCTTGCGTCTCTGAATGCGATCGAAAATGGCGAGCAGGTCGCGCGCGTGCAGCGGTTTGCTCAGGTAGTCGTCCGCGCCCGCTTCCATGCACTTTTCCCGGTCTCCTTTCATCGCGTGCGCCGTCAACGCGATGATGGGGACGCGCTGTTCGCCTTCCGTTTCGCGCGCGCGGATCCTGCGAATGGCGGTGAGCCCGTCCATTTCGGGCATCTGGACGTCCATCAGAACGGCATCGATCCGCTCTCTTTCACGCTCGAGAATCGAGAGCGCCTCAACGCCGTTTTCGGCCGGCAGCACGCGATGCCCGTGCTTCTCGAGCAGCCGCTCCGCCAGCAGCCGGTTCACGCTGTTGTCCTCCGCCAGCAGCACGGTCAATCCCTTGCCGTTTGCCGCTGCCGCGCCGGCGTTCTCGTGCCGCTCCTGCATGGGCCGTTTCGCTCTCGCGCGTTCTCCCTCGAGAGCGTCGGTTTGCGGGCGCTCCGTGCCGCCGCTGCGGGACGCGAATTCGACTCGCGCCGTGAAGTGGAAGGTGCTTCCGCGCGCAGCCTCGCTTTCCACCCAGATTTTTCCGCCCATCAATTCGACCAGGCGCGCGCAGATTCCCAATCCCAGCCCCGTGCCTCCATACCTGCGCGTGGTCGAGCTATCCGCTTGGGTGAACGGCTCGAAAATCAGCTTTTGCTTTTCGGGCGATATCCCGATTCCTGTATCGCGCACTCGAAAATGCAACGTGGTCCCCTGCGCGGAAGGGTTTTCCTGTTCGACCTCGACGCACACCTCTCCCTCATCCGTAAACTTCAGCGCGTTGCCCACCAGATTGACCACGATTTGCCGCAGGCGCCCGGCATCTCCCACCAGATCGTCCTCAATGTCCTCGCCGACGCGCCACCTGAGCGCCAAACCTTTCTGCTGGGCGCGCAAGCTGAGAGCCTTCAGGGTTTCACCCAGGCTTTGCCGCAGGCGGAAGACGGCCGGCTCCAAGTCGAGCTTGCCGGCTTCAATCTTCGAGAAATCCAGGACGTCGTTCAGAATGCCCAGCAGGGAATGAGCCGAGGACTGCACCATGTTCAAGTACTCGCGTTGTTCGGCGGTCAGTCCGGTGTCGAGAGCCAAATCAGTCATGCCAATGATCCCGTTCATGGGCGTGCGGATCTCGTGGCTCATGTTGGCCAGGAACTCGCTCTTCGCGCGGTTCGCCGCCTCCGCCGCTTCCTTCGCCCGCACCAGCGCCTCTTCGGCGCGCACGCGTTCCGTAATGTCCTGGTACATCCCCAGCACGCCGGCGATCTTCCCCTCGGTCACCAGCGGGACAGTGAACAGTTCCACCGCGACCTCCGACCCGTCGCTGCGTTTCCGCGTGGTGGACAAGTGCACTTGCTTTTTCTGGCGGAGCCGCTCGACGATCTGCCGGACTTCCTCGCTCCGCTCGTTCGACCCGACGATCTCCTGGATCGGACGCCCCGTCACCTCCCCTCGGCGGTAGCGGAACAACGCTTCAAATGCCGGATTGCACATCCGCAGCCGCCCGTCCGGATCCATGACGGCGATCGCCACCGGGCTGTTTTCGATCAACGAATTCAGGAAATCCGTGCGTTCGGCCAGGTCGTGCTGGGCCTGTTCTCGCTCGGCGATTTCCGCCTGCAGCGCCTGCTCCGCCTTCTTGCGCCGGGTGATGTTTTGCATGAGGGCCAGGCCGTACAGCAATTGCCCCTCCGCATTGCGGACCGGACTGACGCTCAAGTCGACCCAAAGCATCTCGCCATTCTTGGCCACGAATCGCGCTTCCAGTTTGTCCGCCGGAGTGTCCCCCTCGAAGTGGCGGCGGGCGCGTTCCGTGATCTTCTGAACTTCTTCGGGATGCGCGACGCTCAAGAACGTCCGGGTCATCAATTCCGTTTCCGAATAGCCCAGCATTTCGCACAGGGCCCGGTTCGCCTTCATGAACTGGAACTGCTGGTCCACCAGCGCGGTCCCGATCGGCCCCTCCTCGATGGCCAGCCGGAAGCGCTCTTCGCTGGCGCGCAGCGCTTCTTCGGCGCGCGTGCGAACGCCGATTTCGTTCTGCAGTTCCCGGGTGCGCTCCTCGACGCGCGACTCGAGTTCCGTGCGGGCCTGCTGCAGCGCGTGCTCGCGCCGCTCGATCTGGCTCATCATTTCGTTGAAGCGGTCGTACAGAAACCCGACTTCGTCCTTGCTTTTCTTGGTCGCACGTATGGAGTAGTCCTTGTGCAGCGACACCGCAAACGCCGCCCGCGCCAGCGCCAGAATTGGTTCCGAAATGCCCTGTTGCAGCCGGAACGACAGGAGATAGGCCATCGTCAGCGACAGCAGGATCACCACCCCAAGAATTTCCGCAAAGCGCAGCGCGCGCGCGCGCATCTCGCCCAGGTCCGATTTCAGATAAATGGTTCCGACCTTGTCGCCGTTCAGCTGGACCGTGCGGAACAGGAGGATGTGACCCTGGCGAATTTCCTCCTGGTCGGGTTCGGCCTTCGGACATGCCGCGCTTTCCTGCAACCCGGCACGCGCGTAGCGCGCCAGGATCTTTCCATTCGGTTCGTAGACGCAGGCCTCCACGATGTGCTTCTGCGCGCTCAGCGAGGCGAGCGTCTGCTGCGCTGCGTCGGCATCCGCAAAAGCTAGCGCGGCCGTCGTGTTGGACCCGGTGATTTCGGCAACGGTGCCCAGCTGGTTCTTGAGCGACGCCCGGAACGATAGGATGTCGTAAGCGCCGAAAATTGAGCACGCCACCAAAATCGCCGCCCCGCAGGTGATGAACACGATCAGCGTCAATTTCTGCCGGATGGATGTTTCTATGCCCAGCATCTCAGTTCTTCCCCGCTCCGGGGGCGTCGTGAACGATCTTCGCCAGCGCCAGCAAGCGCGAGCTGACTTGCAGTCCCGCGCGCCGTATCGCGTCCGGATTGATCGCGAAGCGGACGCGGTTCTCTTCCAGCAGGAACTGGATTCCCCCTCCCGACGCGGCGAAGCCATCTGTCTCGCCGACCACCAGCGCGTTCCATCCGCGAAGCGATCCCAGGATGGCGGGCAAGCGCGCTTTCTCCGACGCGCTCACAAACACGACCTGGCATCCTCGCGCCGATACGGCATCTTTGATCCGCGTAACCGATACGGGATGACCGTCGATCGCCTTCCCGCGCAACGTGTCGTCCAGCGTGTTTCCGAACGGATCATCGCCGAGCACGCACACCCAGAACGGCGCCTGCGGGCTCGCAAAGCTGCTTCGCGGCCATTGCACGAATTTCCCGAAATTGAACAGGAAGGCCGCTTTCACCCGATACTCGCTCGGCGCGGGCTGCCCCCGCGTGCTCCCGCAAGGAAGAAGGATCAGAATGAGCGCGCTGGCCGCGCGGAAGCAGCGCTCCCAATCCAGCGTGCGCTGTCTGCTGTTCCACCGGGTTTGAGCGAGCCGCTCCACTTCGTTTTCGTCCTCAGAATTGCCAGCTCAACTTCACGTAGGCACTTCGCTTGATGAAGCTCGACTGCAGCGACGAGTTCGGGCCGTTGTATTCGAGGTGATGGTCCTTCAGCAAGTTTTGACCCACCAAGCCGATGGAAAAGCGCTCGCTCGCGTGCCACTGCAGATTCGCGTCCAGCCGTGTGTAGGCCGGAACGTTCTGCGCGGACAACCGGCTGACGAAGTACGCCTGCGCATTCCATTCCAAATTCCACGGCAGACGCACATTCGAGCGCAGCTCCGCCTGGTGTGCCGGACTGCCCCCGTTTGTTCCGGGTGCAGTGGTTGTGTCCAGACTTCCGGCCCGCGTATGCTCGTGAATCGCGAAATACGAATAGCCTGGGTTGAGCGTCCACCAACTCACCGGCTTCCAGCTTCCGAGTAGCTCCACGCCGTGAGTTTCTCCGTGCGCCAAATTCGCGAAATACGACGGGAGCACGAGATGCGGCGGCGCCGGATCAAGCTCCAGATACGGCGCCCCGGGCTCGACCGAAATCAAGTTGTCGTAATCGTTGAAGAAGGTGGCCGCGTCAACCGAAAGGTTGCGCGCGAACTGTTTCCGGAACCCGGCTTCCGTTGCCATCAGCTCTTCGTTCGTGTAGTTCGGATCGCCGAACAGGCTCACCAGCACCGAAACGCCCATCGGGCCGGGGTATGCAGCGTAATTCAAACGGATCGCCTCATCGAGGCGCGAGGGGGTCCGCAGAGCGCGCGAGAAGGCAACCCATGCGGAAGTCTTCGGGTCGATCACCCAGTCCAAGCGAATGCTCGGCTGAATTCCGAATCCCGTGTAGGTGTTGTGCTCGAGCTTTGCTCCCGCGGTGAGGTACAGAGTGTTCGGCTGGATGGCGAATTCGTCCTGAACGAACGCGCTGAACAGCTGCAGCCGTTGTCGTCCTGGGGTGAGGCTGACCCGCAGCCCCGGCGTCGTCCCATCGGAAGTCACCCGGTATCCGGCGCCCCACACGATGTCGTTGCGCTCTCCCCACGAGACGTGGTGCTGGAAATCCACGTCGAACGTGTTGAGCCCGAACCCGTAGGTCGAGTCTCCCCGGCTGCTGCGGTCGAAGTAAACCTGCAGTGAAGTATGCGAAGTGGAAGAGAAGGCATGGTCCCAGCGGGAAAGCAAGTCCCATTCTGAGAAACGGTCCCGCAGTGCGAGCGTGGCATTCTCGGGCGGAAAGATAGAAACGGTCGCATTCACCAGCTCGCCCGCGCTGCCGCGCGTAACCGATCCTTGAAACATCAAAGTGTCTTGCGCGGACGCCTGCGAATCGACCCGGAACCCTCCGCGGAACGCCTGCCAGGAATCGTGTCCATCCCCTCCGGTGAGCGCAGGGAAGTGATCGTAATTGAGATCGCTGACGTTGGCGCGAAACGTCGTGTGATTGCCCACCTTTCCGCCGTAGCGCACCATTCCCAGCGCCTGGTCGTACGTTCCTGTCGCCGCGCTCACCAGCGTGCCTTGCGTCTCGCTGGAATTCTTGGTGATGATGTTGATCACTCCGTTGACCGCGTTCGCGCCCCACACCGTCGCGCCGGGGCCGCGGATCACTTCAATGCGCTCGACGTTCTCCAGCGGCACGTCCAGCGTGTTCCAGAAAACGCCGGCGAAAATCGGCGAGTACACCGTGCGTCCATCGACCAGCACGAGCAAATCGTTCGAGTATTGCCCGTTGAATCCGCGGATGGTGATGGCCCACGAGCTGCTGTTGATCTGCGCTACCTGCACCCCCGGCACCATGCGCAGCAAATCCGGAATGTTGGTCGCCCCGGATTGCCGAATATCTTCCGCAGTGATCACATAGATTGCCGACGCCGTCCGCGACAGCTTCTGCTCCCGTTTCGAAACCGAGGTCACCTCGATGTTCATCAGGTTTTCCAGGCTTTCCTTCGTCAGATCAACCTGGCTCTGTTGCCCAAACGCGGGAAGGGCCAGAGTCAGGACCAGCATCAGAGCGGCGCGCGAGCCAGCCCGCGACCGGGAGCGAGCGGCGCATTTCACGCGTTCTCGAACGTGTTCGGGAACGCGTTCCAATCCCTCGTTCAAACGAACGGGATCGACGCATCTCTTGTTCATGGTTCGCTCCTCAACTGCTTCCCAGCGCTCAACCCCTCTGCAGCCAGGCGCTTTCCCGCACACGCCCGTTGGAACCGGCTTTTTGACCCCGCTGCGACACCCCTGCGCCCCTAGGGCTTGTCCCCGCTTCCAAATCACACAGCAATGGCGGAGCCAAGCCCGCGTCTGCCAACTCCGGCTAACTCCCACAACAGCCTGAGCTTGCGAGGCGCCTCCCTTCCCCTCCCGCGGGCTTTTTTCCCGAAAATGTTCCCGATTGACTCCGCCCGGCCCAATTTGGAACGCCCCGGTATGAATATTCGGTTACAACACCCCCTCCCCCGCATCCTCGCCTTGCCTACGGGGCGCCTTTTCCCGTATGGTGTGATCGATAAATTTCCGGAACACACGATGAAAAGAATCCTGCTGATTGAAGACGACAAGGACATCGTCGAGCTGGTGAGATACAACCTGGAAAATGACGGTTACCAGTTCCAAAGCGCGAGCGATGGGGCCACCGGCCTGGCCCAGATTCGCAAGGCTCCGCCCGATTTGCTGCTTCTCGACCTCATGCTGCCGAAAATCTCGGGCCTGGAGATCTGCAAGGAGATCCGCAAGGACGTCAGCCTCAATCGCCTCCCGGTTCTGATCCTCACGGCGAAGGGCGAAGAGGCCGACCGCATCGTGGGCCTCGAGTTGGGCGCCGACGATTACGTCACCAAGCCCTTCAGCCCGCGCGAGCTGGTGGCGCGCATCAAAGCCCTGCTGCGCCGCTCCGAGCCGGACACACCGTCCGAAAAACCGATCGAGATCGGCGCCTTGCGCATCGATCCGGTGGCCTATCGCGTGAGCCGCGCCGGCAAGCCCGTGCCCATGAGCACGCTCGAATTCCGCTTGCTCTATTTCCTGGCCTCGCGCCCCAATCGCGTCTTTACACGCGACCAATTGCTCGACGGCGTTTGGGGCACGGAACGCTTCGTCACGCCGCGCAGCGTCGACGTCTACGTCCGCCGCTTGCGCGAAAAAATCGAAATGGATCCGCAACACCCGGCTTACATGAAGACAATCCGCGGCGCCGGGTATATCTTCGAAACTCGTGCGAGCTAAGCTCTTTTGGAAGCTGGGCCTGACTTACCTCGTCCTTCTTCTGGGCGCGCTCGTCGTGTTCGACCTCTACTCCGCGCGCTGGAGCCTGCTCGCCGCTTCCATCGTCATCCTCATCGCGGGCGTTGCGGTCTCCTTCGTCTTCTCGCACCGGTTTGCCCACCGCATCGAGCAGCTCAAGGATTTCTCCCGCCGCGTCGCGGATGGCGATTTCCGGCCTCTGCAGTTTTCCGCTCCCCGCGATGAGCTCGCCGATCTGGCCGAGGCCCTGAACGAAACGGCGGCCCGCCTGGACGCGACCATCCAGTCGCTCAGCGGCGAGCGCAACCGCTCGAGCGCCATCCTGCGCAGCATGGTCGAGGGCGTGGCCGTCGTCGACGCGCGCGAGCGCCTGATCTTTTTTAATCGCGCCTTCGCCGCCATCCTGAATCTCGAGCCGGAAAAGGCCGAAGGACGCCCGTTGATCGAGGTCATCCGCAATTCGCAACTCGTCGCCCTGATCCGCAAAGCCTTGCAGGGAGAGGAAGGATTGCAGGGCGACATCTCCATGGGTTTCGTCCAGCAGCGCAGCTTTTCGGTCACGGCCGCGCCGGTCATTCCTCTGGATTCCGGGGCGGCCCCGAAAGCTCCCGCCGCAAAATCCGCGCAGCCGGGAAGACCTTCCGGAGCCGTGGTGGTCCTGCACGATGTGACCGAGCTGCGCCGCCTCGAACGCGTGCGCCAGGATTTCGTCGCCAACGTTTCGCACGAATTCAAAACTCCGCTCACCGCCATTCAGGGATTCGCTGAAACGCTTCTGGCCGGCGCCGTCGACGACCCCAAGAACAACCGCCGCTTCCTCGAAATCATTCGCGAGCATGCCTTCCGCCTGGCTCGCTTGACCGACGACCTGATGAAGCTGGCGCGCATTGAAGCCGGCAAACTCGAAGTCCAATTCCTTCCCGTGAATCTCGCGGAAGTGGCCGAAAGCTGCGTGGAAACCGCGCTGCTCAAAGCGCGCCAGAAGCAAATCGCTCTGGACGTGGACATTCCCGTCACGCTCCCCGCCGTCCTCGGCGATGCCAACCTGCTGCACGAAGTCTTGCAGAATCTCATCGACAACGCGGTGCAATACACCCATGCGGGCGGGAAAATCGATGTGAGCGCCGCGGCCCGCGAACGCGATGTGGTGGTCACCGTGGCCGACACCGGCATTGGCATTCCCCTGGCCGACCAGGAGCGCATCTTCGAGCGCTTCTATCGCGTCGATGCCGCGCGGTCTCGCGAAGCCGGCGGCACCGGCCTCGGCCTTTCCATCGCCAAGCACATCGTGGAAGCCCATGGCGGCCGCATCTCAGTCGAAAGCGAAGTTGGTCTCGGCTCCAAATTCTCCTTCTCCATCCCCCTCGCCTCCAGCCACTGAAAGCTTCGCTCCGTTGCCTTTGGTAGCCCCATAGCCGTCGCGCAGCTTTTACGCCGCGTTCATCTGCCCGCAATCTCTGATCTCCAGCATGGGATACGGCAGGAAAGAAGAGGCAATCACCTCAAGGCAAACGCAAATGGGATCCCCAAAGAGCAGCCCGGAAACAGTCTTGCAGAATATCTTGGTCAGCTATTTGGTTTCGCAAGCCCGAACGGTTGAATCCTCGCTGACGCGCGCGCTCTGGGCTTTGAGGGAGCGCAACGAAAAAGTCGCCAGCGAGGTTTTCCTCACCGAGCCGCGCATCAACGAAATGGAGATTGTCATCGACGAGCACGCCATCCGCCTGCTCAAGGACAAGAATCTCCAGGAGACCGACCTGCGCCTGATCGTTGCCGCGCTCAAGATCAATAACGACCTCGAGCGCATGGGCGACCTCGCCGTCAATCTCAGCCAGTGCGCCATTTCCCTCGCCGGCATGGGCGACGTGCAACCCCCTGCCGAGCTCGAACCCATGACCGCCGCCGTCCGCGCTATGGTTTCCAAATCGCTCGGCGCACTGATCCACCAGAGCGTCGATCTCGCCGCGCAGGTGCTCGAGAGCGACGACGTGGTCGATCAGTATCGTGATCGCGTCTTCGAAGGCTTGCTGGCCGGCATGACGCGCCACTCTTCGCTGGCCGCTCCCAGCCTCTACTTCATTCTGTCCTCGCGCCACCTCGAGCGCCTCGCCGATCACGCCACCAACATCGCCGAAGACGTCCTGTTTTGGGTGCGCGGCCTGGAAGTGCGCCACGGCCATGCCCGCGCCCGCCAAGCCGAGCCCCAAGCGCTCAGTCATCCGGCTCCGCGGCAAGCCGAGGGGCTGTCATTCTGAAGGGCCGGGGTGTGGCCCGAAGAATCTCTCTTCGTTTTTGCCGCGGCCTTATCTTGCTCTCGACTTTCTCTGCGTCCCGGCGGTACAGGCCGGCCTTACTTTTCAACGATTGCCGAAGCCCACGAAGTCGCGCGATTTTCAACCCGCTGTTATGCCCGATTCACGACACCCCTTTACCCTCGCCTCACCTCGGTTCGCCCCGGTGGCGAATCCCGAATGCGTTCCCGAAACAACCGGTAGTCTCCGACCGGAGAGGCGCGGCTCACCCCTCATCCCCGAGGCCGCGCCTCGCCCCTATCTCGCCCATATTGTGTGCTTTAGTGGATTTCACCCCGAATTCTTGCCGATGTAATATGGCTGTAACATTTCCGAAACAAAATGGCCGGGAGCGGCTGCAATTTTCTGCCGCGGGGTTTTCAGCCTTGCTCGTGATATTCTACGCACGCCTCCCGAAACAGAAAGCTAGCCCCTGGGGCGACGCCTGTGCCTCCGGCGGGTTCCTGGGTGCTCCGGGCTCTGGTTCCCTCGGCCCAAGCGGCGCTGTTGAACCGAACGGCGCAGGAGTGGTCTGGAGTGTTTGATATGGCTTCAACCTCGGAGCACAAGAACCAGGTTCCCTCCAAACTCGTGCCTCGCCCGCACTCCGCCCCCGGCCAGCCGGCTTCCAGCAAAGACATTCCGCTGCGCTTTCAGATCTCCAACTTGAATTTCTTTTATGGCTCCAAGCAGGCGCTCTTTGACGTCGGCCTGCGCATCCCTCGGGGAAAAATCACCGCTTTGATCGGCCCTTCCGGCTGCGGCAAATCGACCTTCCTGCGCACCTTGAACCGCATGAACGACACCATCCCGCGGATCCGCTGGACCGGGGACGTCCTGCTCGATACCCAGGACATCCGCACGCTGGATGTGGTGGCCTTGCGCCGCCGGGTCGGCATGGTCTTCCAGCGCCCCAATCCCTTCCCCAAATCGATCTTCGACAACTGGCCTACGGCCTGCGCATCAACGGGTTCAAAGGCCGCCTGGCCGATCAGGTCGAGCAAAGCCTGCGGCGCGCCGCACTGTGGGACGAAGTGAAAGACGCGCTGCACAAGTCGGCGCTCACTCTCTCAGGCGGGCAGCAGCAGCGCCTGTGCATTGCCCGCGCCCTCGCCGTCGATCCGGAAGTCCTCGCTCGACGAGCCCTGTTCCGCCCTCGATCCCGTTTCCACCGCCAAAATCGAAGAGCTGATGTTTCAGCTAAAAGACAGTTGCACTCTGGCCACAGTGACGCACAATATGCAGCAAGCGGCTCGCATCAGCGATTTTTGCGCCTTCATGCTGGAGGGAAAGCTCGTCGAGTACAACGAGACGTCCAGGCTCTTCACCATGCCTTCCGATCCGCGGACGGAAGCCTACATCACCGGCCGCTTCGGATGAGGCCCAGCGCAGCCGCCTGAGACGCATCGAGAGAGCGAACGCCCATGGAACGCCATTGGGAACATGACCTTGAAGAACTGAAGCAGCGCCTGCTGTGGATGGGCAGCCTGGCCGAGCGCGCCGTGCACCAATCGATTCAAGCCCTGCTCGAAGCGGATGAAGCGCTCGCCGAATCGGTGCTCACCGAAGAAGACGCCATCAACGAAATGCAGATCGAAATTGACGAGCGCGTGCAGCGGCTGCTCGCGCTGCAAGCGCCCATGGCCGTCGATCTGCGCTTCCTGCTGGCGGTTTCCCGCATCAACGGCGACCTCGAACGCATTGGCGACCAGGCCGTCAACATCGCGCAGTCGGCCATGCGCATCATGCGCCATCCGCAGGTGAAACCTTACGTGGACCTGCCGCGCATGTCCGAGCTGGCCGAAGGCATGGTGCGCGACAGCTTGAACGCCCTGGTGCGCGGCGATCAGGAACTGGCGCAGTCCGTGATGCAGCGCGACGATCAGGTCGACCGCCTGCGCGACCAGCTCTTCCGCGAATTGCTCACCTACATGATGGAAAATTCCGCGGTGGTCTTCGCCGCCTTCGAGCTGGTTCTGGTGGCCAAGAACCTCGAACGCATCGGCGACCATTCCACCAACATCGCCGAGGACGTCATCTACTTCGTGGCCGGCCGCGACGTCCGCCACCCCGCCCTCGACCGCCGCTGACGTTTCATGTTGCGCCGGCGTCTCGCCGGCATTTTGGCTGGGCCCTGCCTTAGTCCATCCGCTGCCTACTCGCTGCACTGTGCGGAGCTTGCTCAATTCCAATGTGGCGCTTTTCAGAGCCTGCCCGAGTGGCCCAGAATCTTTGTGGGTTGTGGCTCACGACATAAGGGCCGCAAAACCAGTGCGGCTTTCAGCCGCTGAAGTTCCCTCCCTGGCATTGCCCTTCTCTGGTCCTTTCATGTGACAGCCGGAGCGCTGTTTTTTCCCCGCAGTTTCGAAGCTGCGCCGCGCCTTTCACGCGGGCTCCGCCTCAATTCTCTGCGCCGCTGCAGCGCGCACCGGATATCGTCTGAACACGTACCACCCGATCACGGTCCACAGCGCCAATTCCACCCAGTACAGTTGCGGATGGTTGATATGAATCTGGTATCCCCAACCAACATGGAACAGAGCAATCGTCCCATGCATGAGCGCCGCCGGCACAATCGACCGCGTCCGCGCATATAGCCACCCCAGCGGCACGCTGTAGATCACCAGCGCCACGAACCATGGCAGGTATGTCGTTGGTAGCGAGCGCACGAACGTAGACACGCCGAAAGGAAACGTTTGCGCGACACCAAATCCTAGCGGTAACAAACCCCAGAGCAGTCCCGTTAGAAGAATCGCTCTTCGCAAAGAGAACCGTCGTTCCAAAACGGTTTGCAGGTAGCCGCGAAGCCCAAATTCGGCCAAGATTGCTGTGACGTATACCGCGAAAATCCAGGGAACCGGGCCTGGGATAAGCATCTCGGACCAATTGAACGGCGTCGCCACTAGGTGCAGTTCAAGCGCTTTGAAAATGAATCTCGGAATCAGGATGACGCCGAGAGGCAGCAGGAATCCAATCGCACAGTCGGAGAGCAGCGGCACTCTAAGAGATTGCACGACGATCTGCCATCTTCGGTCTCGAAAAAGAAACAATACCAAGCCTGCCGCGCCAACTGCATCCAGGGATGCCATCGTCCATTGGAATATGGGAAACGCCGACCGCCCGAAAACAAGCTGCGGTCGGAGCAGTGCAGTCGAGAACAGCGGAATCGATATGACCGTAGCCACGATAGACATGACTGTAGCCAGGACAATCGTGCCGATGATGAAGACGAAGACGTCTCGCCCCGGACCGGAGTTGTTGCGATCAACGAGTTCTGTGTCGCCGCGAAATCGCACGGGCAACGAAATGAAGTTTCTTCGTACGAGGAACAGACAGCCGGCCAGGACACCCAAACCGGCTAACGTCAGATACCAGCCATGGCCAAGCGAACGGAACCACGAGTGGCTTACGGACACGGGAAGACTCGAGAACTTCGCAAGCGCGTCCAGAGAAGCGTTCCTCTGGCTCGCCGTTAAAACGAGAAAGGCTGGATAGCCCGCAAGAGCCGCACCGACTGGCAGCACCACCCACCGTCTCAATTTCGACTCGATGCTGCGAAGGGGTAAGGTCCATAACGCAAGGCTCGCGAAAAATCCGAACTGTGCGAGAAACCGCGGCACTGCCTGTTCCCACCCTTCAACCAGGTTCAAAGCGCGTGCCACACGTGCCGCCTCGGCCGGATTAGCGACCATGTCGGGTTTGAATCCGGCCACAGGCAAGTGGTACCACGGGTATGACGCGCCGAGCAGAAGCAAGAAGCTCGCAACCGGAAATAGCAGCTGAACCAGTTGCTCCGGAATAAAGGCACGCACGAACGCGGCAAGCCTCGCAGGCCTCGACACGTATCCGGACTCTCCTGTCCGTTCCATTTTCGAAGCGTTAGCTCAAGCATCCTATCGGGTACTAAACGAAACCGTTAGCAGATAGCTCGCGAGCGTGCGCAAAAACGAAATGGTCCCGGCGGTCAGCCGAGCTTCTTTTTCCACAGTACTGGTTCCCTTGACAGTATGATTACTCCATGACAACGTCCGCTCGGAGGCATGTCAGTGAACGCCCCGAACACCACCTCACCCGCATTCCCAAAAGGGGAAAAGGCCGCCCCTCCACCCCTGTTCCCGCTCGCTTGGCACCGCGACACCGCCCTTCTCACTCGCCTCTTACGAGCCCCCACTCGACTCAAAATATCTCGATACACGTGTCGAGATATTTTCCGCGTAAGTCCTGCACCATCAACAAAAGTGCCAAATTATCTCGATACACTTTTGACCTGTTTCCAGAGGCCGGAATCCACACCAAAATCACCGGCGGGACGCCCGGCGCTCCTCAGATCGCCCTCCGTAGCATCCGCCTCTCCTTGCTCGTTCTGCAGCCGTGATATTCTTCCGCCGCCGTGGAGACCCGGCGCAGGAGGAATCAGTGAAACGGACGAGGATCGCAGTCGCAGGCGCACCGGTTTTAGCCGCATCCTTTCTACTTTTGTTTCTTCTGCTGCCGCCTACGCGAAAAGGGGGAGCCGCAAACGCGCAGGAGGGCGCCGGTGGCGCGCCGGATTACAGCGCGCTGTTCACCAAGCAGGATGTGATGATTCCGATGCGGGACGGGATCAAGCTGCACACGGAGATTTACGTCCCGAAGCAGGCCGGCGAGCCTCTGCCGTTTTTCCTGACGCGCACGCCGTACGGGTTGAACGACGACAAGCAAGGCTACTCGCGGCTGCTGAATCTGTATCGCGAAATGATGCCCGACGGCTACATTTTCGTGTTTCAGGACATCCGCGGGCGATACGGTTCCGAAGGCACGTTCGTGATGCAGCGCGACCCGCGCGACTGTTCCAATCCGCACTCGATCGACGAAGGCACAGACACCTACGACACGATCGACTGGTTGCTGAAGAACGTTCCTAACAACAACGGGCGCGTGGGCGAAGCGGGAATGTCTTACGGCGGGTGGCTGACCACGATGGCCCTGCTGGAGCCGCATCCCGCGCTGAAGGCGGTATCGGAGCAGGCTTCGCCGGCGGATATGTTCCTGGGCGACGACTTCCACCACAACGGGGCGTTCCGGCTGAGCTACGGGTTCGAATACGCAGCGCTGATGGAAACGGGCAAGACGAATTTCCAGTTCCAGTTCAACCGCTACGACACGTACACGTGGTATCTGGAGCTGGGCCCGCTGTCGAATGTGAACGCAATTTATTTGCATGGGAAGCTGCCCACCTGGAACAACTTCGTGGCCCATCCGAATTACGACGAGTTCTGGAAGAAGCAGGCGTTCCCGCGCTACCTGCGGAACCTCACGTTGAAGGTGCCGGATTTGAACGTAGCGGGCTGGTGGGACCAGGAAGACTTCTACGGCCCGATCCGGATTTACGATTTGCTGAAGGCCCACGACACCAACCACGACGATTATCTGGCGGTGGGGCCGTGGAATCATGGAGGCTGGGCGCACGGGACGGGCAGTTCGCTGGGCAACGTCGATTTCGGCAGCAACACGGCCGAATATTTCCGGGCCAAGATTCAGGCGCCATGGTTCAAGTACTGGCTGAAGGATAGACCCGCGCAGGGAGGCGGCGAACCGCCATTGCGCACAGCCGTGACCTTCCAGACCGGGTCCAATGAATGGAAACAGTGGAACGACTGGCCACCGCGGGAAAACATCGAGCAGCGGCATTTGTATTTCCGCGCGGACGGGAAACTGTCGTTCGACCCGCCTAGTGCGACCGATCCGAAAACGGCCGGTGCGGCAAGCGCGCGCGGAAAGACGACGGCCGGCGCCAGCGCGCGGGAGGCCTTCGACAGCTACATTTCCGATCCGGCGAATCCAGTGCCGTATCGGCATCGTCCGATTGAGGAAACGTACTCGGCGGGGAGCCGATGGTACTGGTGGCTGACGGAGGATCAGCGCTTCGTCGAGAACCGTCCGGACACGCTCACGTGGGAAACAGCGCCGCTGACCAGCGACGTGACGGTGGCGGGGGACATCGTGGCGCACCTGTTCGCGTCGACCACGGGGACGGACAGCGACTGGATCGTGAAGCTGATCGACGTCTATCCGGAGAAATACGCGCCCAAGCCCTCCATGGGCGGATACGAATTGATGATTGCCGACGAAGTGTTCCGAGGGAGGTTCTGGAAGAGTTTCGAGCATCCCGTGCCGCTGGTGGCAAATCAGGTCACGCCGTTCCGCATCGATTTGCACACGAACGATCACACCTTCCTGAAAGGGCACCGCATCATGGTGCAGGTGCAGAGCACGTGGTTTCCCATCATCGACCGCAATCCGCAGAAGTACGTGCCGAATATTTTTCTGGCTAAGGCTTCGGATTATCAGAAAGCGACGCAGAGGATTTTCTGTTCGATGGAGCATCCGTCGAACGTGGAGTTTCCGGTGGTGGTGAAGTGAAACGCGGTTCGAAGAGAGATCCTTTGCTTCGCTCAGAGGCTGGCACCCACCGTTCGCAAGTATCGGAGCCGAGAAAGAGAAACAGACGGGAAAAAGCAGATCCCTCACCCTGATCCGCACAAAACGCGGCTCGGTTCGGGATGACAGCGGCATTGGCTTCGGCGCGTCAAGGGCGGAGGCTTGCGGAGGCGGGTCAGAGCGGTGGCAAGCCACCGCACTCCAAAGCGGCCTTGCGGCCGCAACGGAATGCGAAGAGAAATCCTTCGCGGCGCCGGATGACAGCACGCGGGACGCTGAAAGGGCACCCACCGTTGAGATCCTTCCCAGCGCTCAAGATGACAACGCGCCGGACGTTGAAACGGCTCCCACCGTTCCCAGGCGCCGCGAACGGCAGCGGAATGGGCGGCGCGCGGAGCGAATCGGAGTTAAGATTTAGTTTTGGGGCCCGCAAGCGGAGACTGGCCGTCTGATTCCGGAGGACAAATGAATATGAGCCTGACGCGCGACATGGTCACCACTGCGTTCGAATTGCCCGGCCACCGCATCACGCGGACGATTGCGCTGGTGCGCGGGGTGACGGTGCGATCGCGCAGCCTGTTCGGGACGCTGGGCGCGTCGCTGCAGACGGTGGTGGGCGGGAACATCACGCTGTTCGAGGAGATGTGCGAAAAGACGCGCGAGCAGGCGCTGGACTTGATGGTAGCGCACGCGGCGCAACTGGGCGCGAACGCGGTGATTGGGGTGCGCTACGACGCGACGGAAGTTATGCAGGGAGTGACGGAAGTGCTGGCGTACGGGACGGCGGTGATGGTCGAGCGGACGAACGACTAGCGCCGATTTGCTGTGCGGCGCTCCGGAAGCTACAATCTCGGTGTGAATCGAATGACGAAATGGCAAGCGGGCTGCGCGGCGGTCGCCGTTGCGGCCCTGTTTTTCCTGCTTGCGCCGGGGGCCGAGTGCGCGAAGACGCAGACGGTCCACTTCCAGGCGGGCAAGAATACAGTCAGTGGATTTCTGGCCTCGCCGGAAAAGCCGGGACGCTACCCGGGCCTGATCGTCGTCCCTGACTGGTGGGGACTGACCGACTGGGTGAAGCAGCAAACGTCGAATCTGGCGGATCAGGGATACGTGGCCCTGGCGGTGGACTTGTACAACGGGAAGGTCGCGTCGAATATGGACGAAGCGGCGCAGCTGAGCCAATCGCTGGACAACGACCAGGTAGTACTGAACCTGATGGGCGGCATCGTGTACCTGACGACGCTGGATAATGTGGAGCGCGACCGCGTCGGGACGGTGGGCTGGGCCATGGGCGGGTATTACGCTCTGCAACTGGCCATGCACGTTCCGCGGCTGGGCGCGTGCGTCGACAATTACGGCGCGCTGCCGACCGATCCCAACGAGATGCAAGCGATTACCGCGCCGCTGATGGGGAATTTTGGCGCCGACGACCATGGAGTGACGCCGCAAGACGTCCAGGCGTTCAAGACCGCCATGACGACTCTGAATCGCGTGGTCGACATCAAAATCTACGATGGAGCAGGGCATTCGTTCGAGAACCCCAACGACACCAGCACGTACCGGCCGCAGGACGCGCAGGACGCCTGGAATCGCACCGTGGCGTTCCTCAACAAATGGCTGAAGTAGACGGGCTTCCCAGCCTGGCCCGTTAACTTTTTCATCGACCCCAGCCTCAAACTGGCCAACCGTACCATAGGCCCGAACGTCCTAAGTATGTAGCCTGGACTGGGGGAGATAGCTTTGAGTCAGGGGGGATTTCAACAGGGCGAGGCCGAGTCGCAGGCGGCAGTGTTTGGGCGCGGCGTCCGCTTTCTGATCCTGCTGTGCGCGGTGACGTTTCCTGTGGCGTTTTGGGTGCTGGTTAACCCGGCCACGGCGCGAGCGGCGTGGGCTGAAGTTGCGCGGATCATTCCATTCAAGGGGCAGGCCGGCAGCAAGGGTGCCGCAGGCGAGCGCGTTTCGGAAATGGCTCTGGCCAAGTTGGGCCCCCAGCAGCAGGCCGAAGTGCTGTTGCGGGCCGCGATCGACAATTCTCCCAGGGCAGAAGAGCAAATCCGGGCGCGCGTTCCGGCGTGGCGGGGACGTCTGGAGTCGAGCCCTCAACTGACGAGCCTGGTGGAAACCGCGCTCAACTCGCCCGAATTACACGTGCGCGCGACAGGGATCCAGGTGGAACTGGGGTTGAATAACCTTGGGGAGGATTCGGCGAGCGCCAACGCGCTGATCGCGCGCGTTCACAGCGACCCGGCGGCGCGGCCGTGGGGACTGTGGATGCTGGGAGCGCTGGGCGGGCGGGGAGTGGAGACGGGGCGAATTCTGCCGGTGTTGAGCGGGTACACGCGAGACCCGAATCAGCAGACGCGATTTTGGGCGGTGGAAGGGCTGTCGCTGCTGGGCAACAACGAATCGATTCCGCCGCTGCTGACGGCGTTGCGATCCGATGCTTCGCAGCCTGTGCGCGAGAGCGCTGCCAGCGCTCTAGGGCGCTCGGGGATGCTGCGCAAAGAGCAGCGGCTGAGCGCGGTTCCCGCATTGATCGATGACGCGAGCGACGGATCGCTCGATCCGGCGACACACCGGCTCGCGTACGCCGCGCTGCATGACATCACCGGAGCGCGCGTCGCGGATACTCCCGCGGCATGGCGCGCGTACTGGGCCGAAAAGAATTCGCGCTAGCGCGGAATTGCGGCTCATTTTGCGGCTGCCCCGGCGCGGAATCGATCGAAACGCCAGCCAATCCGAATCACTCGCTGTGCTGTGCTAAGATAACGGGAGTTCCAGGCCCGTAGCTCAGTTGGTTAGAGCGCCACCTTGACACGGTGGAGGTCTGCGGTTCGAGCCCGCACGGGCCTACCATTGTTTCGTTAGACTTACGTGCCGATAAGCCTGAGAACCCAACCCACAATCCAACCCACAGTGTCATTGCACCATCTCCGCGCGGACGCCCAGGGCCTTCAAAAACTCACCCTGTGCCGCCCGTGCTCCGTCGCTATCTTTCTGCGTGTACAGGTCCAAGGTCGTCTGAATCCGTGAGTGACGCAGGATTCCCTGCACGGTCTTGGGCTCGATCTTCGCCTTGTTCACTAACCAGTTGCTCAGGGAGTGACGAAGGTTGTGAAGGCCGAACCGCTGGCCCGGCTGGACCGGTACACCGGCCCGGATGGCCGCCGGACGTAGATGATCCGCAACGAAAACGGAAGCGGAAAGCGGAACACGCCCCCGGGCCTTGATCGACGGGAAAACAAAATCCGTCTCCTCGGCGTAGGCTGTGTTCCCTTGCCATCGACGCAAATGCTCAGCCAAAACGGAGTGCATTGGAACGTAACCGTCCGATGCCTCCGTCTTGGTGGGGCCATCCTTGCCCCCTACCCAGCCTTTTGAGACCCTAATCGCTGCCTCCTCCCACAAAATATCGGACCACCGCAACGCCAGGACCTCAGACGCCCGAAGAGCCGTTGCCGCGCAGGTGAGCACGAGCGTCTGATGGAGTGGGTTTGAGAGACCTCGCAGAATAGCAAGCGTCTGCTCTGGCGTGATGACGATAGCTCGGTAGGTGGAGGTCGAACGAGTCTCGACATGCTGAACCGGATTGATTGAGATGCGCCCCTGGACGATCCCGACCTTGTAGACGCGGCTCATAATGCCCCGAATCTTCGTGATCGTTGGCCATTCAAGTTGCTTCTCCGAGTGAAGCGACTTCAGCCACCGCTGAATGGCGAGGGGTTTTATGTCCTCGGCCGCCTCGCAGCCCCAGCGGGCGGTGAGGTAGTCGCGAACGATGTGCTTCACGTTGGAGGTGGTTTTGTCCGACTTCGGCCGGAGCGCGTCCACCCCGAAGTCGTCGCTAAGGTAGTGCTCGGCAAGCGCTCGAAAACGGATCCGGCCTGGAGAGGAGTCGATGTTGATGCGAACAGGCAGGCCGAGCCTGTCTGCCTCGCGCCAGGCATCCTCCTCTTTTGGGAGATCCTGCACCAGACCGACGGGCAGGGTGTTTTCGACCCTGCTTCCGTCCTCCCGTGTCACTCTGAATCTCAGCAACCAGGTGTCTCCTTGCTTGCGCGGCACTTTCTTGAGTGATCCTCGCTGATAAGCCATTGGTCCTCTTTTCAGCGGGGACTGCCGGACACAGGATCGCACAGTTTTGAGACTTTGTGGATCATCGTGCTTTGCTGGCGACGGCAGTAGCAAGCTCGGAAAGGCGGAAGAGCCAGGTTTTTCGCTTACTGCCTGTCCCAAGTGGATAAGCCCCCGCGATGCCGTGACGTGCAAGCTCGAGCAGATAACGGCGCGTCACAGAGAGAAACTGCGCTGCTTCATCGGCCGATACGAAAGGTTCAGGCGTGATCTGTCGCTGAGCCGAAGGCGTCGTGTCCGCGGGTGACATAACTCACTTCCGAGATCGTTCACCGAACTGCTGGGGTCCTCTCACATCATTCTCATGAGCTTCAGAG
>JBJKQB010000112.1:0-6172 GCA_046705825.1 Candidatus Acidiferrales bacterium
GGGCCCACCGAGTCGCCCGCATTGTCGCCCGTGCAGTCGGCGATCACGCCGGGGTTGCGGGCGTCGTCTTCCTTGATGCGGAAGACGATTTTCATCAGGTCGGAGCCGATGTCCGCAATCTTGGTGAAAATGCCGCCGGCGATGCGCAATGCAGCGGCGCCCAGCGATTCGCCGATGGCGAAGCCGATGAAGCAGGGCCCCGCGTAGCTGCCGGGAATGAACAGCAGAATGATCAGCATCATCATCAGCTCGACGCTGATCAGCATCATGCCGATGCTCATGCCGGCGGAAATGGGGATGCGGTAGATGGGATAGGGCTTACCCGGAAGGCTGGCGAACGCAGTCCGCGAATTGGCGAAGGTATTGACGCGAATGCCGAACCATGCCACGCCGTAGCTCCCCGCCATGCCCAGGACGCTAAACGCCAGAATGATGGGAACGCGCACCGGGCCGAAATGCAGCAGGACGCCGAAATAGAGCAGGATGATGGCGGCGATGAACACCCACAGGAGAAGGAGGAACTTGCCCTGGTTGATCAGGTAGGTTTTGCACGTCTCGTAGATCAGCTCGGAAATTTCGCGCATGGCCTGATGCACAGGCAGGTTTTTCAGGCGCTGATAGGTCACCAGGCCGAAAATGAAGCCAAAGATGCAGAAGGCGATGCCGAAGAGCAGCAGGGTGTGGCCGTCAATGCCCAGAAACTTCACCTGCGAAAGGTCGGGCACTTTGAGGCTGGCTTCTCCGCTGGGCATGCTTGCCGACCCGGGTTCCTGAGCGCGAACCAGCGTGGACGCCAGCAGCACCAGCAGCGCCCCGCCAATCCCGGATTTCGCCATTCGGCCGAAGAGCGAACGGCTCTTTTCCATCGCGGTAGACATCAGGAACCTCCGTTGAGTGCGGGCCTGCAGCCCTGTCGTTTGCGCACCGGTAGCAGCAGAACAAGTTCTCTTTTTCTCAAGTCAGCGATACTGCGTTGGGGAATCGCCCGCCGGCACAGGCGCAAAGAAAAACTGACTCAGAACTAAAATTTGTAACAGGAATTTCCGGGCGCGTCAAGGCGAGAGGCCGGCGTGTAACGGGCCAGTTTTGAGTGCTTGCGTCACGAACAAGAAAATTCAAACTGACCCACTGCGGGGCGGCGTAAGGGCAGGAAGCAACCGTTGATTGAGGTTCAGCTGGAGTGAGAGCGGGCACTCGGCCAAGCCGGGAAAAAGGGCGGAAAAAGGCGCGAATTTCAGTCCAGCGAGCCGCCCATGGTGAGCGGAACCTCGAAGAACATCAAAGGAGTCTGCTTGGGCAGGAGGAAAACGTCGGGGACGTACAGGCTGGCTTTCTGCACCGCGGAAAAGTCGTGGCTGAGGTCGAAAAAGAGGAAGCCATGCAGGGTCCCGAGGGGCGGCACGATGTTGGAATCGAGAGAGAAGGGCTTCAAGTCTTCCATGATCGTGTCGACTTTCTTGTCCTTGCGAGGCAGCGGAATGCCTACCGGGAATCGCCTGGCGGAGGGAGCGCCTGGATTGCCGTGGGGGTGGCGAATCATGTTGGCGACCTGGCCGAGGGTCAGCCAATCGAGATATTGGTGCTCGCTCCCGGACTGCACTTCCAGCTGAACGGTCTGCAGGTTGACGCGCATGGGATGGGCTGTTGCGTTCTTGAAATAGACGTCCACCGGGAGAATGCCCGCGGGCACGGGATTCGCCGACTTGCCGAATTTCTCTTTGGCGCGGTGCGCGTCCGAATAGGGATCCACGGAGACGGTCAGGCCGGCGTGCTGGTCCTGCGGGAGAGCGGCGCCGGCGGTTTTCGCCGAAGCGGGTGAATTCGACTGAGCGAGGGCGGCGCCGGAGGGGAGGAGCAGAGCGAGCGCCAAAGCGAGCAACGGTGTGCGGGTCATAATCTGTTTCTGCGATGCACGCGCCTTTGCGGAAGTTGCGTATGCGTCTCGCGGTGGGGACTATAATACGCGGTTCGCGCGAAAGGGAAGCGGCCTTGGGTTAGGAAAGGCCGCCGCTGCGCGCGCCATTCCTTCCCATGTATTTGCTGTATCGCGGGCTGACGGCCCTGAGCATGCTTGTGCTGGCGCCTTACTACGCGCTGCGTGGCTGGCGGCGCGGGGAGGCGCATGCGTGGCGGGAACGATTCGGCGCGCTTCCGCCGGAAATTGCAGGGGCCGGCAAACGCGCCGTTCAAGGTGAGAATCGGGGTGCCATCTGGATTCACGCCGTGTCGGTGGGCGAGGTGCTGGCGGCCAAGCCTCTGGTCGATGGGCTGAAGCGGCGCATGCCGGGGCGGGCCATCTACATTTCCACGACGACGGAAACGGGGCAACAACTGGCGCGCGAGCGATTGAAGGGCGCCGACGGCATCTTCTATTTTCCGCTCGACTGGGTTTTTTCGGTGCGGCGAGCGTTGCGGCAGATGCAGCCGGCGCTCGTGGTGGTCATGGAAACGGAAATCTGGCCGAATTTTCTGCACGAGGCGCGCCGGCTGGGCATTCCCGTGATTTTCGCCAACGCGCGCATTTCCGCGCGGTCGTTCGCGCGTTACAACCGCTGGAAATTTCTGACCACCGAGTTTTACATGGAGGTCATGCAGGACGCGGAGCTGTTTCTGGCGCAAACAGAGGAAGACGCGGAGCGCTTGCGCGCGATTGGGGCGCCCGAGGAGCGCGTCGAAATCACGGGAAACCTGAAATACGACAGCGAGCCGCCGGCGGGGACGGCGTTCGCCGCGTGGCTCGCGGCGCAAATCGCCGCGCAGGAACGCTGGCCGGTGCTGGTGGCGGGAAGCGTGGTGGCGCAAGAAGAAGAAGCGGTGCTGGCGGCTTACGACATCGTGCAGCGCCGCTGGCGGCGCGCGCTGCTGGTGCTTGCGCCGCGCAAGCCGGACCGCTTCGATGCCGCCGCGGATATCGTGGAGGCGGGAGGCTGGCATGTCGTGCGGCGCAGCCGCATCGACCTCGGCGGCACGCTGGATGAAGATACGGACGTGGTTCTGCTTGATTCCATCGGGGAGCTTGCGGGACTGTACGCGCTGGCCGATGCGACGTTCGTGGGCGGGTCGCTGGTTCCCGCCGGGGGACACAACATTCTGGAACCTGCATGGTTCGGACGCGTGCCCGTCTTCGGCCCTTCGATGGAAAACTTCCGCGAAATGGCCGAGCGTTTCCTGAGCGCACGCGCCGCCATTCAAGCGCACAGCGGGCCGGAACTCGGGAAGATCTGGGTGCAGTTGATTGAGGCTGAAGCGCTGCGCAAACGCATGGGGCAGGCCGCGCGCGATTTGTGGGAACGCAATCGCGGAGCGACCGAGCGGTGTCTCGATCGCATCGGCGCGGTCCTCGAGCGCGAAGGACGGCCGGCGTGAGGCTGGGGATGCCGCTGCTGTGGCCGTTGAGCGTTCCTTATGCGGCAGCCGCTCGATTGCGCGCCGCTGCTTACAAATCAGGCGTGCTGCGGCAGCGCCGGCTCGATGCGCACGTGATCAGCGTCGGGAATCTCACCGTAGGCGGCACGGGAAAGACACCGATGGTGCTTTGGATTGCGGAACGGCTGCTGGCGGAGGGGAAGAAAACGGGGATACTGACGCGCGGGTATCGCGGACGCGCGGCGAAGGCGGCGGAATCGGCGAGCGGAAGCGCGGGCGCGGAATCGACCAGCGACGAAGTGCAGTTGCTGAAGGCGCGGCTTGGAGCGCAGGTCGCGATTGGCGTTGGAGCGGACCGCTTCGCAACGGGGCAGGAGTTGGTGCGCGAGGGCGTGGATTGGCTGATTCTCGACGATGGGTACCAGCATCTGCGGCTGGCGCGCGACGTCAATCTGCTGCTGATCGATGCCAGCGATCCGTTCGGCGGCGGGCGGGTGCTTCCCGCCGGGCGTTTACGCGAGCCGCGCTCAGCGCTTGCGCGTGCGGACATCATCGCGATCACGCGAAGCGATCATGCGCCTGCGGTGGAGACGCTGATCCGGCGCTACACCCAAGTCCCAATTTTCTACGCGTTCGCGCAGCCGCAGCCGGTGCGTCTTGCCGGGAGTGAGGGTGGAGCGTACCCGGGGAAGGAAGATCCGGCGGCGCGGTCGAAGCGGCTGTTCGCCTTTTGCGGGATTGGAAATCCGGGCGCGTTTGTCTCCGATCTGCGAGCGTGGGGCTTTCATCTTGTGGGCTCCCGTTTTTTTCGCGACCACCACCGCTACACGCAGCAGGATATTCAGACGGTCGAACGGGAAGCGCTGGCGGCCGGCGCGGAAGGACTGATCTGCACGGAAAAAGACATCTTCAATCTGAGCGGCTGCGGCGCGCAAACGCTGGGAATCCGCTATTGCCCCATAACAATGCAGGCGGCGGATGGCGAAGGCCTATGGCGCGCCATCGAAAGCAAAGCAGTGGCCGCAGCGCTTCGTAGGTAGGTGTCCACGTGGTGGCTGCGGATCATCGATACTTAGGTTCTATGGGTAGCCCGCAATGAACGCAGCGTTTCGGAAAGGGACGCAGATTCCACACCCCGTTGAATGCACATCCGCATCGTGGACAGGGCCACCGAAAGAACTTGAATTGTTTTCCGCCGCTGATAATGAATGAGCCTAAGAGGGCGACGACACACAAGCCATGGACCGTCCCGCCAATCACGTCGGGGAATTTGCTGGCGAAGGGGAAGATGAACATTGTAGAGACGAGCGCAACACCGATCCAGGTGAAGGATCGCACGTAGGCACCACGCAGCGCCCAGTACTGCCTCCACGATGCCTGATAGGCAGCCGCGTCCTGAGGAGGCTGCAGAACAACTATGCCTTCGACGGTATCCGTGAAGGCAAACAATACGATAATTCCGGCAGCGAGAAAACCCACATACGATGGTAAGGCGAGCGCATCCAGCGCTCCCGATACCTATTCTAATCAGGAACCGGGCCTGAGGTGAGGCAGCGAAAAATGGAATTCCTATGTGCCAACCAGGCCAATTGGGCGAGTAACGGCGAAATCGGCCGGACGGCCGAAGGAGAACGGAGCCATCGCGGTCCGGTCCACCTTCCCGAATAGCCAACTACTCAGGAACTTGATGATACGGGTCGTAGGTCCAGTAAAAGAATCCGCGTCCTTCGGACCAGTTGATGGCGAAAAGATAGACACCCATGTCGACTCCATTGGCTGGTCTCTCGAGCACGTAGAGGTCGAATCCAGCGTGGTGAATCTCCGCTGTGTGAATGCTCCCCTGAAGCATCCTTGGCCACCAAACCGCGCCGGGGTTTGGAACGCGTGTGACCGCGCGCGGTAGGCCATCCACGCTCTTGAGATTCTTTCGTAGATTTTGTATGTCAGTGGGAAGGAACTCGAAGGAGCACCACTCGCGCGAAGGCGAAAGTTCTTCAACCAAATGAATGGACCGAGAGCTAGCAGGCATTAGGTCGTTTGGTATCCAGCCTCGGGTTATTTCTCCAGCTCTATCTGCGTCAGCGAGAGTGTTGTAGAAATATTGCCTGCGATCACCGCCGCATCCAACCAGGATGGATATCAAGGACAGACAGAGTACCGCTCTCCCCCGGAAGTGCTGCGGCAGCATCAAACGCGGCCCTCTCTTAATGTCGTTTACGACCCTCTTGAATCTTCCAGCCAAACTTCTTAGCAAGTTCTCGTAGGTGGCGCTTCTCGGCTTCGGCCTCAGCTGCAACGTCGCGCTGAAAACGGGCTCGTGGTCTGTCAACTGTTTCTGCCTCTACAACTTTGAGGCGCACCTCGTCTCCAATCCGAAGCTGGACTTGCCTCCAACGAACATGCTCGTCCTGCGGCAATATCAGCCCTCCGACGTACAGCCGCGTGTCCTGTCTTTTTCGAAATGGAACGTAGGTCACAGTCGTTGACAGGACGCCGTCATCGCCGATTCCTGCAAGGCAAATCCTCTTTCCGTTAAGAGAAACTTGGAATGCGCGCATAGTTCGTCAATTATAAAGAACCGGTTCCGCAGCGTAAATTTGTGTTCTGTTCTGAGGGAACTGGTCGGTAAACGGCGAAATCGGCATAGCGGTGGAAGACCAACACGGCCATCGCAGCCCAGTCCACCGTTCTTTTTACTGGCTACACATTCAAAGCTACGTCACGATCCCGCGCGGGGGAGGATTGTTGATGGTGCGGGGCTGTGGTACCTTGCGGCGCGGCCGGTTCAGAGCGGTCATTGCGGAGA
>JBJKQB010000113.1:0-12174 GCA_046705825.1 Candidatus Acidiferrales bacterium
AACCTGCTGGTCCGGAATCTGGCGGATGACCTGATCGCCCGCCTGAAGCGCCGCGCTGCGCGGCATGGCCGCTCGGCCGAGGCGGAACATCGCGAAATCCTGCGCCAGGCGCTTGCTGCGGACGCCGAACCCTCCTTCGAAAAACTCGCCGCTGAACTGCGAAGGCTGACCAAGCGCCGCAAACAAACCCCTTCCGAGATTCTTCTCCGTCGAGGACGCGACGAGCGATGAAACCGCTGGTCATCGATGCCAGCATCGCTCTCAAATGGGTCGTCGAGGAGAAAGGAACACCGGAAGCATTAGGCCTGCGCCGCTTGGCCCGGCTGCTCGCACCCGATTTGCTGATGGTCGAGTGCGCGAACATCCTGTGGAAGAAGGTACAGCGCCGCGAATTGGGCAAGGAGGAGGCTCTCCTCGCCGCGCGGCTGCTGCAGGGCGCCGAGATCGAGCTATTGCCAACGCGCTCGCTGCTCGAGGCGGCGACACGCCTCGCACTCGAGCTCGATCATCCCGCGTACGATTGCATCTATCTGGCTGCCGCCATGGATAACCGTTGCCGCTTCGTCACCGCGGACGATCGGTTCTTGCGCAAGCTCGGCCACAAGCGCGGAACCCGGCTGCGAAACTGGGCCGTTGCTTTGAGCGATGCTGCTGCAGTTCTCGATGCAGGAAATGGCTAACGCTGGACGGTGCGATTCCATTTCTGCGGCGCTGCCTCGAGCGTCAGCACCTCGAACGGCTGAAGCTGAAAGGCGCGTGCTTGCCCCGCGCGCATGTGGACTGCAGGCGCGCCGGCCGCATCCTTCCACGGGCTTCGTGCGATGTACGTATCGGCGGCCCCTTCAGGTAATTCGAACGCGGACTGCACATCGAGTTCGTAAACATGCGGCGTCTGGTCCGGATTCCGTAGCGTGATGATTCCGCCGCGCGGCGACCACGAGGCCCAGCCGTACACTTCCAGCTTCGCCGGATCGCCGCCGAGCCAGTGCGTGTCGACCAGAATGTCCGCATTGCGCCGCGACCACTGTGCCGCCTCCGCCAACGTGTTCCAGTCTTCATTCGATAGCAGCGAATGCGTGATGTACATCTCCTGCAGCTGCGTGCCCGTACCGAAATACGAGCGCACCTCTGACGGAAAATCGTGCCCGGGATCCGTCTTCAGCTTGTCCGCATACCGCGCGTAGATCATGCCGTGCAGCATCAGCGAATTCAGCGGATAGAGCGGGCCGCGGCGCACCACGTGCTCGTGCGTGGCTGCATCGCGATAGGTGATCCACTGCTGGCGGTCCGTGCCAACGCCCGCAAAGGAATGGTCGTCGCCGCCGCGCCAGGTCGAATCGGCGTAGCGCAGCCAGAACGGCGAAGGATACGTGCCGCTCGTCAGATTCACGTACAGATTCTTCTCCGCCGCGCGCAAATCCTCGATCAGCGCGATCATCGCGTCGAAATCGCTGTTGAACCGGCTGCCCGGATACACCGTCGAAGTGTCCGCCGTGCCGTCGAATTTGAACTGGTTCACGCCGTACCGGTGAATCATTTCCATGCACACTTCGCGAAAGCGCTTGTAATAGCGCGGCCCCGAAAGCACGAAGCCCTCGGAATCTTCCTCGTAGCCGTGCAGCTTGCCGTAGGCCAGGCGCTGTTTGCGCGGGCTGTCGTAACCGCCCCAGGGCGAAAGCCAGATGCCCGGCGCGGCCCCATATTTTTGCGCGGCCGCGCGAATCGGCGTGAGGCCATGGGGAAAACCGGAATTGAATTTCCACAGCGAATGGTGGTTGTCCCAGCCGTCATCGAACAGAAACGAATCGAGCGTCACGCCGCGCCTCTCGTGAAGCTCCCTGCCAAAGCCGTTGATCGCACCCAGCGCGTCCGCCTCGCCGTAGGGCGTGAAGTAGCCCAGGTCGTACCACGAGTTGTAATGCAAGAACGTGCGGTAGGGATGCGCCCGTTCGCGCTCGATGTAGCGCAGGAAATCGCGGCGCAATTGGCCGGACGCCGCCACGCCGATTACGCTCGAGTACGACGCGCGTTGATGGTGATCGAGCGGAAGCTGGCGAGCGATGCTGCACCTCGCGCGGCTCCCTTCGACTTTGCTCTCCGAGAGCGGGTGCTCGAAAGCGAGAAACCAGTTTCCTCGGGTGACCGGCGAACCCTTCACGCTGCCCGCCACTTCTGCGCCGGGAAGGTTGAGATCGATCAGGTCGATGCGCTCGACCGGCAAATTCCCGGCGAGCGCTTCGACTGTGATTTCCTGCCGGATGTACTGCGAGCCGTCGCGCAGAACGGCACGCCAATGCACCCGAACGCGCCGTTGCGCGTCTTCAAAGTTTGCGCGGATCGCGCGACCGGCAAGCTGCTCGGAGAACCGTGCGGCATCCGCGTGGGCCGCGAGTGCTTCAACGCGCGCCGAACCGCTCAATTTCAGCGCGGAGGAAAGAATCTCGTCCCGGCCTCCGCTGCTGCCGCGCAAAGCGAGCGCGAACGCGGGGCGCGGCCCTTCAATCGCGTGCCCCGATCGCCGGCCTTCGACCCGCAGGAAACGGAGGCCGCTCGGCGAAATTTCCCACTCCGCGGAAATAAGGTCGTTGCGCAGCGAGGCCGTTTCGCCCTGAAGGCTGGCTTGTGCTTGCGCAGTGACCTGTTCAACAGCAAGAGAGCGCAGCGGCGCCCAGCGCATCAAATAGGCGGCCGCCGGGAGCGTCCCGGCGAGCAGCGCTGATTCACTCAGGAAATCGCGCCGCGTCAATTTCCTGTTGTTTGCCGCCTTCTCTTCGCGCTGTCTTAGGTTGTCCTTCAAAGCTCGTTCCTCCGTCTTTCGTGACGACTTCGCGCGTGCGTTGCCCAGTTGGCCTCCGTCAGCCGGCTGCGCCGCCAGGCAATCCTTGGAACTGCACCAGCCCCGGGCCCGCCCTCGTAATCAGGAATTCGCTCGCGCCGGCCCGCTCAGCATATTTTTTGTGGTAACACGCCGCCCAGGCATCGCGAAACTCCGTGGCTCGCGCGGAATTTACGAGCGCCCACACGCTGCCGCCAAATCCGGCCCCGAATGCCGAGGCGGCTGCCGCGCCCAGTTCGCGCGCCGATCGTGCAAGCTCAATCGTTTCCGGCGTCTGATTGCCGAGCAACGTTTCCGCCAGGCGTTGCGAGCGATCCATCAGCGCGCCGGCTCGGGCGAGATCGCCGGAAGCAAGCGCGTCCGCTACGCCGGGAACAATTTCGTTGCTCTCTTCCGCGAACTGTTCGAGACGCTGCAGCAGCAGGTCGGGCGCGAATCCAGGTGCCGCCGATTTTCGCAGAATTTCGCGCAGGCGTTCCGCGGCATGGGGAGCCGAAGCCAGCGCGGCGGCGAGCGAAACATCGTCGCGGCGGGTTGCGCTGCGCCACAGCGCGAGAATCTCACGCGCCGCCCCCGAGGCGCGATTGAACGCGTCCTGCGCGCCGCCCGTTTTGTCCGCTTGCACGCCGCTCACGGCGATCGCCAGCACATGATCTTCGGGCAGCCGCGCTTCCCGCTCAAACCGGATCGGGCAATAGGAATACTGCCGCAGGAATCCCGCGCGCGAACACAGAATCGCGACGTGATCTTCGCTTCCGCCCAGCGTGCCCACGCCGCGATCGCCGCGCGAGGAGCCGAAGGCTGCGCCGCACTCGACCGCGCCGAGATATCCAGCCAAATCCTCGCGCGAGCGAACGAAGTCGCGAAAGAAATCCGTCTGCGCCAGTGCGTTGATCTCCGCCAGCGCGAAGAAAACGACGACCAGCAGCGCGCTCGAGCTGCTCATTCCCGAAGCGCGCGGCAAATCGCTCGCGAAGGCGATGTCCGCCCCCGTGCGCGCCGCGGGAAAATCGCGCGCGATGCGCCGCGCGACGGTGATGGCGTAATTGGACCAGCCGCCGCGCGCAGCCTCGGCGCCCGGATCGAGCGTGAAACGCGCTTCCGAGCCTCGCGCCACATCCCGCATGCGGACCTCCGCATCCGGCCGCGGCGCGGCAACCAGGCAAAAGCCGCGTTCGATGGCGCAGACCAGCGTGCGCCCGCCGGCATAGTCGGTATGCTTTCCGGCGATTTCGACGCGCCCGGGAACGAAGAAAGCGCACGCGCGCTCCACTGGAGCCCCGCGCAACTCGCGCAACTCCGCGAGCAGGCTTGCGCAAAGCTGGCTCTTCGCCGCCGATTCGGCGGCGCTCATCCCGGCTGCGCGCAATTGCTCTTCGAAGCGGTTCACAGGTCAGGCCGGATAGGCGCGAGGCGTTCCGCCACGCTGGAAATGTCCGAGCGGTAGGACAGATCGAGCACCCCGGCGCGAAACGGCACGGCCTGGAACCGCAGCCCCAGCGCGCTGATTCCGAACTGCACCGCTTGCGGCAATTCGAATTCGCCGCGCGCCGATTGCGGCACTTGCTCGCACGCTCGAACAATCGCGGTGTCGAAGCGCCAGCAGTTCATGCTGATGAACGTTTCCCTCGCGGGCTCGCCGCAGCCCTCTTGCGGTTTTTCCACGATTTTCTCCAGCCATCCGTCCGCGCTGATTTGCAGCAGCGCGTATTCGCGAATTCTCTCGCGCGGAATATTGCTTTCGCGGATCAGGCTCTCGCGCTCGAAGGCCGCGAGTCCCGGCCGGCCCAGCATTCGCAGCGCCCGCAAAACCTCGACAGGATAGTAGTTGTCCGAATTGAGGACAAGAAACGATTCGTCCGCCGCGAATGCGCGCGCGGCCAGCACTGCGTTCGCGGTTCCGAGTGGCTCCTCTTGAATCGCGAAGCCGATGGCGATGCGGCGCGGAGAAAGCGACTCGTAGTATTCGCGGATGGCTGTGTGTTCGGGCCCGATCACGATGCACGCCTCGCGAATCCCGGCATCCGCCAGAGCGCTCAGGACAAAGTCAAGAAACGGCCGCCCGATGGGAATCATCGCTTTCATCCCCGCCTCGGCAGCGTGCAACTGGCTCCCGGTGAGCTGCGCGGATGCATCCTGGCGGCGCATGCGCTTGCCCAGGCCTCGCGCGAGGATCACTGCTTTCGTCACGCTTCTTCGCTCATCAATGGTGCAGTCTCTTTCGGCTCGCCGCAGGAAGCCTAAACGCGATCTGGCCTTGTTGTCTGCACGCGCGCGGCATTATTCTACGGCGCGCTTTCAATGGAAACGCGTATTCTTGCACGCGGGACAAGGAAAACGATGCGTCATCATGAATCCTGGCGGGATGACAGCTCCCGGCTGCGCAGCACGATCCTATTCGTGAGCGCCGGCGTTTGCATCGCCGCGTGCACGCTGATCTTCGCCGGCGGGAGCGAGTATCACGCGCGCGCGATGCCCGACACAGCGCATTCGATCCGCATCGAGCACGGGCAATTCATGCTCGATGGGCGCCCGTTTCAAATCATCTCCGGCGAAATGCACTACGCGCGCATCCCGCGCGCCGATTGGCGCGACCGCCTGCGCAAAGCGCGCGCCATGGGCCTGAACGCGATTTCGACTTACGTTTTCTGGAACCTGCACGAGCCGAAGCCGGGCGTTTACGATTTTCGCGGACGCCTCGACGTCGCCGAATTCGTGCGCGAAGCGCAGCAGCAAGGCTTGTACGTGATTCTCCGCTCCGGGCCTTATGTCTGTTCGGAGTGGGACCTCGGCGGCCTGCCCGCCTGGCTGCTCGCCGATCCGGCCATGAAGTTGCGCAGCCGCGACGAAAGTTTCCTCCGGCCGGCGGCAGAGTGGATGGCGCGCCTCGGGCGCGAACTTGCGCCGCTGCAAATCACGCGCGGCGGGCCGATCATCGCCGTTCAAGTGGAAAACGAGTACGGCTCTTTCGGCAACGATCACGTCTACATGGCGCGCATTCGCGACATCATCCGCAAAGCAGGTTTCGACGGCGTGATCCTCTACACCGCCGACGGAGCAGCCGAACTCCCCGCAGGAACGTTGCCCGATTTGCCCGCCGTGGTGAATTTCGGTCCCGGCGACGCGCGCTCGTCCTTTGCCGCGCTGAAAGCTTTTCGCCCACAGGGGCCGTTCATGAACGGCGAATATTGGGACGGCTGGTTCGACCATTGGGGCGCGCCGCATCACGTGACGAATGCGAAGGAGCAGGCGCGGGAACTCGCCTGGATGCTCTCGCAAGGCTACTCGGTCAATTTATATATGTTCGAGGGCGGCACTTCCTTCGGCTTCATGGGTGGCGCGAATTTCGAGCGCGCCTATGAGCCCGACACCACCAGCTACGATTACGACGCGCCACTCGACGAGGCGGGGCGCCCCACGCAAAAATTCTTCGCCTTTCGCGACGTGATCTCGCGGCATTTGCACGAAACGAACCTGCCGCCGTTGCCCGCGCCCACTCCCGTGATCGCCATCCCGAAATTCTCGCTCGCGGATTCGGCGTCGCTGTGGACCAACCTCGGCCAGCCTGTCTTCTCCGCTCGGCCCAGGACGATGGAGTCGCTGGGGCAGTCGTATGGCTACATCCTCTGCCGCACGCGCGTGCAAGGTCCGGCGAAGGGGCATCTCGTCATCGACAAGGTCCGTGATTACGCGGCGGTGTTCATCAACCGGCAGCCGGTGGGTACGCTGGACCGGCGCTTGAAACAAGATCGCCTGCGTGTCGACTTTCCTGCGGGGGAGAACACGCTCGACATCCTCGTCGAGAACACCGGGAGGATCAATTTCGGCCCCAGGCTCCGCGACGAACGCCAGGGAATCACGCAAACGGTCCGCTTCGCCGGGCGCGAATTAACAGGCTGGCAGATTTTCCCGCTGCCCATGAACGATCTGGCCTCGTCGCGCTTCGTGAAAGGCGCCGTCTCCGGCCCGGCATTTCATCGCGGCTTTTTCACTCTGCAAGAAATCGGCGACACGTTTCTCGACCTGCGAGGCTGGGGCATGGGGGTGGTGTGGGTCAACGGGCACAACCTGGGCCGCTTCTGGAACATTGGCCCGCAGCAAACGCTCTATTTGCCGGGCCCGTGGCTGCGCAAAGGACGCAACGAGGTGATCGTCTTTGACCTGCAGACCGAGTCGAATCTGTCGCTGCAGGGATTGCGCGAGCCCATCCTGAACGAAGTTCGCTCGAGCGCCGCGAACTAGCCTGCCACCGCGATTTACTCCTCGCGGCCGAAAGCGTTCTCGCTGATCGTGCGGGAAATCCCTAGTGCGGCAGACGGAAGGCAATCGCGATATCTGTTTCGGTGGGAATGGCCTGCCCGTTGAGCAGCGCGGGGAAATAGCGCCAGTATTTTGCGGCGTCCATAGCGGCAGAGACCAACGGCCCCGGGCCGCTGATCAACTGCTCGCTCTGCACCGAACCATCCGCCGCGATGACCAGATGAATCTTCACCACGCCCTCGATTCCCTTCTGCTTCGCTTCCGGAGGATACGTAGGATCGAAACGATACGTCAGGTGGCAGGGATTGAAACGATCCGAGGGTTTCAGTGTGTAGCCGTCTACCACTTGCGGAGCAGGCGCTGCCGGCGCCTCAGCCGATGACGATGGCGGCTGCGCCACAACCTGGGGCGTCGCTCTCTGGGACTCCGGCACCGGAGAAAATAGGGCAGGTTGGCTGTTTTCAGCAGGCTGCGGCGCTCCACGCGGAGGCACGGGGGAAGGTCCGGCGGAGTTTGCGGACAGCGCTTCGCCTTTCGGCAATAGCGCCTTTGATCCAGCGCTCGAGAGCGGAGCATGAATTCGGCCGGCAGCCGCAGACCGGGCCGGGTTCTCGATCCCGCGTGACGCTTCGCTCTTGCGCGCCTCCTGGATACCCGCCGGTTTGATGCCTACAGGCGTGGCGACGCTGGTGCTCGGCGCGCTGGCCTCAGCCGTCACCTCGACCGGCGGAACGGATGCCTCAATCTTGGCGGGAGAATGCCGGCCGGGCTGGCGTCCCACCCAGGTTCCAATCCCAAAGCAAAGAATGGCGAACACCGCAAACAGCGCCACGGCGATCGCCTGATTCCGCCTCCGTTTTTCGGGGAGTTTCGTTGCGGGCGCGGGCCTCGTGCTCAGTGAGCTTCGCGCTCCAGCCGCTTCCGTATTGGGCAGGCTTGGGCTTATGTATCCGAAACTCGGGGCGCGCGGAGCTGGCGTGAGCGCCACAGTTGGAGCCGCCGGCAAAGCCGATCCCGCAACTGGCTGGACTAGCTTGGTTTCGGTGCCGGGGGACACCAGGCCCGCGGCCGGCTTGGAAGGCGTGGGCGCCGGGACAGAGTCGCTCGCGGGGGCGTCCAGTCTACGAAATGGCGGCTTCTCCGCTGGCGTGCCGCTCGATCGCTCCGGGTAAGGCTTGCGCTGCCGCGCTTGCCGGGAAGAAGCCAACAAACCCGAACTGCCGTAGCCCCACGACACAATTTCCGGTTTCGGGTGCAACGTCGTGGGATCCGGCGACGCAGCCGCCGCCACAGGTGGCTCCGGCTGCGGAAGATTCCCGCTCGGCGTCACCTCTGTGGGCTCGTTCGTTTCGGTAACTTCTTCTGCCGGGGCTGGTTGGCGGCTCAGGCCTTGCTCGAACTCGGCTATGAGGCTGAGCCATCTTTCCCGGCTGCTATTGGCGCCTGCGAGCGGCACGCCAGGTGGAACAAGCATCGCCGGCGCGCCCTTCGGAAGCGACGGGCGTTCACCTTCGACCTCATAGATAGGCCTTCCAGCGGATGGGTCAGGCAGCCCGTGGGTCTCGATCCAGTCCCGGATGCGGGCTCGCGTCGCAGCCGAAAGGTTCTCAAACCGCACACCCGCCAGCCGGCTCGAGTCACTCAGCCAGACGATGCGGGCCGCTGTTTCGATGCGCATCTCGCACTGTGGCAATTGGATGCGGAGGTTCACCTCGCTCTGGCCGAACAGTGGCGCAACGGCCTGGAGGCCCAGGCCGTCCTCGCTCAAATCGAGTACTATACCCCCATTGTCGATGCCGATGTCCAGGTAAGCCAATGCGCCCAGCGGATAGCGCACTTTTCCCCGTCGTTCGGGGCGACGCAGCAGGTTGTCAGCACAGACTGGCGTATTCGCCATCGCGCCCGGCTCCCCAGCCGTAACAGCTTCCTATTCCTATGCCCGTAAGTGCTTCCTTTGGGGCACACAAACCCCGTTTGGCCCGCGGTTGTACCAGGAATGTGGTGCACATGATATGCCAGATTTTGCTTCCTGAAGAGAGTTAATGAGAATAGGGCCCAGAGGCCTCGCACCTCATAGCTGGCATTCGACTTGCTACTATCCTAGGGTACCTTTGCGGCCCCTTGAAAACGGGGCGTTTGGGCACCAAAACCAGGCGAAGGAGGCGGAAGCGATCCAAAATGGAGACGATACAGGTCGAAGCGCCTCAAACAATTGGTGACATTGGCATCGGCAGGACCCTGATCGAGGAACTGGCACTCAAGATCCTCTTTTTGGGCGGCGAGATGTCCCTGGCCGAGCTGGCTGACCGCATGTGCCTCAGTTTACCGGTGGTCGAGCAGATCTTTCAGTTCTTTCGCCGCGAGCAGCTTTGTGAAGTGAAGGGCATGGCGCGGGGCGTACACGTGCTGTCCCTGAGCGGCTTGGGCAAAGACCGCGCCTCCGCCCTGCTGGCCCTCAGCCAGTATGCCGGGCCCGCTCCGGTTTCCCTCGAGGAGTATTCCGCGCGTGTGCGCGAGCAGAGCGTGCAAGGCACGGTGATTAAGCCAGTTGACGTCAAGCGCGCCTTTCAAAGCCTGGTCCTGGAAGAGGACTTGGTGATGCGTCTGGGGACCGCGGTCGTCTCCGGCACGTCCATTTTCCTGTATGGACCTCCCGGAACCGGCAAGACGACCCTCGCCTTCAACATTCCCTCGATCTACGACGATTTCGTTCTGGTCCCGCACGCCATCGAAGTGGACCGCCAGATTATCGCCGTCTTCGATCCAGGCGTGCACCAGAAGGCGGATGGCCCCGTTCCCGAGGATTGGGACCGCCGCTGGATCGTGTGCTACCGTCCGCGCGTGGTCGCGGGCGGCGAGCTTTCCGGCGAAATGCTCGACCTGCAATTCAATACCAGCAGCCGTTATTTCACCGCGCCGCTGCAGCTGAAGGCCAACAACGGCGTCCTCGTGCTCGACGACTTTGGCCGCCAGCGCATGCGCCCTGAAGAACTTCTCAACCGCTGGATGACGCCGCTCGACCGCCGCATGGATTTTCTGACCCTGCCCGGCGGAAAGAAATTCGAGATTCCCTTTGACGTCCTGGTCGTTTTCTCCACTAACCTCGATCCGCGCACGCTGGCCGACGAAGCCTTCCTGCGCCGCATTCCCAACAAGGTGAACGTCACCTACGCCACGCCGGAACAGTTCATGGAAGTCTTCCAGCGGGACTGCGCGGCGCGCGGGCTGCTGTGCGAGAGCGAACTGGCGCTCTATCTGGTGGAGTTGATCACACGGGAATTGAAGCAGAATCTGTCGCACAGCCACTCGCGGGACATCGTCAACCAGGTTTTCTGGACGGCGAAGTACCACGGGATCGAGCCGGTGCTGAATCGCAGCACGATCCAGCAAGCCTGCCACAATTATTTCCTGCAAACGGCCGCCGTCGTTTAGGGCACGGCGGCAAGGCGGCGACGTCGCGTAATCGCTGGCGCTCTTTAGTGCTCGGCGACCCGGTTCTCGTGGGGCGCCAGGGCGGGCTGGCGCTGCTCGCCAAATTCGCGCGCGGGGCCTCGCGCCCCCTCCCGCCACTTCAGGAAGCTGTCCATATACGTGTAGAAAACCGGCGTCAGGTAGAGCGTCACGAATTGCGCGAAGATCAAGCCGCCCACCACGCACAACCCCAGCGGCCGCCGCGAATCCGCGCCTGCGCCAAATCCGATGGCGATGGGCAGCGTGCCCATGATCGCCGCGGCGGTGGTCATCATGATGGGCCGGAAGCGGATCATGCTGCCCTGATAGGCGGCCTCGCCCGCCGGATCGCCCGTTGTGCGCTGATGTTCCAGCGAGAAGTCCACCACCATGATGGCGTTCTTCTTGACGATCCCGATCAGCATGATCAAGCCCACAAAACCGTAAATGTCCAATTGCATGTGGAACAGCGTCAGCGTGGCCAGACCGCCAAACACCGCCGCCGGCAACCCCGTCAGAATCGTGACCGGATGGACGTAGCTCTCGTACAAGATGCCCAGCACTAGATAGATCACCAGCACTGCCGTAATCAGCAAAATGCCAAGCCCGGTGAGCGACTGCTGGAAAGCCTGCGCGCTGCCCTCGAAACTGGTGGTGATGGAAATGGGCAGCATGGAGTTGGCCAGGTTTTGCACCTCGTTCACGGCCTGCCCCAACGCCACCCCTGGCGGCAGGTCGAAAGAAATGGTGACCGAGGGAAGCTGGCCCGTGTGATTCACGGTGAGCGGGCCCAGGCTGGTGCTGAATTTCGATACCGCGCTGAGCGGCACGAGCTGGCCGGTCGAGGAGCGAATGTAAAGATCGTTCAGCATGTTCGGATCGCTCTGGAAGCGGTCTTGCACCTGCAGGATCACCCAGTACTCGTTGTTGGGCGTGTAGATGGTGGAGATTTGCCGCTGGCCGTAGGCGCTGTAGAGCGCGCTCTCCACTTGCTCGGGCGTAACGCCGAGCGCGGAAGCCTCGTCGCGATCGACCACCACGTTCGCCTGCGGATTCTTGATCTGCAGGTCGGTGGTGACGTCGGTCAGATCGGGCAACTGCTTCATTTTGGATTCGAGCAGCTGCGCGTATTTGTACAGTTCGTCCTGCTGCGGGCTGGACAGCGTGAATTGATACTGGCTCTTGGTGAGATTGCCGCCGATGCGGATGGCCGGCGGATTCTGCAGGAAGACGCGCACGCCCGGAATGCGGTTCAGCTTGGGCTGCAGCTCGGCCATGATGTCGGCGATGGTCATGTGGTGCTCGAACAGCGGGCGGATGAAACCAACGAGCGAGTCAAGTACCGGGGTGTGCCCGAAACGTGCGGCCAGATGATCGTAAGCCGGATTGTCGGTCCACGGACGCTCGGACGGCTCCTTCAAATGGACGTAGGCGCGCCCATTGTTGAGGCCGGAGCTGTTTGAGTCGCTGATATTCGAGAAAAATTCGAGTGTGTTCGGATCGGCCAGTATGGTCTTGTTGACCGCCTCCTGATGCGTCTTCATCGCGTCGAAGGAAATTCCCTGATTGGCTTCGGTAAACGCCACAACTTCAGACGTGTCTTCCTCCGGCAGGAATCCCTTGGGAAT
>JBJKQB010000114.1:0-4468 GCA_046705825.1 Candidatus Acidiferrales bacterium
ACTGGCTGAAGGTGTCGCCGCCGGCCGTGACGATGGCTTTACGCCGCTTGACGCGTGACCGCCTCGTGCGGGTGCGCAAGGACGGTCGCGTTCAGCTCACCGAAGCAGGGCGGCGGATCGCGAAGCGCATCGCCGTCAGGCATCACCTGATCGAGCGCATGCTCACCGAAATTTTCGGGATGCCGTGGTATCGCACGCACGACGAGGCCGAACGGCTCGAACACGCCGTTTCGGCCGATTTCGAGTCGCTGCTGGTGAAAAAGCTCGGGCGCGGCGGCGTGTGCCCTCACGGCAATTCGGCGATCGTCGATAGTCCCGCGCGGAAGCGCAGCCACGGATACCGATTGCTTTCTGAGGCGGAGCCGGGCCGAGATTACAAGGTAGTTAGCGTGTACGAGCGCGATTCAAAACTGGGCGAACTCCTGAATCGGCGCGGTTTGCGGCCGGGAAGCGAGCTGCGTCTGCGCGAGCGCAATTACGATCAGACGGTTTCCATCGATACGCCCGCCGGGCGCGTGGTTCTGGGCGGACCCGCCGCGGAGAAGATCTGGGTGGCTCCCGCCGCTTAGCTTTCTTAACACACAGAGACAGGATTTAGTTAGCCACGGTTACCTCCAGACGATATACTGAAGCGAAGGCTGGAGGAACTGTTGGCCACGGATGCTCCGCGCGGGAATGTGTCGTTGGAAGGGCTGCACGGCACTGTAGATGTGCCGCATTACGGCGCCGGATTCTGGGAGCACTGGCGGGCATTTGTCGGGCCGGCGATTCTGGTCAGCGTGGGTTACATGGACCCAGGGAACTGGGCGACGGACCTGCAGGGGGGCGCGCAGTTCAAATACGGTCTTCTTTGGGTGGTCGGCCTCGCCAGTGTGATGGCGATCTTCATGCAGGTGATTGCGGCGCGATTAGGCGTCGTGACCGGCAAAGACCTGGCGCAATGCTGCCGCGACTGGTATCCCGATTGGACCCGCTGGCCCAACTGGCTGATGAGCGAAGTGGCTATCGGCGCTTGCGACCTGGCCGAAGTGCTGGGAAGCGCCGTCGCGCTGAACCTGCTGTTTCACATTCCGCTGCTTTGGGCCGTGATCATCACCGGTTTCGACGTGCTGCTCCTGCTGGCGCTGCAGCGCTTCGGGATGCGGACGATTGAGGCCGTCGTTCTGCTGCTCGTTGCGACGATCAGCGTCTGCTATTTCATCGAAATATTCGTCCTTCCGCAAACGCACGCCAGCTTCCTGGAGATGGGCCGTGCGCTCATCTCGCCCGACTTTCGTCAGGCGGGCATGATCTACGTGGCTATCGGCATCATTGGCGCAACGGTGATGCCGCACAATCTGTATCTGCACTCGGCCCTGGTGCAAAGCCGCCGGCAGCAGAAGGACGAGCATTCGATTCGACGCGCTATTCAGTTCAATACGCTCGATTCGACGGTGGCGCTGACCATCGCGTTTTTCGTAAACGCCGCGATCCTCGTGCTCGCCGCGATGATTTTCTTCGGCAAGACCAGCGTGATGGTTGCGGGGGGACATGTGATTCAATTCAGCGCGGATAGCGACTGGGTTCGCGTCGCGTATCTCACGTTGGCGCCGCTGCTCGGAACTCTTGTCGCGAGCACTCTTTTTGCCGTGGCACTTCTTGCCAGTGGGCAGAGCAGCACAATCACCGGCACGCTGGCCGGGCAAGTGGTGATGGAAGGTTTCATGCGCTGGCGCATCCAGCCCTGGGTGCGCCGCATGATCACCCGAATGCTGGCCATTTTGCCGGCCGTGTTTATCATTGGTCTTCGGGGAGACAGCAGCGTCACCGATCTTCTGATGCTGAGCCAGGTTGTGCTGGCACTGCAGCTTCCCTTTGCGATGTTTCCGCTGCTTCAAATCACGAGTTCAGAGAAGCGGATGGGTAAATGGAAAAACGGCCGGTTCCTGTTGATCGCCGGATGGGCCACTGCAATCCTTATCACCACCATGGACATTTACGGCCTGCCAGCTTCGTTCGCGGCTGCGTGGCATGTAGTTATTGGCCGGTGACGATATTCCACTCATGGAGCAACGCATGTACGAGAAGATTCTCGTCACGCTCGACGGCACGCCAAGCGATCGAGCGATCATCGAGCACGTCAAAGAACTCGCAAAGCTGGCGCACAGCCGCCTGGTGTTGCTGCACGTGGCCGACGGGTGGGCCGCTAGAACCTACGGTCCAGACGCGGTCAGTCCCGAAATCTCAGAGGACACGGCGTACCTCGAGAGAGTCCGCGCGGAATTTCAGGCTGCAAGCATTCCCACTGAGGCCGAACTGGCCTTCGGTCAGCCCGCGAAGGAAATACTCAAATGGATCGAGGCGAAAGGTTGCGATCTCGTGGCCATGAGCACTCATGGGCACAGATTTCTTGCCGATATTCTTCTGGGGGCGACCGCTAGCCGCGTCCAGCACCGAGTCAATGTGCCCGTTCTGCTGCTGAGAGCAAAATGAAGAACGCGGCGCAGATATGAAGATCCGTTCCCCATTGTTTCTGATGGTTTCGCTGCTTGCTGGCGTGTTCTGTTGCGGGGCCCAGCAGGGAACTGGAATAGGGCAAGCGTCAGTGGGAATGGCGGGCGCAACGAATGCTTCTAAGCCGCAGGCAAACGCCGGCAGGCCAACCGTCTCGACTCCGGCGACGCTTACTCCCGTCGGCCACGTTCAGTTTGAAACTGGGCTGCTGAGCGCCTGGCACTCGCCCGGGCTTTCTTCGCAGTCCAGCATCAACGAGGTGGTGAAATTCGCGCCGACGCGGCGCCTGGAATTGCTGGCGTCATCCGAGCCATTCGCTCATTCGGCCGGCGCAGGCCAGCCGGTGAATGGAGCAGGCGACCTCGACCTGGGCGTGCAAGCGGTTGTCTATCCGGGCGAAGGCGCGCGCCCTACAGTTGCCGTGAGCTACTTCGGACGAGCGTACGCCGGCAACGCGCCCGACCTCGACATAGGCAGCTTCAGGAACTCAGTGCTTCTGCTGTTCAGCGCGGACGTGAAGGAGTTCCATTACGATACGAACTACATCTTCGACGAAGTCGTCAACGGCTCAGTTCGGCGCGCGCAGTTTGGCCAGACTCTCTCTGTTTCGCACATGCTTCCCGGTAAATTCGGAATTTCCGGGGAAATCTGGCATTTCACGCAGCCGTTCCTTCGGGGCAATGCGGTCGGGAACTTGTGGGCCCTAAATTACAACGCGCGGTCGAATCTCGTGTTCGATGGCGGCTTCGATCGCGGACTGACCAGCACATCCACGCGCTGGGAGCTGTTCGCCGGGTTCACTTACCTGCTTCCGCACAAACTTCTATCGCGGTAAATCCAGGTCGACATCCCACCAGATCGAACGGAACTGGGTGCCTAACCTGCCGCGGTAGAAGCGCGGGACCTCGTTTACGGTGGTCGGTGACTAATTCGCTCACCGACCCAGCCATGGCCTTCGAGCGCGACTGCTTTTTGTGCGGCTTTGGCTTTGGCGCCGGCATCTGCTTCAGAATCTGGCCGACTGTCTGCATTTCCTGGCCGTAGCCGGTCCAATCGCCCTGTTTAAGGTCCTTCTGAGCCTGGTCGTAGTGCTGATTGGCCTGCTGGATCAGGTTCTCCAAATCAACCGGAATGCCACGAAACGTGGTCTCCGCTGCATTGACGGTCGTTACCGGAGTTCCTTCGGCTGTTTCCAACGGCGTCCCGTTTCCACCGAAGATCGCGTTTAATGCATCTTGCAGCGTTGGCTCCATCACCAGTCGGTCGGAATAGGCCACGATCACGCGTTTCAATTGCGGCAGCGAAGAGCCGCTCTCCGCCGCCAGGTACAGCGGTTCGACGTACATCACCGCGTTCTGCACCGGGACGACGAGTAACGTGCCGCGCAGCACTCGCGACCCACCCTGATCCCAGAGCGTGAGCTGCTGCGAGATCGTCGTGCTCTGGTTCACGCGCGACTGAATCTGCTCGGGGCCGTAAATCAGCTTTTCCTTGGGGAACGCGAACACCAGAACTTTTCCGTAATCCGATCCGTCGCAACGAGCCGCCATCCAGGCGATCATGTTGTTCTTCCGCGCAGGCGTGAACGGCACCATCAGGATAAATTCCTCCGTTTTTCCCACGTCGGGCAACTTCATGATGGCGTAATACGGGTTCATGGGTGTGGATCCGCCGTTGACGTTGCGGGTTGCGATTCGCCACAGATCTTCTTTGCTGTAAAAAACGCTCGGGTCCGTCATGTGATAGACGGCGTACTTAGCCGCCTGCACGGCAAAGAAGTCCTGCGGGTAACGGATGTGCGCGCGCACGTCGGAGGGCATGTCCGACAGTGGATGAAAGACGCCCGGAAAGATCCGCTCGTACGCTTGAATCAGCGGATCGCTCGGATCGGCCACGTAGAACGTCACCTGCCCGCTGTACGCGTCAACCGTTATCTTCACGGAATTCCGCACATAATTGCCCATGCCCGGCGTCG
>JBJKQB010000115.1:0-18737 GCA_046705825.1 Candidatus Acidiferrales bacterium
CCGACATGGCCCGCGCCAACGACCGAAACGCCGCCGGATCGAGCGACGCCACGACACGCGCCAGTTCCGCGTGATCTTCTGCGCGGCCAGAGAAAAACAGCGCGTCCATTCGCGCCAGATCGGCCAAAGCTGCCGTCGCGCTCCGGGCTTCCGCTGGCGTGCGGAACGTTTCGCGGTAAGCGCGTGCGTCATCCCATGCCCGTCGCAGTTCGGGGTTAGCTGCCAAGGCCACCTCCAGTTCCGGGGTCTGGGCGGTCGGCTGAACCGCGTTCGGCTGGTCCGCTCTGGTGCCGCTGGCGTTCTCGGCCGTATCGCCCTCCCAATCAAAACCGTCTTGGCCCTTCGGCGCTTGGCCGCTCGTCCCGATCCCCAGGATTTCATCATCGGAAGCGCCGCGCAGATTCGCCGGCTGTCCCGTCGCAGCGTTATCGCCCTTCTGCGTCGTTGGCCGCTCCGCAACCCGCCGTTCTGCTGCAGCTTCCGGCGCGGACGATGGCCCCGCGTTTCCCTGCCCAATCGCTGTTCCTGTCGCTGTATTCATTGCCATTCCCCTAATCCAATTTCCCCGCGTCTCGTCTTCCTCATCCCAGCTATGCGCCTGCACACACCGTGCGCCTTTGGTAACAATTCTGAAATTTCCTCCGGCGTACTATTCCCTCATGCCCTCGCGTCTGAGAAGCTGTGCTCATCCGGACGAGTCTTTCCTGCCGGGATAGACGCGTCTGCCCAATTGAGGTGCCGCTTGAGCATGGAGACCAAATCGCCCGCCGTGAATCCACCGGCGCAGGGGTCCTCCTCTTCGGCCGAAACAAATGTCGACCGCCGCAGGCGCAAGCGCGCCAAAATGTCTGCCCAGCTGCGCGTTCGCGCGCTGAACTCTCCGGCGCCATTCGAGGAAATCTGCAAGACCGTTGACGTCTCGCGCGACGGTATTTTCTTCCTTTCCTCGCATTCGGGATATTGGAAGGGGCAGGCTCTCGAGGTCACATTCCCGTATTCTTCCGCGCCCTCCGCTTTGAACCAGGGACAGCAGGCCGAGGTCGTGCGCGTCTCCGATCAGGGGGAAGGTCAGTTCGGGATCGCGGTGCAGTTTGCCTCGGCGAAAGCGTCGCGCGGCGCAGGTTCAACGCACCGCACGAGCGCAGGCGCGTCTGCTCATCCCAGGCCCGCGTCCGTCGTTGTTGTCATCGAGCCCGATTCGGCCGCGAGCGATGCGATCCGCGATGTTCTCCAGCAAGACGGCTACACGGCCGTCGTCGTCCCTAATGCCCAGGCTGCCCTGGACGTCCTGAAAACGACCGTTCCGTCTGTTTTTGTGACTGATGTCGAAAACTCCGACATTGACGGCCACGATTTTTGCCTCATCATCCGGCGCAACGAACGCTTGCAGCACGTCCCCATCATTCTGCTGACCAGTTCCACGCAGCCGGCCGACTACGCCACCAGCCAGCAGCTTGGAGCCGTCGTTTGCATCGCCAAGTCTCCCGACCCGGATCGCCTGCTGAAGGTCATTCGACTCGTCGCTCCTCCGCCCACGAAACGCAGCGCCTATGGCGCGCCCGTTCAATCCGACTCCATCGACCGCAACCTGTAACACTGAACGGTGTTGGAGCGCGGTCTTTGAGCGCCCGCTCCCGCTATGCAGGACCCTGCTGCGGCTTCTGCTGCTTTCGCAGATAGTCGCGATGGAAAAGCGCGTGCGCTCTCACGTTCGCGTAGCCCGCCGGCGCTTCGATCTTCGCCACCTGCCCCGCATCGGAGGAGAACCAGCGCAAGCACACCTCCAGCTCGATGGCATGGTTGTCCGCAAATTCATCGGGCACCAAGCTGGGAAGCAGCACCTCGACGTGGCTCTTCTCGTCGCGTTTCACCAGCGGGGTTTCCGCAAGCAATTGCGCGATCTCCCGGTACTGCTTCGTTCGCGACTCCTCGTTCGGAATCACCAGCTCTTCGAGCCCGATCAGCCGCTTCACCAGCGCCAGATTTTCCGGGTTCGACAGCATGGCCTGTATCTGCGCGTCCGAACTCGACATCAGCTGCAGCAGCACGGCCCTCTGCTGCGCCCATAGCGTGGGGTACTGCTCGTCCGTCTCCGGATAGCTGAACAGATTGCCCTTCAGATCCGCCAGGCGAATCCATTTCGATTCAAACGCCGAGCCCGCGCCCAGCAGCGTCACCTCTACGTCCATTGGCCGGTTCTTGCGGAAGCAGTCCACGGCCAGCAGCATCACGTCGGCGTGGAAAAACTTCATGCGCCGCCAGACCAGCCCAATCCGCCCCATGGCCTGGTCGCGCGCCATCGCGTATCCCGCGGCTGTGTCATTATTGGCCATCGCGCCGCCGAACAGCGCCGGGAACGCGCCGGTCAGGAACTGCGCCACAGGCCCCATCAAAGTGGCGGCGTGCTGTGCCAGGTCGGGAGGCACTTCCGCCGGCGCAGGCTGAAAAAATCCTGCCGCAAGCGACTGCCCCGGCTTCGCTTTAGCGGGATAATGCGCGCCCGGCTCGGCCGTCTGGTTCTGCAGCGAGTCGAAATCGAGCACCTCGCTGTCCGCGTAAATCGGCGGAATGCCGTACTCATAAGTTTCCATCTGCAAATTCGATAGCGTGTTGAACCGCTCCTGCACGCTGATCAGCACATCTCCCAGCGCCGGCCTTCCGCTCGAGCCGTCGCCCGGCAGCGCGTGCAGCACGCGCCAGTGGTCGTCCATGCTCTCGTTGCGCGACTCGCAGTACGCATCTCCCGCGAACGCGACATACGCGCCGTCTGGAAATAGCCGCAATAGCTCGTCCCGCAGCGATTTGTCTTCGAGCGCGAAAAAGGCCCACGGCCTCAGCCACGTGCGCTGGAATGTGACCAGATTGATGTTGTAGTCCCCACCCTCGGTCAACGGGCCGCCCTGCGACTGCGCCAGGCGCGCCAGCCGTTCGTACTCCTGCCCGCTGGTCGCCACCGGCGGCCCGATCTTCTCCGCCGCGTGAGGATACGCCGCCTTCAACCGTGCCTGGTGCACTTCCGTGTTCCATTGCAGGTACGGGTATTCATTCATATCTTCGGCCCAGGGCGGAGTTTTGAGTTCCAGTCCTCCCACGATCGTCAGCACCTCTTGCCCGTTCGGCACGCGCAGACGCGTCTGTGCGGACGGCACCGTGATCGCTTCCGCCGCGACGAAATGTTCTTCCGTCAGCAGAGCGCCGCATTTCGCGCAAGCATCAGGCGCGGCTCTATGCGACGCCTCTGCCCCTTGCGGATTCACCGCCCCCGCATCGCCTCCGCCGGCCGGCTTTCGCGCCGCTTCGTTTTCCGCTCCGCATCCCGGGCAGACGTACGTATCGTTTCCGACTCGGATCTCCCTCGCGCTGATTTCCGTTTCTGGATGGAATCCGAAGCGCTGCCCGTCCACCACGTACCTCACGTAGGCGCCCACCTTGCCGTCGGTCCACAGATTGAACGCCTCCTCGACGATCAAGTTGCCTATACGGTTGTTGCGCTCGACCAGTTCCGCTACTTCCGTCGCCGCCTTGGCCGCCGACACATCCTCTTCCGACTGCGCCGATGCCGGGAAAAATCGCACGCGCGGCACGTCCTGCGACAACACCGCAATCAGCGACAGCCCAAACGCCTGGTAAATATTCGTCACGAACTCGTAACGCGGCAGGTCCTGCAGCGAGCTGTTGTCCAGCAGCTTCTGCTCGAACGGCGGATGCCAGTTCTGGTCCCGCTCGTTCCACCACAAATACTGCAGCCCGCGCCAGAACTGGTGCGCCTGCTTGATCCTGCGGATCTCCTGGCGCCGCGTCGCTTCCGATTCGTACGAGTATTGGAAAACGAGCCGCCTCAGTGCCTCCTGCAAACGCTCTGGCAGCTGCTCGTTGTTCGGCCCGTATTCACCGGCACTCTCTTCAGCGGAAAGGGGGACGGGGCGAGCAGGTGATGTGCGCGAGCGGCCCGCGGGCGTTTCTCGACGACTTCCTCTCGCCCCATCTTCCAGCGCGACACTCGTTGGCCGCACTCGTCCTTCGACCGAACTTTCCGCCGCTCCCTCCACCGGAACGATCGCTGGATCGGCTGCCGCGTAGCTCTTATCGATGGACATGGTGCCTCTCTATCGAGTGCTGAGGTTTTGGCGCTGTTGTGAACTGCGAGTCAGAGAGCCTGGACCAGGAGATGTTTGCCAATGAACAGACTGTCTCGCTGGGTGTCCGTGACTCCGGGCCGAAGAGCGGCCTTACCGCTGACAATCTCGTTCAAATTCGCTGCGCAGAAAATCGGCCAGATCGCGGTGATCGGCGAACACATGTGTTTCCGGCGTCTGCGGCTCTCGACCCCGGCCTGCTGCGCTCGTGTGTCCTCCAGCCGCTTGCACGCTGGAAGAACCCGCAGCGCCTGAAAACTCCGCATCCGAGCTGCTTCCCAGCTGATGACCGCCACGATGGATCCTCGCGACGAATCCCCGTTGCGCGGTTCCCGAATGGGCTGGCACAACTTCCGCCGCCTCGATCTCGACGCGATGGACGGGACTGCGCTTCTGATCGGCAGGCGAGCTCGCTGGCTTTTCTGAATCATCGTCGTGTGCTGACTGTTGCGTGGATGCCGCTGCCTCGTCCGCTTCGCGCGCGGCTTCCAGCGCTGCGCCGACGATCGGATTGATGTGATACCGCCCCTTGATAAACGGCATGATTCCCTCCAAAGAATTCGTGCTTCGAACCGCGGGACCTACGGCGTCTTGATCGCGACCCCCAGCGCCGGCGCTTCTCCCGCTTCCCGCTCTTTCTTTCGCGCCGAGTCGATTTCGAGCGCGCGGTTGATCTGGTGCCACGAGCGCCGGCGCAAAGGACCCACGACGGGCGAACTCCCATTTCGCGAACTTGGGGCCCTCGTTGCGGCAGCGAGCCGCGCCACGCCGGCACGATCCAGCCCTGATTTCGCTTCGATACTGGTTGATCGCAGCCCTTCCCCGCTCGCGAGTTCGGGCGCCGCGACCGGGATCGGCGGAATGCCCGCGATCCCCAGAATGGAGTTGAGCAGCGCCCGATTCTCCGCCCGTAGCCGCGCCACTTCCGCCTCCAGCAGCCGCGTGTACCGCGTCGCCGTCCACCGGCCCAAGATTCTTCGTATTCTTTGCATCGCCCTTTCCTGCCGCACCATGTGCTCGCCGATCCCTGCCAACGCGTGGTGTTGCCGCCTTGGCGGGAATGCCGCCACTGTCATCCCGAACCCAGTCCCGCCGCCTTTGCGGGAATGGGGGTGAGGGATCTGCTTTTCGCCTCGCGCTTCGGTTGCGGCCCGGCCGTACTCTGTGGTTGAACTTCGTTTTGACCCGCGCACTAGCGGCGGTCTTCAAGGCCTTGTCCGGCGTCGATGTGCGTTGAGCTCACCTCGATGGACGGCGGTACAAGAACGAAACCGGCTGAACCCGGCGCGACTCTTCGATCAGGGCCCGGCGCGCTTGGATCGCGCGAATCGTCGGATCGGCGGAGGTAACGCGCTCGGCCAAGCGTTGCTCCAGCGGCGCATGCGCGAACCCGCCATGCCGCACGCCGTAGCGTGACTTGAGGCCATACCGCGCGGCATCCGCCGAATCGTCGCCCTCCATCTTCTGTATGTCTTCAATTCGCGCCGGATCGCGCACCAGTGTGGGCAGCGTGCGGATCAGTTCGGGACAATTTTCGGTAATGAACCACTCCCCTGCGGCCAGCATCTGGTACATCAGCATCCAGCCGCTCACGCGATCGTCATCCGCGGGAATGGGCCGCGGAAATCCTGCCTCCGCGAAGATGTCGCCCATCTGTTCGGCAATGGACGCCTCATCCGTGCGCCTCGCGAACGCGTCAGGCGATAGATAGATCGCGTCGATCTTCTCCCGCCCGCTCCCCTCCGTCGTGCTGGAGAAGCTTCGGGCGATGATTTCGCGCGCCAGGTCGCGCGGAGGCGTGTGCCGCGTCACGAATTCGCGGTAGGTCGCCGTCCGGCGCGCGCCCTCGTCGCTCCCGCGCTCGCCCGTGCCCTGTGCGCTTCCCGCGTCAAAGCGGCGCGGCTCGAACGGATCGGTGTACTTTGACTCCGCGCACATTCGCGCCGGCTCGCATCCAACGGGTACCCCCGCGTGCCAGTACACCGCCGCCGGATGCTCGAATCCCCAGTCGATCGAGATCCAGCGCGGCCACCACGCCTTCCAGTGGATCTCCTCGGGACGAACAATGCTCTGCGCGGGATCGAAGCGGTCAAAATACTGTCCGGCGAAAACGTCCCAGTCGCCGTCCAGAAACGCGCGCCGCAGATGCGTCGGCAGCGCTCGCAGGGTTTTCAGGTAGCTTTGATCCGAGGCGTAAATCGGATTGTCGGTCACGCGGGCCGGAATGAATTCGTAGTCCGCAGGATCGTATTGATCCGGACAGTCCATTCCGCTGGCAGCCTTCTTGTCGATCCACAGCGACTTCACCCAGGCGTGCCCGATGTTTCCCGGATTCGTCGCGCCCGCCATGCACGGAAACGTTCCTGGAATCGGACACCGATTGCGGCTGGTCAGGAATTGCCACTGCCGCAGCGTGAACAGCGTCAGCTCGTCGATGCCGATGAAGAGAAACTCGGCGCCCTGGTACTGATAAACGTCCGATTCGCGCTGGCAGTACCCGAAGCGCAGCGTCGATCCGCTCTGCATGTTCACCACGTGCTTCGATTCGTTGTAGGAGCGGTAGAGCTCGGGCGGAACGTCGTGGCGAAAGTACTGCAACAACGACTGCTCGAGTTCCGGAAACGTCCTGCGCAGCACCAGCACGTTCGACCCGGGATGCTCGTGCGCCTGCAAGACCGCTTCGAACAGCAGCGCCTTCGATTTTCCGGGCCCTGCTGCGCCGCCGAACAGCCGGTATTTTGCCGGCGAGCCGTGAAACAGATTCTGCTTCGGGAAAGGGCTGTATTTCAGATTGACCTTGTGAACCCAACGGTCGCTGCCAGGAGCGACGCTAGCGCGCATCAGCGTGATCTCCCATGGGAGATTGGAATCCTGGAGCGCTCGCTCACTGCGCTACCGGGTTGTGGTACAGCGCCGCGACCGCAAGGATTGCGGCCCCGGCGGCGCTCAGCACCGGGTACTGGCCCAGCAGCGCTTTTCCCGCAGGAGTGGCGATGAATCCAGCGGCGGCGGCGGCGACGACGGCCAAAACGTGCGTGATTTTCTTGAACTTGCTCATGGTATTTCCCCCTGGATGGAAGGACACCTCGGATCTTGTGTAAATCCGGGTTTATAAGTCCGAACGGAGCACTTTGCTGGCGGGCCGGTAAAGAGTCTGGCCTAATCGTGTGGTCCGGCAGGCTGAGCTGCGGCGGGCGCGTTGCGCTGCGGGCGGGCAACGTTGTGAATGAGTTTTACGCGTACCGGCGCGCTTTCCGCCGCCTTGTTGTCTTCTTCCAGGTGCCGGCTGCATTCTTTGAGCACGTCGACCAGGAGTTTGTCCACGTCGTCGCTGCCTTCAGACTTCCCCTTGAGCGTATCCACAACCTGGGCAAGCGTGCGGGCTACGCTGTACTCGTCGAGGCCTTGCCCGCGCAAAGCCTGGCCCATGCGCACGGGCTTCTTCCGGCGATTGCGCTTCCCCTCGTCGGCCAGAGCGGCTCCGCCCTCCCCGCCCGGCTTCTTGACCGTCCCAGCGGGAGGAGAGGTTCGGCTCGGCGCGCCCGCCTGAACTTCTTCGCAAGCGCGTTGATTCGTTTTGCGTGCCCTCCCCTTCTTGCCACGCTTACGCCGCGGCGCGGGAACACTCGTGTCGCTGACATTCATTGTTCGCGATGCAGGCGCGCTTTGCGCTGGAGCAGATGTTTCCAGTTCTAGGGTGGTCGGCATGCTGTCTCCTTTTGTATCGAGACAAGCCAATGCGCTGATTGAAAAAGGCGCAGGTCAGACAGAATTGTTAGCTCGTGGGAAACTCGGCCTTTACAAGAGGAAACTAATTTCGAGATTCCAGAGTCCCCCAATTGGCATTAACCGGGATCTGAGCTTGGCGCCGGAACTTCTTCCCATCGATCGTCACCGTGTCGTTTTCATAGGCGAGCACGTTGAAGGTCACCCTGAGCTCGTCGCCGTTCGAGGGGGCGTCCGCCTCGAACACCAAAACCGTTTCGTTCGGCGCCTGAACCCGCCGCTGCAGAGTCTCCAAATCCGCTCGCGCGGTGGACTGCCGATACGTGCCACCCGCCTCCAACCGCAATCCGGAAGGAACTGGGAATGTGTGCCCGGCGAAGCGTCCGTACCCTACGATTCGAATGTCGGCTACCCTCAGCTTCTTTCCGCGAACGTGCCACTGGACCTCTTTCCCGTCTCCATGCTTCGTCACTTCATAGCGAACCGACTTGAAAAGCCCCGATTGTTCGAGGTTCCTTTCGTCCTGCGCGAGCGTAATGGCGTTGAAACATCCCCATGCATGGGTCTTCGTAAGCCGGTCGACCACATTGGCCGGCGCGAAGTCGTCGATATCGGTCATACTGAATGAGCTGACCGGAACCGCGCATCTCGCCCGGAAAGGAGCCAATCCGCGAATTTCCGTCATCGCTGGGCCGGGCGTGACCGTATACGACAGCTCGGCCGTGCCCTTGCGGTAGTCGAGCGTCGGATCGAGAGTGATGCCGACTTCCCTTCCCAGGTCCCAAAAGAACATGTATAGAATCTGGCCAGTCCGGCTGTCGCGCCTGGCCGTATACGTGTCTCCCACCTGAAGCGGGTCGCCTGTCTTGCCGAGCCATGCCGCTAGCCGGCCGCGCAGCGCGGCGTCAATCCCGCGATATTCGACCCTGGTGACGCGAAGCGCCGGCGCGGTCAGCACAAAATCGATGAAAACGGTGCTGTTGCCTTCCTGCTTCTCGATGTGCCCGCTCTTGAAATACCCGGAAGCAAGAATCGAATCGAGACACTCCTGCGCCACAGAAGCGTTGTAGGGGCCTCCGTCTATGTCATAAACGCAGTCATACAGGCTTGGGATCGGCGGGGGCGAACCGTGTTCCTTGACGCTTGCGCGGCACCGTTCTTGTCGGGACGCAAAGAGTGCTGGCGCGACGAGGGCTATACACGCGCACGCCAGGATCGCCGCCAACCGCTGGCTGACTGCTCCACTCTGGAATCTCACACGCGATCACTCAGGAACGATAAACAAGGTGCGCCCGCCGCTGCGTCCCACAACAGTTGGCGCTCCCCGATTCCCCTTCTCCACGTGAACTCGTATCGATAAACGGCCTTCGCTGCCACTCGGCCCGCTAAGCATCACGTTCAGCTTTGCCGGGCCCTCATATCCGGGGTCGCCATGTCTTGCGGAAATCGCAACAGTCAATGGAATCTCGCTCGTTTCCACCGGCAACTGCTGCACACCTTTTAGAGATCCGCCGGTACCCTGAACATCGTTTACTCTGGGTTCTATCTCGACGTCAATCACTTTTCCGTTATCTTGCCCCCGAGTGTCCCGCGTCAGCGATACTCGGACTTTGTACAGGCCCCGCGCGAGCCGTTCTGCAGGCGCCATGTTGATATCGAGAAACGCGGGCGGCTGCACAACGTCGTTGTGCTGCTTGGCATCGCCCTTGCTGCCCGAGCTGTAAGGTATTCCGCCGATCAAGACGCGAGCGGTCAATTCAATACGGGAGTGTCGTATCTGTTCGTTCCCTCGCCGATCCTGGCCGGCCCGCGCTTCATCAATCAAGACGTGCCGGTGTGCGATGGTAACCCAGTGGCCATCCGCCCTTGCGCGTGCTCCGTTCCCAGCCCGCGCAGGCCTGGTTCCGCCGAATTGTTCCCGCTGTCGCGCTCTTTCAATTGCGCGACCGTACGCTGGGTTCGCGTAATATCGGCCGTTAATAATAGGCATCGCAGTTTCCGCGGACACGAGGACCGAATCCCGGTGGCAGGAAACTACCCGAGGATTTGGACGGTGATCCCGCTGCCCCCGGTGATGGAGCTGATCTTCGCGCGGATGAACTTCGCGCGCACCCCGCTCACCGTGCGGGCCTCTCCCGCCGTCGCCGTCGATGTGTCGACCGTGGTGTACTGCGCATCGGAATCCACCATGGCCGTTTGCAGCGCGACGCTGATCGCCGTGGGCGCCGACCCGAATATGGTCTGCCAGCGGATCGTGCGCCCGTTCTCGGGGAAACCGGCATAGCTGGGCAGAGCAAACTGCTGGCTGGCCTGCCCGGCCGCGGGCGCGTCGGCATTGAAGGCCAGCGCCACGTCGCCGGGAAAGATCGAGTACGGTGGGACTTGTGCATTGTAATTCGGCATAAACCCTCCGGAAATTTCACTGCGAAAGGCGGGATTGCCTGGATTTCTTCTTGGCTGCCGGGGCGCGATTGGCTCCCAATGCCCTGGCGTCCCGGCAAATGAATTGACTTCCGAACCCGTTAGATTCTATATTCGCTAACTCCTAAGGTAACAGAGAGCTGGTTGGGAGCGATCCTGTGTCGCGGCGTGGCAGCAAACACACTCGTGTGCGCGCTGGAACTGCCGCCGCCAGGTTATTTGCGAGAGGTCGCGCGCCGGCTCAGGGGGTCTCCTGCGGACTGGCCGGCGCGCATTCTTCGAGGATAACGAAAACTCTTATACCACACGATCACTTATTTGTCAAGTACTTTCTTTACAGAAGAAATAAGCCCAAGGTAACCGCCGTCCCAGCGCCCGTATCCGTTGCCTCCTGTGCGGCTCGCCAGGATCAGCTCGTTTGGATCCCGACCGCTGCTATATTGGATCCAGCGGAAGCCCCGGTTCCGTGCGGTCCAGGTTGAACTTGAACCCGAGCCGCGCGTCGGCCGCCGTCGTGCGCTGCACATCCACATTCGCCAACGCCACGCTGCCGTGCTTCCCGCTCTCTGTGACGTAGTAGAGCGTATCCCCCTGCACCCAGTAGTCGATCACCTCAAGCGCCGACCCATCGGTCAGATATACGATCATCGCGGGCGCCGCTGGGCGGCTGCAGGTCCAACACGGAGTCAATCCATAACCGAAGTACCCGAAGTCGTAGAAGAAGGGAAAGCCGAAGTCGTACGAGGGCCAATACCACGCGTAGTAATAGACGATTGGCGGCGGTCCGGCTCCCACACGAGGCGGCATGGGATGGCGCCGCAGGATCACTTCCGCCACAGCGTCCCCGCCAGTTCGCCCCGCGGTCGTTGAATTATTTGCCTGGAAGATTGCCGGAGTCTCGCCCAAGCGCAACCGGCTGAATACCGGCGGCAACTTCGGCGATCCGGGAGCGCGGTATGACGTCGCGCTAGGCGCTGTCGCTGCGCTGCTATTCCCGGTTGCTCCTGCGCGGTTTGCTGGCTTGCCGCGATAGCCGAAGAAACGCCCGATGGCGGACATGATCCCGCCACGCGGCTTCGATCCGGACTCGACCGCCGCCCCCGATGAGCCGGATGCGCCGGTGCCGCGCCACCCCCCTGCACCGCCGTGAGACCACCTGCTGCCTCCTCGAACGCTGCCCGCCCTTCCACGCGACCCGCCTCCGCCCCTGGAGCCTCCGCCGCTGCTATAGCCGCCCCCGCGATTGCCGCCCCCGCTCCGTCCACCGCCGGATCTTTCTTGCGAAGAGCTGCCTCCGCTGTTGCCAGAGCGCCCACTCCCGCCGCTCGACCAGCCACCACCACCGCTCGAGCGCCCGCCACTGGACTGGTAGCCGCCTCCACTGGATTGGTAGCCACCTCCGCTAGACGGTGCAGAGCTGGCACGACTGCCTCCTCCGCCGCTCGAGGGTGGCGGGCTGGGCCTCTGCGCCAACGAGGGCGGCGCAAACGCGAGTGCCGCAGCGAGTCCCAAGCCCGCGAGTTTCACCCCGGGCCATCCGCACGCACACCAACCCGCAGCATTCAATCTTTTCAGGGAATTCGAATCTGGCTCTTGCCTGGACGGGAACCGCAATGTGCTTCGCGCCATAAGCCCTCCATCTTGGGGCGATCGAGGGATCCGGCCACTTCGTCCCGCCATATCGGACGGCTCGAGGGTGCGCCAGGTTTCAATTTCTTTTGCTGATATACCCGAGTTTGGAGCGCAGTCGTCCAAGCCGCTATACTGGTCGACTATGGTTCCCTTCCTGCATATCTGGCGTCTCACCATCCCCACATTTGGCTTGATGGTGGCCACCGCTATGGTGGCGGCCTACTTCGTGCTGCGCGCAGACCTGGCGCGCCGCGGCATTGCGGCCAAAGATTCGGGCTTTGCCGAGGCCCTCATCGCCATTCCCAGCCTTGCCGGAATCGCCGGCGCCAAGCTTTACCATGTCTTTGAAGATCCCAGGTTCCTGCTTGCCCATCCCGGCGAACTGTTCAGCCAGTACGGCTTTGCATGGTTTGGAGGCCTCATCGCTGGCGCTGCCGCTTTCCTGTGGATCGCCAGACGCCGGAGAATTCCGCTGCTTCGCGTCCTCGACGCCGGGTCCGCGGCCGCCGCCCTGGGCTACGGCATCGGGCGCATCGGGTGCTTGCTCTCCGGCGACGGCGACTACGGCATTCCGACTTCTCTGCCCTGGGGGATGAGCTTCCCTCATGGCCTCGTTCCAACCACCCAGCGGGTCCACCCCACGCCCATCTACGAGTTCATTGTGGCCTGCGTGATCGCCTGGGGTTTGTGGAAACTGGGCACGCGGCAGATTCAACTGCGCCAATCGCTGCGCGGCGTCCAGCACGGCGGATTTCTCCGCGTGCCTCCGGAAGGCAGCGTATTTGCAGCGTACCTGGTGCTGACGGGTATCGCGCGTTTTCTCGTGGAATTCATCCGCATCAACCCGCGCTCCTTTTTCGGGCTCACCAATGCCCAAGCCGCCAGCCTCGTCTCGATTGTTGTGGGTCTCGTCCTGTGGAGACGTTTGGTCAACCGCAACAGCCGCCCGGAGAGCGATCGCGGCGATCGATTGGAGCCTCGCCCCGTCAGGCGCGCGGCCGCGAAACGCTGAGTCCGCTCTCCCTCTTCCGCCACATCGAACAGACGTGCCACCGACGAACCTTCGTCAGCACGTTACCAATGCTCCTGGTACTTGACACTACAGTTATACGAGGAGTAGAGTTCTCTCGCCCCCATCTGAGAGAGTACGAGGTCGAACAGGACCAGCAGCCTGTCTTTGCCGGCAGCCTCGCAGAAAAAGGTGACTCATGAGTTGCCTCAAGTCCGGCAGCGCGTCCGCGCAAGACCATCTCGCGCACGCCAAAACAGAGCCGGAGCGATCGCCCGGCCTCCCCGCCACGCGCTCCGTCAACCTTCCAACAACATCTGACGCGCTGAGCGCCTCACCCGGCCCCGTCAGCGATATCGCCGAGCGGAAGCGCTTGGAACAGGAGCTCCATCGCCTCTCGCAGCGAATTCTGCGCGCCCGCGATGAGGAGCGCCGCAGCCTGGCCCGCGAACTGCACCAGTCCGCCGGACAGACACTCGCTGCCCTCACGATGAGCTTGGGCAATCTGCGCGACGTGTTGCATCCCAGAAACACTCGCGCGCACTCCCTGCTTGAGGACTGCGCTCAGCTCGCGGATGAAGCGGTGCGCGAAGTTCGCACCATCTCCTATCTGATGCACCCTCCCCTGCTTGATGAAGCTGGGCTGGCCTCCGCAGTTCCCTGGTACACCCGGGGCTTCACCCGGCGCAGCAGAATTGATGTTGTCGTTGATGTTCCCGAGAACTTTGGCCGGCTACCCTACGAAGTTGAATTAGCCATCTTCCGCCTGATCCAGGAAGCTCTCACCAACGTGCACCGCTACTCCGGCAGCCATACGGCTCGTATCCTGCTGGCGCGCGGCAAAGGCCATGTGCGCGTCGAAGTGGCCGATCAGGGCTGCGGCTTGGCCCACTCCATACGAACGGGATCCGGCGAGGGCACCGGAGTCGGAATTGCCAGCATGCGGGAACGCATCCACGAGCTGAACGGGCTGTTTGAAATCGAAAGCACTCCGGGCCAGGGGACCACTGTCCGGGCGCTGCTCCCCGACTCCCTCTCTCGCTCACATCAATTTCCCGATGCAACGGAGGGTATCAGCTCCACAGCGCGTGTCCCCAGTTCCGCAGCCGGGAGGTTCTAAATGGTAGCCGTGGCCAAAGGTTCGCAACCCAACACGCAGGCGGCTGCGCCCAAGCCCTATCGCATTCTCGTTGCCGATGACCATTCCCTGGTGCGCCGAGGCGTGTCTTCCCTTCTCGCCAGCCAACCGGGCTTGGAGGTTTGCGGCGAAGCCGGCACCGGAATTGAGGCCATCAACGCGGTCCGCCGCTCTAGGCCCAATCTGGTGATCCTGGATCTGACCATGCCGGAAATGAATGGGCTGGATGCTGCCAGAACGATTCGCGAGGAGTGCCCCGAAACGGACGTGCTCGTCCTCTCCATGCATTTTTCCGAGGATCTCGCGCGCGAGGTGTTGCGCGCCGGGGCCATGGGTTACGTCCTCAAATCTGATGCCGAGCGCGAGCTGCTTGCGGCGGTGGACCACATCCGCCACCGTCAGCCGTTCTTCACCGGCCAGCTGACGGCCTCTATGATGCAAAATTTTGTGGAGGGTGCCGTGGCTGGCCCGGCCGCCGCTCGAGGAGCGGTTCTCAGCGCTCGCGAGCTTGAAGTCCTGCAGCTGCTGGCCAACGGCAATAGCAACAAACAGGTCGCTGCGGCCTTGAACGTCTCAACCCGTACGGTGGAAAGCCACCGCAATCACATCATGCGCAAAATGGAGTTTGGCAACTTCAGCGAACTCGTCCGTTTCGCTGTGCGCAATAATCTCGTCGAACTCTGACCCGCCTCAAGCCGGCTTTTTTGCCGCTCTCCGGCGCCCGCGCCGGCGTGTAGGCCGCTCCGCTGGCGCATCGCCCACCAACTCTGCCGACCAGATTGACGTCACGAATTTCTTCATCCCATAGTTGTCGAAATCGATCGTCGTCCGGTCCGTATTCGATTCCGTGACAGTTCCCATCCCATACTGCTCGTGACGAACTGTCTGTCCCTCTTCCAAAACGTGCACGTTTTCCTCCCTTGGAGAAACCTCGCCTGAGCCCAAAGCAGCACGCGGGGACTGCCTTTTCTCTTTGGCGAGGAGGGCGGCCGAAACTCGGTCGCCCTCTCGGACTCAAGCTTTTGATTGCTTGCTGACTTAGTTCGGGACGGGCTAGAGGCTGATTACACGCTCGGCTTGCAGGCCCTTGGGTCCTTGCTTCACTTCGAACTCCACCGCCTGCCCCTCATTGAGCGTCTTGTACCCATCGGCCTGGATCGCCGAAAAGTGCACGAAGACATCCTCACCGGACTGGCGCTGGATGAACCCATAGCCTTTTGCCGCATTGAACCACTTCACTGTACCCTGCTCTCTACTCACTTCTTCTACTCCTTTGATTCATTCAGGCGGACATTCCCCGAACTCCGGCTGGGACACCGCCCCGAAAGCTATTTGTGCTTTGGTGCCTCTGCCCGTCACAAAAAAAGGCCGCCGGGCGGTTGCCCGGTAGGCCTTCTGGCGCGTCAAAAGGAACTCAAGAGCAACAAACGCAGGAAAAACTATAGCATACAGGAACTCTGCTGGCAAGAACCTACATACATTGGCCTACTTTCGGTGACCAAAATCACCGAGCAGGCGCTGTCCACTGCACTGCCTGCAGGCCGCAGCTTCGTGGCAACCCCTGTTTCCGCAACCTTCATCGAAGTTTCCCGTAATCCCTTTCTACGCCGTAGACTGAGGGCCGGTTCAAGACGTCCTGCTGTGGGCCTTGGGCTTTGCGACGAGCATTCCAGCGTCCCGGCGAAGAAATGTGTCAAGATAGGCGTTTCTCCTAAGCTACTGTGTTTCCAAACGAAAGGAAGACAGCGGATCATGCGCATCAAAACGGCCGTCCTGCTGGCGTCTGCGGCGCTGGCTATCTTCTCCACTCCGGCCATGGCCCAAGGGAACCATTCTGAGTTTTTTGGCGGCGGCTTCGTCGATTATCAATCAACCGTGACCGGTCAGAGCGTCACGGACACTCCCACCTATTCCGGCGGCTACCTCATCAATTACCGCTTCCATTTCAATGATTGGGGCGCCATCGAGGTCAATTACGCCCACACTCGCTATACCCAGTTCTACTCGAGTGGAACCGGCTCGATCACTTCCTGGACGCAGTCCAACGCCAAGGAAGTCACCGCCGCCTTCGTCGTCCACTTCTGGAACAGATTCAACGGCCGCCTCCAGCCCTTTGCCGAGGTCGGTACCGGTGGATTGTTCTGGTCACCCGTCGCAGCCGGCTCCGTGGGCGGCCCGTACAACCAGAACAGGGCCGTTCTGCTTTACGGCGGCGGCTTGGACTGGAAAGCCTTCGGGCACTTCGGCCTGCGCGCCGGTTACCGTGGTCTCTTCTTCACGGCCCCTGATTTCAATGTGGATGGGCAGTTCACCAATACGCGCACCCAAATGAAAGAACCCTACGTCGGAATCACCTATCGGTTCTAGATTCTGAGGGTTACCTCCCCGCCTGCGATTCTCTTCGCGTAGGCGGGTTCGCATCGCTGGCCCCATCGGCGCCAGCCAAGAAGCGGATGTGCCATCACTCGGCCAGTACCTCAGTACCCCTGTGTTCGCTCGCGAAGTACTGTTTTGACCGAACCTTCCGGCTAGTGCATCGCCGCGCTCCGGCCTGCTATTTTCTGCCTTCAGACGAGCTAGTCTGCCGATATGAGAGACTTCATACCGCCAGCGCCCGATCCAAGAGCGACGGCGCCCGCCTTCACGCGGTCGGGCCCTCAAGACACGGGTGGCACCCGTGTCGACCGCCGCCGTCGCCGCCGTGCTCTGATTTCGGTTCCCATCCGTATCCGACCCACCGACGCGAGCATTGGCCTTCCGGAGCAAATCTCGACCACCGTCAACGTCTCCCGCTTGGGGGTCCTTTTTGTCACCGCGCTCCCGGCCTACTCGCGCGGCATGGCCGTTCAGCTTGTCTTCCCTTACAGCAACGCTCCCGGCGCGCTGGTCACAGAACAGACTGGATATGTTATCCGTGTCTCCGAGGTCGCCCAAGGCTGGTACGCCGTCGCCATTGCACTCGGATCGCCCGCACCGGAAAACGCACCTTCCTGCCCCTCAGCCACTGATTCTGGCCAAACTCAGCCCCAAGAGACGCCGCCCGCGGCCATCTGTGATCACCGCAGCGAGCCCAAACCCCTCGTCTTGGCCTTGGATTCCGAACCAGCCGTCTTGGAGATGATCCGCACCCTCTTGAGCGATGAAGGCTACGAAGTGATCGGCGTAAACAACTCCGCCGACGCTCACGACGTCCTGAAGCTCTTCACCCCGGTCATTGTGATCGCGGAAATCGAAGGAGAAGGATTTCCGGGCTACGATCTATGTGCTCACATCAAGGCCACGCCTCGCTTGCAATGTGTCCCGGTCGTGCTTACTACACAGCTAGCCAATCCGACCGACTATTCGAACGCTCACTCGCTTGGCGCTGTCGTTTGCATGGCCAAGCCGTTCCGCAACGAGCGCCTCGTGCACATCACCCACCTCTTGGCCCCCTTGAAACGCCGCTACGATTCCGGCTCCGCCGCATAACTCACCGCCCGCTGCCCACATCCCAAACCAGACCTTCGCGGCTCCGGCTGTCAGGACCCTACTGTCCGAACGGACAGTTACAAATCCGTGCGTCTTCCCCTTCTCGACCGCTACGCGAGTTCCGGTTCCCCTAGAATCGGAAATATGAAATGCGCGAAATGCTCCACCGAGGCGCCCGACACGGCCAAATTCTGCCCGCGCTGCCACACGCCCCTCTCCTTTGAGTGTCCCGCTTGCCACCACAAGCAGCCACACGGAGGCAAGTGCGATCAATGTGGCGTAGATTTCATTAAATACGCTTCCGCGATCGTCTTTGCCAACAAGGCCCAGGCGGAAGCCGAGCACGAACGCCTCGGCCAGCGCTCCACTTTACTCAAGCACCTTCTGCTCGCTCCGCTAACGGGTGGGCTGCCGCTCATCAAGCATTTCTTCAATTCGGCTCGCAAAGACCGCTGAATCACAGGACTCGCACCACCCTCACCCCACAGGGCTTAGCAAACCGGCGCCAGTTCCGTTTCAATTCTCGCCGCTGCTGGCTGGAGGGATGTTTGCTTCGACGTATCCGGCTTGCCATCCTCGAACTCGTGCGATCCGGCGCTCTTCTCGCCCGCCCGCCGCAGGAATTCTTCTCTTCGCATCTGAAAGTACCGCGATGGAGGAAACAGACCCGTTCGCGAGTATTCCGCGCCCAGCGTTCGCTTCACCTCTTGGAACCAGTAGTCGAACGTCCCCTCGGCGACCCCCACCAGGCTGATCGCGCGCCGGTATTCCGCGCCTTGAAGGAAGTAGATTTCGAACAGCCTCAGTCTCCCTTTCCACTCCGCGCGCCGCAGCGCATGACGCCCAATGCGCTCGAAATCCGCCACGTACTCGCATGCGCGCGCGCGATCGGGACGCCAGCTGTAGCCGTTGGCTGGCTTGTCCAGCCCAATCGACGCCAATTCACCCGTGCCGTGCCCCAGATGCGCCCGCAACGAGCGGTAACGTGAGTGGCAGACCTCGAACATCTCTGAAGCTTTCATCGCTTTTGTCCTCGCTTGTTTAGTTTCCGCGTTGCGCCGAAGACCCGGCCACCCAATCGCCGAATTCCCACACGCTGTTCGCGCCTTCCATCTCTCCCTCGACCGCGTCTAGGCACGCGTCGAAACAGGCCCGCCACCCGGCCAGGTACCCGCGCGAATACTCGTCCGCCATTTGCTGGCGTTCC
>JBJKQB010000116.1:0-7294 GCA_046705825.1 Candidatus Acidiferrales bacterium
CGGAGCTTGGTCATGGCCTTGTTCAGACCGCGATCGAAATCGACGAAGGTATGGGCGGGCCAAAGCTCCTGGCGGAGCTCCTCGCGAGTCACAACTTCGCCCGGGCGTTTCAACAGGAGAACAAGGATCTTGAATGGCTGGTCCTGAAGCTTGATCCTCAGGCCATGCTTCCGCAATTCACCGGCCCGAAGGTCAGCTTCAAAGGCACCAAACTGTAGAGTCTCCCAAGAACCCTCAGTGATCTGCATACCCGATCACCTGAACCTCACCCCGAAAGGTCCGTGCACCCCTTTGTTGGCGTGGAGCGTAGCACACGGTATTCCCAGGATTCAAGACAACATATGGGTTTTTTGAGCCGCCCGGCGGGTGAAATTCCGGGCGAACAGACCTGCCAAACACGGCCGCAGGGGGTTGACGCTGGTCATCCGGGCGGGTCGAGGGCGCATCTGCGTTGTTGCGGGCGGAAGAGATAACGCTTTCTTTTTCGCAGAATAACGATAAGGCAAAAAATCCAAAGTCGCCGTGTGAGCGGGTAAGAAGTCAACGTATCCCCGTTGGGCTGAGGCAATTGCGCGGGAAGCGATAGACCACCGACCGGTGCATTGACACTCTTGGGCGGATCGGAAAGAGTTGTTCCGAAGCCATCAAGAATGGCCGGGGGCCGGTTGAGGTTCATTTTGGAACCAGCCAGAGTTGCGGTCTGGCGTCCCGCGAAGCATACGCCCTCTCCCGCTCCGCCACACGCGTCGAACCGGAGGATGAAGCGATGAAGCCAGCCCCCAGCTTTGCGGATCCTTTCGTGCGGCCACGATCAACATGGCTGGTGATGGCCTTGGCTACGGCCCTTGCGCTGGCCTTTGGCGGCCTGGCCGCGCGGGCGCAAACGCGAGCTGAAGGGCGGAGTCAAACGGCGAAAACGAAGGCAACTGCCGCCCAAACGCGTACCGGCGAGCAGGTGAAGGCAGGAGCGCCCGACCTTACGAAACGGCCGACACTTTATGTCGTGGGATACGCGCACCTCGACACGGAGTGGCGGTGGGAATACCCGCAGGTCATTGACGAGTTTCTACCCAAGACACTGCATGAGAACTTCGCGCTGTTCAAGAAGTACCCACACTACATTTTTAACTTCACGGGCTCCAACCGGTACCGCTTCATGAAAGAGTATTACCCGGCGGACTACGCCACCATGAAGAAGTACATAGCGGAAGGGCGCTGGTACCCGGCGGGGTCGTCAGTGGAGGAGAGCGACGTCAATTCGCCGTCGGCGGAGTCGCTTTTCCGGCAGATTCTGTACGGCAATGAATATTTCCGGCGGGAGTTCGGAAAAGCGAGCGCGGAGTACATGCTCCCGGACTGCTTCGGGTTCCCTGCCTCGCTGCCCAGCATCCTGGCGCATGCGGGGATCAAGGGCTTTTCGACGCAGAAGCTGACTTGGGGATCCTCGGCGCCGGGCGGACCGGGTGTTTCGCCCGAAGATACGCCCGTGGGGATTCCGTTCAATGTGGGGATGTGGATAGGTCCGGACGGGCATGGCGTGATCGCTGCGCTGAATCCAGGAAGCTATAGCGGCGGAGTGGATACGGACCTGAGCAGCGATCCGGAATGGGTCAACCGCGTGCAACTGGACGGGAAGGTGACCGGTCTGTTCACTGATTATCATTATTACGGAACGGGGGACACTGGCGGGGCGCCCGACGAAAACTCGGTCAAGACGGTGCAGGCGATCGTTGATAAAGGAACTGTGTCCCTGCCGCCCCCACCGAAGCCCGGCGAACGATACTTTCAGTACCGCGAGCGCATCGCGCATACGACCACGCCGCCTGTTCGTGTTGGAGAAGGCCCGCTGCGGGTGGTGTCCTCGAGGGCCGATCAGATGTTTCTGGATATCACGCCGAGCGAGGCGGCCCACCTCGAACGGTACCAGGGCGAATTCGAGTTGACGAACCATTCGGCCGGGTCGCTCACTTCCGAGGCGTACCAGAAACGGTGGGACCGCAAGAACGAAGAGCTGGCGCAAGCGGCCGAGGAAGCTTCCGTAGCCGCCGCATGGCTCGGCGCGAGAACCTATCCGCAGACTCGGCTGACGGATGCATGGACGCTGCTACTGGGCGGACAATTCCACGACATCATGGCGGGGACCGCGACGCCGCAGGCGTACAACTTCGCCTGGAACGATGACGTGATCACGATGAACCAATTTGCGGGCGTGCTTTCGAGCGCGACTGAAGGCGTCTCTTCGGCGATGAACACGGAAGGCGCAGGAACGCCAATCATCGTCTACAACCCGCTGAACATCGAGCGGCAGGACGTGGTCGAGGCGAATATCGCGTTTCCGGATGGCGCTCCTGCGGGAGTGCGCGTGACGGCGCCGGACGGCAAGGAAGTGCTGTCGCAGATCGACGGGCAAGAGAACGGCAAAACGAAAGTGCTATTTCTCGCCGATGTACCCTCCGTGGGATTCGCCGTGTTTCATGTGCAGCCGACGGACCAAGCCGTGGCAGGGTCATCCGAGCTGAAGGCGTCGGAAACGTCTCTGGAAAATGCGCGCTACCGCATACGGATCGATGAGAACGGAGACGTCTCGAGCATTTTCGACAAGCAATTGAATCGCGAGCTGCTCCAGGCGCCAGCGCGGCTGGCGTTTCAAACGGAGAAACCGCACGACTGGCCGGCGTGGAATATGGACTGGGACGACCAGCGGAAACCGCCGCGGGGGTACGTTGGCGGGCCGGCGCAGATCAAGGTGGTCGAGAACGGTCCGGTGCGCGTGGCCGTGCAGATCACGCGCGAGAGCGAAGGCTCAAAATTCGTTCAGACGATTCGGCTGTCCGCGGGAGATGCGGGAAATCGCGTCGAATTCGGCAACAGCATCGACTGGCACACGGCAGCGGCGGCGCTGAAGGCCACGTTCCCGCTGACCGCGTCGAATCCCGAAGCGACGTACAACTGGGACGTGGGCACGATCGCGCGCTCGAACGATTACGATCGCAAATTCGAGTTCCCCTCGCACCAGTGGTTTGATCTGACGGATCAGAGCGGGCAATACGGCGTGACGATTCTTTCCGGATGCAAGTACGGTTCCGACAAACCGGATGACAATACGCTGCGCCTGACCCTGCTCTATACACCAGGGCTGGGCACCGGCAACGGACGTTTCTACAGCGATCAGACTTCGCAGGATTGGGGCCACCATGAATTCACGTACGGCCTGACGGCGCATGCTGGAGACTGGCGCGACGGCCAGACCTATTGGCAAGCCTGGCGGTTGAACCAACCGCTGATCGCATTCCAAAGCGCGGCACACGAAGGGGCGCTGGGCAAAACGCTGTCGCTGCTGAAGGTCAACAACAGCAGCATTCGCGTGCTGGCGCTGAAAAAGGCGGAAAGCAGCAGCGACCTGATCGTGCGGCTGGTGGAGTTGAACGGCGAGCCGCAGCACAATGTGCGCATCTCGTTTTCCTCGCCTGTCACGTTCGCGCGCGAGGTGAAGGCGCAGGAGCAGCCGCTGGGTCCCGCGACCGTGGAACGTGGAGCGATTGTCACGAATTTCACGCCGTACGAGCCGCGCACGTTCGAGTTGAAAATCGCGGCGCCGCGAGCGAAAGCGCCGGCAATCGAATCACGTCCTGTTGCATTGCACTACGACCTGGCGGCGTCCAGCGACGTGGGCACACAATCGCAAGGCGGCTTCGATGCGTCCGGGCAGGCTCTCGCCGCGGACATGCTGCCAGTGGACCTGCATTACGGCGCGATTCATTTCAAGCTGGCTCCTGCCGGCACGGGAAAGGCCGACGCGGTGGTCGCGAAAGGGCAAACGATCGATCTTCCCGCCGGGAATTACAACCGGGTGTACGTCCTGGCGGCCAGTTCCGATGGCGATCAGAACGCGACGTTTCGCGTGGGCGAAACGCCTGTGCAGTTGAACATCGAAGATTGGGGCGGCTTCGTGGGGCAATGGGACAACCGCTCGTGGACGAAGAAGGAAGTGGCAATCCATTTCCCGGCAGGCTTCACGCCTCCGCCGAACATGCACCGGACGCGGACGGAACTGGAATTCACGGGACAGATCACGCCCGGATTCATCAAGCGCGCTCCGATCGCGTGGTTTTGCGATCATCGGCACACAGCCGACGGCAAAAATGAGGCATACTCGTATTCGTACTTGTTCGCGTACGCTATGCCTTTGCCGCCCGGCACGAAGACGATAACGCTTCCTGACAACGACATGGTTCGCGTCCTGGCCATTTCCGTGGCGCGCGAGCCCGGCGTCACGCATCCAGCTGCGCCGCTTTACGACACGCTGCAACGAAACGAACCGAAATAGGCATCGATTGCGCGCGGGGTGCTGTTTTGCGCCCCCATCATCCTTTTCTAAGCAGGAATCGCTTCTCTAATTTGAGAAGGACTCAGGCATTCAGGAGATCAGCAATGCTGCGATCATCGAGGATTTACGTTCTAGCATTTATAGTGCTTTTCGTTTTCTGCATTCCTAGTGTGAAGGGCGCTCATCGAGCACGAGGAAAGAACGCGCTTCAGGATGAGCATCATCGCGCATCGCCCGCGGCTGATGTGCTTCCGCTGATCGGCACAGGCAAAGGTCCCGGCGGCAGCATCAACCTGTTTCCCGGGCCGTCGATGCCGTTCGGGATGGTGCAACTCAGTCCTGACACGGAGGATCGGGGCTACGGCTATCATTATTATGACAAGGACATCCAGGGCTTCAGCATGACGCACATGAGCGGCCCTGGCTGCCCGAATGAAGGCGACGTGTTCTTCACCGCCACGACCGGCGCGGTGCATACGCAGGTCTCAAACTTCCAGTCGCCTTATTCGCATGACCAGGAAACGGCCAAGCCCGGCTATTACGGCGTGATGCTGAGCCGCTGGAACATTCACGCGGAACTCACCGCGACGGACCGCACCGGCATGGCGCAATTCACATTTCCGGCCGGGCAGCCGGCCAACGTGCTGGTACCGATCAGTCACACGCTGAACCATACGGATGCGGCGCAGGTGCAAGTGGCCGGAGACCGCGAAATTACAGGCTCGGTGACGGACGAAGTCTTCTGCGGAGCGAAGCACCGCTATACAGTTTACTTCGTGATGCAATTCGACCAGCCGTTCGCCAGCTACGGAACGTGGAGCGGCCAGGGTCAAGTGGCGCAAGGCACGCGGACACAAACGCAGACGGATCATTCGCAATGGATTGGAGCGTACGCCAGCTGGCCTTCTGCGGATCATTCGCGCACGATTCGCGTCCGGATCGGGATTTCGTACGTGGATTTGAAGGGCGCGGAAAACAATCTGCGGCAGGAAGCGGCGGGAAAGAGCTTCAACGAGATTCGTCGCGCGGCGTATCAGACATGGGATAAGGCGTTGGGCGTGATCGATATTTCCGGCGGAACGGCAGACGAGCAGAAGATTTTTTATACCGCGCTGTATCACAGCCTGCTGATGCCCAGCATCTTCAGCGATGCCGATGGCCGATATCTCGGTTTCGACGACAAGATCCACCACGTTGCCGCCGGACACTTAGTGTATGCGAATTACTCCGGCTGGGACATCTATCGCAGCGAGATGCCGCTGCTGGCGCTGATTGTCCCGGATCGCATGGCGGACATGTGCCAGTCGATCGTGCTGATGTACGAGCAGGGCGGATGGATCGACCGCTGGCCGCACATCAATCGCTATACGAACGTGATGGCCGGCAGCCCGCTCACGGTGATTATGGCCAATGCGTGGGTGGACGGGATTCACGGCTTCGACATCAACACTGCCTGGGAAGGCATGTACAAGGACGCGACCGAGGCTCCGCCGCCGGGCAAGCCGTACCAGGGCGAGGAAGGGATCGACTGGATCAACCAGGTCCATTACGTGCCGAACGACAAGGTGAAGTACGGCTCGGTGTCGCAGATTCAAGAAGACTGCATTGCCTACGCCTCACTCTATTATTTGGCCAAGGACCTGGGAAAAACGGCGGACGCGCAGACGTTCTATGAACGCGCGCTTTACTACCGCAACGTTTACGATTCGCAGGACGGCTTCTTCCGCCCGCGCAATGCGAACGGCGACTGGGTGCCGAATTTCAATCCCAGCCAGGAGGAGCACGGCTTCATCGAAGGCAGCGGGTGGCATTATCAGTGGCTCGAGCCCAGCGATCTAGCGTGGGTGATTCATTCGATGGGGCAGGCGCGCTTCAACAGCCGGCTCGAAAATTTCTTTGCTTACAAGAAGCCCGGCTGGTACGGGCAGTATTACAACCCTTACAACGAAACGGACCTGGAAGCGCCCTTCGAATTCAATTTTTCCGGGGAGCCGTGGCGAACGGAAGGAGTGGTGCGGCGCGTGTTGCGCGAAAACTACACGGTCATGCCCGATGGGATCCCCGGCAACGACGATTGCGGTGAAATGTCATCCTGGGCGGTGATGAGCATGATGGGGCTGTACACGGTCGATCCGGCCAGCGCGGCGTATGAACTGGTCAGCCCGGTTTTCAGCCGCGTGGTGATCCATTTGAGCGCGCCATATCAGGGGAAAACGTTCACGATCGAGGCGCCGGGCGCGTCGTCCAGCAATGCTTATATACAGAGCGTGCAGCTCAACGGAAGCAAGCGAAGCAAGGACTGGATCGGGTTTCGCGATATGAGCGATGGCGGCTCTGTGCGGTTTGAACTGGGCGCGCAGCCGAATCATTCGTGGGGCGCGGCAGCACAAGATGCTCCGCCTTCACTGAGCGAAGCGAAGCCGTAGGTTGAAACAGTCATCTCGAAGTGGCGGGCGATGTCCGCAATGCATCGTTCGGTGCCATCGTGCGTCGCAGCCCTTCTGATTATTGCGGCGTGTCGAGCGGGTGCTTGCTCTTCTCGAAGAATTCGTTCTGAAGTTTAAGGCTCTCGTTGTCTGCTTTGACGGCACGAATGGCCCCAACGATGGTGCTGATCCAGTTCTTCATGTCCTGCTCGCCCAGCTGTTTCGACGCGATCGACGCATCGCCGGCATAGTGATTCGGAAAGCGCGCGTACCACCAGATGCCGGTATAGACGGTGGGCGGCAAATGGAGGCGCTGAAGGTCGGCGCCGGATTCCCGGCCGACGCGGTCCATGTGTACGAGGTCGGGCCGTGTCACCAGCATGTTCGAAGTCTCCGACTGGCCCGCGTGCATATCGATCGCATCTTTGTGCAGCGGGCTCTTGGGATCGCTGTCCCCTCCCCACTGGACGTACACGACGTAGTCATGCGGCTGGTCGAGCTGCGTCTGTGCAAAATAGGGGAGAAGTTCTTCATTGCCGCC
>JBJKQB010000117.1:0-13027 GCA_046705825.1 Candidatus Acidiferrales bacterium
GGCAGGCGCATGCGAAGCAGGGAAGTTCGCTCGCTTACTTGCTGTCGAAACGCAAAGTGGGCGGGCTGCTGCTGGGGTTTGCGGCCTACAACTACACGTTCTATCTGCTGCTGACCTGGCTGCCCAGTTATTTGTACATGGCGCTGCACGTCAACCTGCTGGATTCGGTGCTGTACACCAGCATTCCGTGGCTGGTGGCCTCGATCACCGAATTTGTAGTGGGCGGGTGGATGATCGATGCGCTGATCCGGCGGGGATGGGACGCCAGCCGCGTGCGCCAGACGATTCTGATTGCGGGGACGTCGCTGGGCCTCGGCATCTTCGGCGCAGCGCACGCGCACACGATCGAAGCCGCCGTCGTGTGGATCACCATCGCGCTGGCGGGGCTATCGGCGGCGGCCGGGGTGGGCTGGTCGGCGCCGTCGCTGATCGCGCCGAAGGGGACGGTGGGCGCGCTGGGTGGGCTGCTCAATTTCTGCAATCAACTGGCGGCGATTGCCGCGCCCATCATCACCGGCTACATCGTCCATTTCACGCATTCGTTCGCCGGAGCCTTCATCGCGGCCGCCGCATTTCTGGCCATCGGCATCGCCGCGTACGTCTTTCTCCTGGGCCGCATCGAGCCGATTCCCGAACCCGCGTGACCGGGCAGTAGAACACGGTCAGGGAAATACGCGCCGATCCTCCCGCGCCCGGGGCTACTCGTAGCGGAGGGCGGTCATGGGATCGAGGCGCGAGGCGCGGTGCGCGGGCAGGAAACTCGCGGCGAAACCGATCGCGGCGAGAATCACCGCGGCCAGCACGAGCGTCAGCGGGTCGCGCGCCTTCAGGCCAAACAGCATCGAGCTGGCGGCTTCGCCTCCCGCCAGCGTCAACGCCAGACCGACGACCAGCCCGACGCCGATGAGGATCGCGACCTCGCCCAGAATCAGGCGCACGACGCCATTGCGTTGCGAGCCGAGGGCCATACGAATCCCGATTTCGTTCGTGCGTTGCGCGACGGTGTAAGAAATCACGCCATACAATCCGATCGCAGCGAGCAGCACCGCGAGGCCGCCGAAAAAACCGCACAAGGTGGCCATCAGCTCGTCCTGAAGCAGCGAATCGCGCACCTGCGTGCGCAGCACTTTGAACTGAATGTCGATCTCCGGACTGTCGCCCTCGATCGTGCTTTTCACCGCATTGACCAGGCCGCCCAGGCCCGCTCGCGAGCGGATCAGGAAGGTGGCGCCGGGATAGGCGAAGGGCGGTATGAGTTCCGAGCGCGGAAAGTACATCACCGCCTGCATCGGGGAGTGCATGTCCTCGTACACGGAATCTTTCACTTCGCCGACAACCGTGTAGTAGCGCAGCGGTTGGCCGGGCGGCGACCATACGCGAAACCGCATCCCCACGGCGTTGCGCGCGTCTTTCAGATACGTCTTTACGAAACTCTGATTTACGATGGCCACGGGCGGCGAAGTAGCCGTGTCATTCGAGTCGAAATCGCGCCCGGCCAGCAGGGGGATTTCGAGAGCGTGAAAATATCCCGTGCTGACGTAATCCTCGAAGGCCGCTCCGTTGGGGTGCTCGCCTTTCTCATTCAGGATCCAGTCGTTGCTGCTGCTGCCGCTGACGGGAGAGCGGTTCTAAGCCGCGGCCGCGGCCACTTCCGGAAACGCGCGGAGCCTTTGCAGAAGATCGCGTGTAAACGGTTCCTGCTGCGTTGGCGGGAGCTTCAGGCGCGTGAAATCCAGATTGGCCACCAGCACGCCGTTCTCCTGGAAACCGGGATTGCGGGTCATCAGATTGCGCAAGCTCTTCGCGAAGAGCAACGCGCCGGCCAGCAGAACCAGCGACAGAGCCACTTGCGAGGCCACCAGCCCGCGCTGAAATAGGAATCGCTCGCGTCCTGCCGTGCTGCCGCGCGAGCCGGTTTTCAGCACCGCTCCGGGAGACACGCTGCGGGCGCGCAGCGCGGGCGCAAGCCCGAACAAAAACGTGGTCAGAACGGCGAGGCCCGCCGCGAACCCCAGAACCCGCCAGTCCGTCGGCATGTCCAGAAACACAGGACTATCCGGCGTGCTGATGAAGGCGATCAGAGCGCGGCTGAGCGCCGCGGCCAGAAGGCCGCCGCAGACCGCTCCTGCGATCGCCAGCAACGCGCTCTCCGACAGCAGCTGCCGGATCAATCGCGCGCGCGAAGCGCCCAAAGCGAGGCGCACAGCCACTTCGCGCTCGCGCACGCTGGCGCGGGCAAGCAACAAGTTCGCCAGATTGGCGCAGGCGATCAGCAGCACCAGCCCCGAAAGACCCAGCAGGAGCCAGAGCGGGTCCGAACTGTCCCGGCGCATCTGCGAAAAGCCGTTCGCCGCGGGCCACGCCTGGAAGGTGTAGGCGAGATAGTGACGAACGCCTTCCGCGTCGTATTGCGGCGGGATCGTTTCATGCAGCGACGCTGGAGCAATCGTAGCGAGCTGCGCCGAAGCGCGCTTCAAGTCCCAGCCGGGCTTGAGCCGCCCGAAGACCGACAGCCACCAACTTTCCCGGGGCCTGTCTCCGGTTATGCGGCTGAAGGCTCCGTTGACGATCGGCTCCGCGCAGACGGGCACCGCCACACCGAAGCGGTCTCCCACGGAAACGCCATAGAAACTCGGCGGGGTCACGCCGAGGATCGGAAATGGGTGTCCTTGCAGGGTCAGCGTCTTGCCCACCACGGAGGCAGCTCCGCCGTAGCGGCGCTGCCAGAACGAATAGCTCAAATCCACACCGCCGGCGCATCCGGTCCGGTCGTCAGCCGGGCCGATCAGCTGGCCAAGAAATGGGTGAACGCCGAGCGCCTGGAAGAATTCTCCGCTGACCCAGATGGTGTTGACATTATCGATTTCGCCGCCCTGGGCCAGGTTTTCGCTGTCGCTGCCCCAGGCCGCTATGGACGAAAACGCTTTTTGCCGCTGCTGCACCTGCTGCCAGAGCGGAAACGTGAACTCCGCATAAGGGCCATTGAAATTGCCGGAGCCCCAATGCTTTTTATCGATGTGCACGATGGCCAGCTGATTGGGATCGCGGACGGGAAGGGTGCGCAGGCGGATCGCGTCGATCAGCTGGAAAATGGCGGCATTGGCGCCGATCCCCAGCGCCAGCGTGAGGATGGCAACCACCGCAAAGCCCGGCGACTTGGCCAGAAGGCGGAGTCCGTAGCGAACGTCCTGGAACAGCTCTCGCATGGTCACCTCATGTCCGAGGAATACGAGATCGCGAGGCGGAAAGTTCCGTCCGTTTGCGGACACCGACCGCTCGTACGATCAGACGCGCCTGCCCGCGTCTGGTGAGCGTGGAAACGGCCGGCGGCTCTCCGCCTCTTACCGGCTGGCGTTCACTCGCGCCCGCCGCGCGGACCTGCTTCCGCATCCAGGGCGGGATGCAAATGCGAGTTGTACTCCGAGCAAGTCAAGTCCATGCACGAGCTGATGGGAATCTGCTGAAAGGCCTCGGTTGGGTTGCCGTTCTTGTCCTTGCCGGCCACCAGCAGGTAGACGTGCCCGACCTGCGCGTCAATCATCATCGTACCCTGGCGATCGCTATCGAAATAGACGTGGGCGAGTTGAAAGCGGCCCGCAGGGACGACCACTTGTGGATCGGAAGAAGTCCCCTCGGCGTACACGCGAGCTGAGCGGGGCCCCCACATGCGTCCGAGGAACAGGCCGCAGGCCACTGCAAGAGCCAACAAGCTGATTTGGGAAATCCGGCGCATCGCTGCCTCCTGAAAAAAAAAGATGCGGCGGAAGCGTAACACGCCCGCAGGGATTCAGGGCACGGCGGAATTCCGGCTACGCTGATGGCCAGAGTTTCAAGGCGTCATCTGGGGTGATGATCCGAATGTCTTGGAACGGATCGAGAGCCAATAGATCAAAGTCGCCGGTGACGATATGGCTGGCCTTGCCACTCAGCGCGAGCTCAAGGAACTTGTTATCCTTCGGATCGCGGCAGACGTCCATGTGAACATCGACGTCGATCCATTCGGCTTCGCGCGCGAGCGCGGCGATAAAGCTTCGAATACTCTCTTCATCCACATACTTCCTGAACTGTTTTCTACCCAGAACTTGATAAAGTTCCGCGAGAGTTTCGAACGAGAGCAGGAGTTTTCCCTCTGCGAGGGCGATGTTGAGAGCGCGACGGGGTTTTGAATCCGAGAGCAACAGCGCGCTGATGAGGACGTTTGTATCGAAAACGAACCGCAATTATGCGCCCTGTAAGAGCGATTCCAGGATTTCCGGGGTCAGACCGCGAGCTTTCGCCTTGTTTCCGGTTTCATCCAGAATTCGCTGCAACGACGGGCCCTGGGAGGCAGTAAGGTCCCGAAGCCACAAGCTCAGCACGGCCTGAATCTTGCGCTTCTCATCAGGGCTGGCGGAATCGTATGCGCGAGCCGTTTGCGGGTCGAGAGGAATCGTAATCGTCGGGTTCGGCATTGAGATGGCCTCTGCCCATTCTACGACAGGGCTGCGTGCTAGCGCGCCGGATATTGTTTGCTTTTCCCTGTGCGCGAATTGAAGACGGAGAAGCTGCCGGCGGGGCTGGCAGTCACTTCGATATAATTTCCGTCGGTCGAGCCGTCCACATTGGCGATGTATTCGGGCGCGACATTGTGCTTCGCGCCACCCTCGTCCGAATAGTGCAGCTGCCACAGATTCTCCAGCCCCGGCGACTTCTCGATGGTTTCCCACACCGACGGCGTGCCGCCCTTCTTCTCGCCGTTGTCCATGATGGCCACGCGCGGCGTGATGCCCCAAATCAGTGCAGGGCTGCTGCTCTGGTCCCAGCCATGATGCGAGACGACGAGAATGTTGATTTTGCCGATCTTGTTCACCGGGCACATGAATTTCACTTCCTCGTCGTGCGTCAGGTCGCCTAAATCGAGGATGCGCAGCTTGCCGAAAGTGATGACCATGCCTACCGAGCGGCGATTTTCGGTTTGGTCAACCGGATATTTGGGGGTGTCGGCGCAGGCGGAGGCATTCGGTTCGCCCGCGCCAGGCAGCGGCTTGTCGATCAACGCGCCGTCGGCGCTGACCACTTCAACGCGCATCCCTCGAATGGGCAGGACTTCGCCGGGATGCGCGACCATGTGCTTGTACTTGCCGGTGGCCAGCACTTTCTCGTAGGCCGCATGCACCTTCATGGTGGGAGGATCGTTCTCGCGCAACGGTCCATGATCGATGAACGTGCCCACAGGAATGCGCGCGACCAGTTGTGGCACGTCTCCTGCGTGATCCACGTGGTAGTGCGTGATCACGACGTAATCGATCTTGCGAATGCCCGCTTTTTTGGCGGCCGCCACGATGCGGTCCGCGTCGCGGCCGTTGTTGTCCGGCCAGCCCGTGTCGACCAGCAGCGATTGGCCCGCCGGCGTGACGAAGAGCGTCGACTGCCCGCCTTCCACGTCCACAAAATAAATTTGCAAGTCCTTGCGAGCGGCGGACGCGCGCGCCGCGGGCGCTTTGATTGATCCAGCGGGCCGTGGCGCGGCGCTGATCGTTGTGGCGGCGCCGAGCGCTGTTGCGCCTAACGCCAGAGCGAGCGCGCAGGCGGAAACAAAGCAGCGCAATGCTGCCAGGCTGCGGCAAGAGTGCGATTCAACGGATTCAGCGGACGGATCGGAATGCTGCAGCGGGTGGAATTTCATCGGGCGTCTCCAGTCGAGCGTGCACGATGATCGTCCCGGCTCGAATCGGGGTCAAGCGGTTGTTTGCGGAGTGCCTGCATGCAGGCGGCGGGGCCGAGCGCGAGAGGAGGGCGTTGCGTGCGGGAAAGGCAAAGGCGGGGCCAAAGCAAGAACAAAGCAAAAGCAAGAGCAGAACCCTCACCCCCATTCCCGCAAAACCGGCGGGACTGGGTTCGGGATGACAGGGCAGGTGGTCGCAAAAGCGGCGGGACTGGGTTCCCTTCGCTGCGCTCAGGGCAGATTCGCTACGATCAGCGCAAGCAAGCGGGATGAGAGGGCAGGCGGTCGGCGGGAGTGTGCGAGGGTTGTGAGCCGCGCGCTGCATTGTCTCTGGCGGCTGGGCGGCCCTAGGCTCCCGGTGATGGCTCGGGACGTCGAGCCACAGCCGGCAGCCTTGTCCCGGCCGCCAGATCTAGATCAAAGCAGCGCGCGGGTTGTGCAAAAGCGATCGATCCAGCGTCTCGAGTCAGAGATTGCTTCAGGGGCGAAAGCCCCTCGGTTTTAGGCCGCTCAATATCGGAGCTAAAGCCTGCCTGTCGGCAGACAGGCCCCGACCCCCTAGAAAACATCCGACGAATTTCTGCCTCCAGACCTATTGCCGCTTGCCCTTATCCGGCTTCGACTTTGGTTTCGATTCGGACTTGGGTTGCGACTGGTGCTTCGGCTGCGGGCTGGCTTTCTCGCCGCCGCGGTTCTCGTTGCGCGGTGGCGGCGCGGCGCCCGTATTCCGCTGCGTGTGCACGTCGTAGTTCTGGTCCCGCGCCCTTACGGGCGGGGCAAAGCGCACGTGCGACTCGGGCTGGTTCTGGGGCGTGACATTGTTTTCGCGATTGTTCCGGTTCGGCGGATTGCCCTCGCGATTCGGCTGGTTCGTTCCGCCGGTGTTGCGGTTGAACTGCTGATTGGGCGGATTGCCGCCCTGGTTCGGCTGATTTCCTTCCGCGCGATTTCCGCCCTGGTTGGTGCGAGCCGGCGGCGTGAACGGGCGGAAGCCGGTGTCGCGATTGCCCTGATTGCCCTGATTACCCTGGTTGCCTTGATTCGGTTGGTTGACGCGCGTGTTGTCGCGGTTGAATTGCTGGTTTGGCGGATTGCCGCCCTGGTTCGGCTGATTGCCCTGGCCGCCAGTTCCGCGATTCATGCGCTCGTTCGGCGGAGCATTGCCGGCCGCGCCTTGATTTCCGGGCGCTCCGGCATTCGTTCCTCCGGGCCGCGAGAACGGACGGAAGCCGGTGTCGCGATTGCCCTGTGCCGGCGGATTGCCGCCCTGCACGCCGCGCCGTTCATTCGTGTTGCGGGGCTGGTTGAAGGGAGCGCTGTCGTTGGTGTAGACGCGTGGCGGCGCGCTGCGCACCGTGCGCGGCGGAGGCAGCTTGACCACCACCGGGCGCCGCGAGAGCGGCACGGCGGGCCGCGCGGTGGTCACTTTGGCGCGCGCGGAAACGTAGCTGGCCCGCGTGGGCGCCAGAGGCGCGTTTTCCACCACGCGCACGTTGCGCAGTTGCGTCGCATTCACGCGAATGGCGCCGTTATGCACCGGCCGCGCATTGACGAAGGTGTCGCGCGAGACCGCCATGACCGCGCGATCGTTGTCCTGATAGGTGTAGCGCGTGGTCTGCCGGTTGATAATCACCGTGTTGTACACGTTCGTTACGTGCGTCACATTGATCACACGCGTGTTGGTCACGTTGACCACACGCACGTAGCGTTCGCTGCAGCGGTAGGTGGGAATGTAGACGTCGCGGGGGCCCAGCGGAAACCAGCCCACGCCCGCCATGCTGCCAAAGCTGACGGAGACTCCAAAGCCGCGCCCGCCCACGAAGGCGACCAGCGCCGGGGCGTAAACGGGGCGCACCACGCGGGGTCCGGGGACCCAGCCCCAGTGCGCTCCGACCAGCACCCAGCGGCCGTAGTGGAAGGGGGCCCAGCCCCAGGGCTCTTCATCGACCCAGGTCCAGCCCCACGGAGAAATCCAAACCCAGTGGCCGACGTGATAGGGCGCCCAGCCGACCGGAACGCTGCTGGGGATCCACACGGGGCCGTAGTCGGGAACTTCGCTCCATACGCCGTACTGATCGAGCTGGTAGTAGCCGTCGACATCGCGCGAGACGTACTGCGCGGACTGCGAGTTGTCTTCCATCTGGTCGCGGGACTGGCACCAGTTGTCGAAATCGTCGAAGCCCGGCTGCGGCTGCGTGCTGAACGCCAGCTGGTCCGTGCCGGTGAAGGTGTACGCCTGGCCCGCGCGCAGATCATAGGAATCGCCATTGCCGGTGGCCGAGCCTTCGCCGTCGCGAATCACGATCGTGGTGGTTTTCGAGTCGGGATCGACGGAGATGCGATACTCGCCCGGCCGCAGCAGGGTGAAGGCGAGATTGGGCGTGTCGAATTCCCAGGCGTCGCCGGGTTCGAGGTTACGCAGGTGAACCACGATCGTGCCCTGCGCGAGTTGGAACTGCGCCGTGCGATCGTCGAGATTCAGGATGGAGATGCCGGTCTCGCTGTCCATGCGAATGGCCGTGCTTTCGATGTGGAGTTCGCCCCGCGAGTCTTTGTCCACCCAAAGATTGTCATTGGTGGTGAGAGGGCGATTGGGATCGGCGTCGACCCAGTTCTGGTCGCCGGAAACTTGATAAGAAACGGAGCCTCGCGCATAGCTCAAGCGCGCCACGCGCGTGGGAGGATCAACGTTCTGGTCTTGTGCGTTCTGATCCTGCTCGTTCTGATACTGGGCGTTCTGGTCTTGAGTGTTCTCCTCTTGCGCGGACGCCGCCCTGGGCAGAATTACGAAAGCACAGAGAAACAGCGCGGTCAGAAGCGGAGGGCCGATCTTCTTCATGGCGCGGACTCCTTTCACAACCCGATTCTTGCATAATGCCGCAGTATTCTCGATCCAGGTTGCTGTAAAGAACCATATCAGCCATGCCAGCAGGCGCAGCGTCATCGAGTGGCTCCTGCTTGATGGAACCCGATTCGCGGCGGATGGTTTCGCCGAAAGCAACCGGCGTTGGCCAACCGCCGTCTTGCGTTTCAGTACACCTTCTTTCGTCCCAACATGGGAACGGCCCCAATGAGGGGCCGTTCGTTCGTTTACGTCATCCAACTTTAACGCCGTCCGTGGCCGCCGCCACCGTGGTTTCCGCCACCGTGGCTGCCACCGCTCGGGTGGCTGCCACCACCGCCACCGCCGTGATACCCGCCACCACCGCCACCGCCGCGGTAACCACCGCCGCCTCCGCCACCACGCGGCGCGCTATAGGAGCGCGGCGCGGAGTAGCTGCGCGGTGCGCTGTAGCGAGGCGCCGAATAGCTACGTGGGGCGTTGTAACGCGGTGCGGAGTAGCTCGGTTGGCTGTACGAGCGGGGCGCGGAGTAGCGCGGCGCCGAATAGTCACGCGGCGCGCTATAGGAGCGCGGCTGGCTGTATCCATAACCACGCGATCCGTAGGAATTGCCGCCGTTGCGCGGCCGCACGATTGGCTGGCGCATGTTCAGCGCGGGTCGCCCATTGCCGCGGCCGGGATCGAAGGTCTGCCGCGGGGCATTGGAATTAAAACGCTGCCAGCCGCCCGCATTTCCCGCCGGGCGCGAGCCGCGATTCGGCTGATTGAACGTCCGGTTCGGGGTGGAGCCGCGGTTGGTGTTGTTGAACCCGCGGTTGCCGTTATTCTGCGGAGCGGAACCGTTTGGGGTGAAGCCCCGCGAGCGAACCCCATTCCCGGAAGTGGGCGGTGTGAACGTCCGCCAGTTCTGCCGGTTGCCTGTGGCCTGGGTGCCGCGCGAGGGAGTGAAGCCGCGGTTCGTGTTATTGAAGCCCCGGTTGCCATTGCTGACGCGCGTACCCGAGCCATTGGGCGTGAACCCTCGCGACCGGACGGCGTTCCCGTTGCCGGGAGGCGTGAAGGTATGCCAGCCGGGCCGCGAGGAGGTGACCGGTGCGCGGCCGCGCGCATTCAGCGCGCCGCCATTTCTCGGCATCGTGCCCGAGGATGGCTGGAACGTGCGCCCGCCACGATTCGCGTTGAAACCAGCGGCTGGGCGCGAGGTGTTGAGCCTGCGGTTTGGCGCGTTGAAGCCGCCGCGAGCTGCCACGCCGTTGTTGCGCCCGAAATTGGAATTGGCGCGGTTCGCGGTGTAGAAGCGCTGGGTGGCCGGCGGCGCATGGCGATACGAGCCGGGATTCGGGTTGCGGTCGATCGGACGATAGCTGCCGCGTCCCGGATTGACGGGCATCTTGCCTGCGCTGAAACTCACGCTGCGCAGGCGCGCCGTGGTGAGCGGGGTCTGGTGGCGCGGGACTGAGTCACGGCCAAAGCGATTGCCCTGCATGTGGCTGAAGCCCGAGCGGACGCGGTTGTTGCGAAACGCGTTGTCGAAATTCGAGTAGCGAATGCCGTTGCGGCGTCCCAAAGGAGCCCAGCCGTCATGCATGCGGTTGGCGCGGTCGAAGTCCACGACGTTCACGCGGCCGCCCCAACGGCCCCACCACGGGCGGTACCAGTCGCCAGGGCCGCACGGCATCCAGCCTACGTTGCCCCAGCCGTATCCGTAGCCGAAGCCAACACCGAAGCCCCAGCCGCCGCCCCAACCGAAGAAGGAGACGTAGGCCGGCGCCCAGATCGGATAGTAACTGGCGTAGACGGGACCCGGCCACCAGCACCAGTCATCGTCATAAACGAACCAGCGGCCGTAGTGATACGGAGCCCAGCCCCACGGCTCGTAAGAAACCCAGGTCCAGCCGTAGTACGGTTCCCAGACCCAACGGCCGTCGCGGTAGGGCGCCCAGTCGGGGCCCTGCGCGGGAACCCAAACCTGGCCGTAATCCGGGACGTTTTGCCAATGGCCGTAGGCGCCGAGATCCTGGGTTCCTACTTCATAGCGATTGGTGTTGGGAGATTCTTGAGCCTGCTGGATGATGCGATTGCGATCGTTGTTCCATGCGTCCCACGAATCGGTGCCGGGCGCGGAATCAAGGCGATACTGGGGATTGTCGGTGCCTTGGACGGTGATCATCTGGCCGTCGTTCACATGAGTGCTGCCCTGCGGCGTCGAAACATCTGCGCCGCCGTTGCGCACGATCATGGTCGACTTGCCGTTGGAATCGACTTCGACGCGATATTCGCCGGGCTCGCTGGGATGGATCGCGGCGTTGGGCGTGTCGATTTCAGCAGCGCTCTGCGCGCCCTGCAGGACGGAATAAGTCACCAGGCCCTGCCCGACCTGGACCTGGACACTATTTTTGTCGAGGCTGGCCACTTTGATGGTGGTGTTGCTGTCCAAGCGAACCACATCGGCCCAGTCCAGCTGCAACTCGGCTCTGGAGTTGTCGCCGGTCGAGACGCGGTCGCCGACCATGAGGGGCGTGTTCACGGTGACGGCGGTCCACTCGCCGTTATCGCCGCGCTGCATGGAAACGCTGCCGCTGATGTAGCTGAGGCGCGCAACGCCTGGGGCGTTCGAGTCGGTCGAGTCCGTCGAGCCGGTCGAATCGTTCGACGCGGACGGATTGTCTTGCGCGCGCACCGTGCCCAGCCCGAAGATCAGCAGGACTGCCAGCACCGCAAAGTATTTTTTCATGGCCCACCTCGTTCGAAACCCGCCCGGCAGGGTACGCCGGGACTTCAGTTCCGACCATGAATAGGCACAGGGGGTGCCAAACTGAGGCGGTGGTGCAGTGCAACTGTAAGTACATGATAATAATATGGATATGTGTACTTTGACGGTCGTCGCCCGGTGGGTGGCGGGCAGGCGGGTCTGGTGGTTTTCGCGCGTGGTGGTGCTTTTCAACCGCTGGCCGAGTTGCACTATTGTGGTGCAGTGTTTGTGGAGGATGAAAACGTCGAAAAGTGTATCCATCAATTTTGCTGCTTTTGTTGATTCTACAGGTAGTTACCAGGGAAATTGTTCGACACGTGTATCCATCAACGACGTTCAATGGCAGGGCTGGATTCAGGGGCGGCGCCAGGGAGGGGCGTTGCTTCGGGAGGGGTTGTGAGGTGCAGAGAAGCCAAGGGCAATGAGGACAAGACAAAGAATGAAAGCAGATCCCTCACCCCCATTCCCGCACGGGATGATCGGGGAGGCGAGACGGCGGGGCGACGGCGGTACTGGGCGGGTGGCCGCGAAAACAGCGGGACTAGGTTGCCTTCGCTGGGCTCAGGGCACATTCGCTACGCTCAGGGCAAAGGTGCGGGGCTGACACGAATGGAAGGTTGCCGGGCTGAAGCCTGGGCGCGCGATTCAAACCGCAAATGCCGGCGGGGCGCCGGCGCTACTGGTCTCGTGGCTATTATTCGGAGTCTTTTTCGGGGTCGGGCACGCCCATTTTGGAGAGGCGGTAGCGGAGGGCGTTGCGGGAGAGGCCGAGGAGGCGCGCGGCCTGGCTCTTGTTGCCATCGGCACGGCGAAGGGCTTCGCGGATGGCTTCCTCCTCCCACTGGTCGAGAGTCATGCCGGGCGGAAGCAGGTGATTCGAGGCGCCGGTAGCCTTAGCGGCGGCAACATCGAGTTGGATGTCCGGAACGTCGACGAGGGGGCCGTCGGAAAGGGTGACGGCGCGCTGGATGACGTTTTCGAGGTCGCGAATATTGCCGGGCCAGTGGAACTCCATGAGGAGTTTGAGGGCCTGCTGGGAGATTTTCGAGACGGGCTTGCCCATTTCGCGGGCGTACTTTTTCAGGAAGAAATCAACGAGGCCGGGGATGTCCTCCTTGTGTTCGCGCAGCGGAGGAATGTCGATGGCGACGACGTTGAGGCGGTAATACAAATCTTCGCGGAAGGTGCCTTCTTCGAGGGCTGCGCGCAGATCGCGATTGGTGGCAGCGATGAGGCGGACGTCGACTTTCAAGGTTTTGGTGCCGCCCAGGCGCTCGAATTCGCGTTCCTGGAGGACGCGCAGGAGCTTGACCTGGATGGCGGCGGGAATGTCGCCGATTTCGTCAAGGAAGAGAGTGCCTTTGTCGGCGAGTTCGAATTTGCCGGGCTTGCTGGCGGTGGCGCCGGAGAAGGCGCCTTTTTCGTAACCGAAGAGCTCGCTTTCGAGGAGCGTTTCGGGGATGGCGGTGCTGTTGATTTTGATGAACGGGCCGGAAGCGCGCTGGGAGTGGTGATGGATGGCGCGGGCGATCAGGTCCTTGCCCACGCCGCTCTCGCCGCCAATAAGGAGGGTGGCGTTGGTGGGAGCGACGCGCTCGACCAGGCGCAGCACGGCCTGCATTTTTTCGCTTTGGGCGACGATGTTGTCGTACTTGTATTTCAGGCCGAGGGCTTCGCGCAGGGAGCGGTTTTCGTCGCGCAGGTGCTTGGAGTCGAGCTCCTTGCGGA
>JBJKQB010000118.1:0-4698 GCA_046705825.1 Candidatus Acidiferrales bacterium
CGAACAGCCTTGCCGCAGCCCCCCGATTTCCCGGCGCCGCCAGCGCCGGATTACGACCCAGCCAAGCCCGTCGCCACTCGCGAAGCCTACGGCTTTGCGTTGAAGCGCCTCGGTGCCGTGAATCCCAACATCGTCGCGGCATCGGGCGACGTAAAGAACTCCACGTTTTCGGAAATTTTCCAGAATAGCTTTGCCGACCGCTTCTACCAGGGCTATATCGCCGAGCAGAACCTGATCAGCCTCGGCGTTGGCCTCGCGGCCCGTGGCAAAGTCCCGTTCCTTGACACGTTTGCCTGCTTCCTTTCTCGCGCTTACGACAACGTCCGCATGGCCGCCATCAGCCGCGCCAACATCAATCTCTGCGGCTCCCACTGTGGCGTCTCCATCGGCGAAGACGGCCCCTCGCAAATGGCGCTCGAAGATCTGGCCATGTTCCGCGCCGTCCATTCGTCCACAGTGCTCTATCCGAGCGACGCGATTTCCGCTGAGCGCCTCACGGAAGCCATGGCCCGCCGCCCTGGAATCAACTATCTGCGCACCTCGCGCCCGAAGACAAAGATCCTCTATTCAAAAGACGAAAAGTTCGCAATTCCCGGCTTCAAGATTCCGCGCCAAAGCGCGCAGGATCGCGTCACCGTAATTGGCGCGGGAATCACCGTTCACGAAGCGCTGAAAGCCGCCGAGGAACTGAAATCCAATGGCACCAACGTCCGCGTGATCGATCACTATTGCGTCAAGCCGATCGACGGCAGGGCCCTCGCCGAACAGATCGCCGCCACGGGCGGAAAGCTCGTCACCGTGGAAGATCACTGGCCTGAGGGCGGCGTCGGCGAAGCCGTGCTCGCGGCGCTTGCCTCCGCCGGAGCGACGCCGTCGAAATATCGCATGCTCGCCGTGCGCGACATGCCTCATTCCGGCAAGCCCGATGAGCTGGTAGACGCCTTTGGCATCTCCGCGCGCCACATCGCCGACGCCGTCCGCGAAATCGCCTAACGCGGTGTCCGAGATCGAGAATGTTTGTGGGTGGTGGCTTTAGCCACGACATAAGACCGCAAGCTGAACGCGGGCTTTAGCCCCTGAAGGTCCCGACCAGCTTCGATCGCTGGCCGGTTTCTAGGGGGCGGAGCTTTAGCCCCGACATTCGTGCTGCGACTTTCACGGGCGTAGGCCCTGAGGCGGTTTTGCGAGCATCAGGCGCGACGCGGCCTGCCATTTTTGGCACAAACGAGAGGTTGGGATAGACCGAGTGGCGGAAAAAATCGTAATGGTAGGCATCATCCCGGACGTGATCGCCGTCGATCCAGGCGACCAGGTTGTCTGGTTTTCGAATGCGGGGAACCTGAAAATCGAATTCGACGCGCAGCGCTCGCCTTTCGCATCCAATGTTTTTCAGGCCCCGCCCGGTGTTCGCCTCTCGAGTGGCACTGCGCGTTCCGGCGTGAAGCCCGGCTCGTATCGCTATCGCCTCTCGCTAAATGATGTCGTTGTTGCGCAGGGCGAAGTTCTCATCCGCGCTAAGTAATCAAACCGAACCACAATCCCAATCTCAAAAGGGGGAGTCATCACCATGGCCAAGCTATCGATCGCTGTTCTCGGTGCAGGCAATGTAGGAGCCGCGCTGGCCCGCGTCTGGGCCGCTGCTGGACATAACGTCACCTTTGGCCTGCCCGACCCGCAAAGCCAAAAATCCCGCACGGCCGTTTCAAAGCTCGGGGGAAAGGTTCAGGCCGGTTCAAATAAGGATGCGGCGTCTGGCGCGCAAATCATTGCCCTGTGCGTTCCCTGGCCTGCCGCTCAGGACGCCATCCGCCAGTGCGGCAATCTCAGCGGCAAGATCCTGATCGATTGCACCAACCCGCTGACACCCGATCTGCAGGGCTTGTCGGTCGGAACCACCAACTCCGCCGCCGAGCAGGTCGCCTCCTGGGCTTCCGGCGCAAAAGTCGTGAAAGCGTTCAACACCATCGGCGCCGGAAACTTCGGCAACGCCCAGTTTGGCTCGCAGCGCGCCGACGGCTTCTATTGCGGTGATGACTCTGCCGCCAAGTCCTCAATCCGCGAGCTGATCGAAGCTGCCGGCATGGATCCGGTCGACGTCGGGCCTCTGCGCAACGCCCGCTGGCTTGAAGCGGTGGCCATGCTGTGGATCGATATGGCAGTAAATCGGAAGCAGGGACCCAACCACGCCTTTAAGCTTCTTCGCCGATAGACGAGAAAGAGATGGGACGTCACTGTTGGCGGCGCTGGCTTCGTCAGGGCACGACGTTACTCGTGCCGCAAACTGACGGAATCAAATGCCGCTTTAGCCGCTGAGGGACAGCCGCTCAGTCGCCCGCGAGCGCCGGACGGCCCGCTGGCCGCACCTGCGCTATCGAGTCGGCCAGGACCCGCCGAACCGACGCCAGCGCCGACGCCGTCACTGGCCGCTCCGGCGCCGCCGAGACCTCCGCCGCTTTGCGCGGAAACTCCCGCCGCCGGTCGAGCCACAGCCCAAACTCCCGCAGCAGTTCGTCCGCCACGTTCGGATCATCGGTGCGCTCGAGGCCCCAGAACCGCAGCCGCGCCTCATTCTTCTGCAGGAGCTGCAGCGATTCATCAAGCTTCTTCATCGCCGCGTTAAACGACGACGCCAGGAAATAGACCGGGACGCTCCATCCGGCGCTGGCTTCCCCGGCAGCTTGGCCGTCCCGCTTGGCCGTTCTGTCCGTTTCGGCCGCCCCGAAGATCGCCCGGACGCGCACGTTGTATTTGCCGTTCTGGTTCCGCTCCAGCGCGCAGAGATACCGATTGCCGCGAGACCCGCTCTTGCCGGACATAGTGCTCCTCAGACCGGTGCCTTCTCTTGCTGCCGGCGCGACCCAATGAATCACGTTCGCGCCGTTTCCAGACACGGGAATCACCTGAAGCCTTTTGGCCTTTATTTTTTTCGCCTGCATAAAATCTCTCCCCGAGGAAGGACAGAGCAAACTTGCGCCAGCGCTCGGAACTCCGGTTTCAGGATCGCGAGTCCGGAAACCCGACTGCCGTTGGGTCAGCCCCAGGCTGTTTTTGGGGCAGGCTGTGCGGAAGCCTTATTGTACCGAAGGCGAGAAGCGGCGGGCAAGAATCGTTATCTTAATTTTAAGTGTAGCAAATACAGCAACTTACGTGCGAATAGGGGCGAATGGATCGGTGATCGGCGGCCATTTTGCGCCGCCTTTCACTGGCTTGCTAGCTGGACTGCGTGAAGCGGTTCAGTTGATCCGAATTGATGGTGAGCTTGCCTTCTTTGCGCAATTTTTCGAGAAGCGACGTGCGGAACGCTTCAAAGGCGGCGTTCTGCCTGGTTTGCAGCAGTTGCTGCTCGATGCCGGCCTGCTGCGAGGCGAAATCGGCGGGGTTCGCCGCTTCGTGCGACACAAGTTGATAGACCACCCAGTTGCCTTCGATCTGCGTGGGCCCGCCGGTCTGCCCCGGCTGCAGATTAAACGCCGCGCTCAGTTGCCGCCCGCTGCCTACCGCCGGAATTGATCCGTTGCGCGCAAAGGAATCGGACGTTGCGACAGTCAAATCGAGCTCCTTGGCGGCTTTGTCGAGGGATTCGCCGGACTTGACCTTCTGCGCCAGCTCCTGCGCCTTCTGCCGCGCCAGATCGACGGCCTTTTCCTGCTGATAATCCGCGAGCGCCTGCACGCGGACCTCCGCCAGCGTCCCCTGATGCGCCGGGAGGATGTCCTTCACCGTGAAGATCACGTAGCCGCTATCGGTTTGGACCGGCTGGCTCAGCTCGCCGGGCTGCAGCGAAAAAACAAGCGAATGTATCTCCTGCGAGTTGCCAAGCAGCCCGACCGGTTCGGTCGCGGACACGGGCGGCACTTGCCCCAGCTCCAGATTGAACTTCTTTGCCAGCGCGTCGAGCGGCTGCCGGTCCGAATCCCGGACCGCGTCCGCCAGTTCGTTAGCGATCTGGTTGGCCTGGTCGCTCACCTTCTGATCGAGCACCGCCTTCTGCACCTCGTCGTGAACTTCGGCCAGCGTCTTGGTGTGCGCCTCCTCGCGATCGAGCACCTTGATAATTTCAAAACCGTACGGAGTGGTCACCAGGTCCGAAACTTGGCCCTTGGGCACGCTAAACGCAGCCTTTTCGAAGGCCGGTACCGTCTGCCCCTGCAAAATCCAGCCCACGTCGCCACCCTTCGAAGCCGACTGGTCGTCTTCCGAATACTTCTTCGCCAAATCTTCGAAATTCGCGCCCTTCTTCTGCGCCTGCTTCAGCACGTCCTCGGCTTTTTTCTTGATTTCGGCAATTTCCGCGTCCGTCTTGCCGACGGTCTTGAACAGGATGTGCTCCACATGGGCGCGGTTCTGCACCTGATATTCCGCGATATTCGCCTTGTAGTACGCCTCCAGGTCCGCATCCGTCACTTTGGTATTGGCGCGCAGCTTGGCCAGGTCGAGCAGCGCGTAATTCACCGAACGCTTCTCCGGAATCTGGTACCGTGCCTGATTGCGCGAGAACCACGCTTGCAGCTCCGCATCGGTAGGCTGAATTTTCGCCGCCAGGTCGGAAGGCTTCATCAGCGCGTATTGGAGCTTCACCCGGTCGTTGCGCCACTGGAATTCTTGCTGCACTTCGGCCGGCGACACGGTGATCCCGTCCGTCACCAATTCGCGGAATTTTTCCTCCAGCATCGAATCGTGCAGCGTTGACTCAAACTG
>JBJKQB010000119.1:0-3279 GCA_046705825.1 Candidatus Acidiferrales bacterium
CGATGGCCACAATGTAAGCAGCGATGCGGTTGTTGACGTTGTGCAACTCCGCATACCTCACGACTTCATCGAAGCTGCGCTCCATCACGTCGCGCAACCGTTCGTTCACCTCGCGCTCGCGCCAGAAAAACCCTTGGCGGTCCTGCACCCATTCGAAGTAGCTGACCGTCACGCCCCCGGCGTTGGCGAGAATATCCGGGATTACGAAGATCCCTTTCTTCTCGATGATCGAATCGGAGTACGACGTGGTCGGTCCATTAGCGCCTTCGCAGAGAATTTTACACTCTACACGATTTGCGTTCTCGGTGGTGATCTGATTTTCCGTGGCGGCGGGGTCCAGAATGTCGCAGGGGCGAAACAAAATTTCTTGCGGCGTGACCTTCTCTCCGCCCCCTGGAAAATCGGGCAGCGGTTTGCGTTGCGTGTAGACCCAGTCGACCAGCTTCGGAACGTCCAGGCCGGTTTCATTGTATAGCCCGCCATAGATGTCGGCTATGCCGATGATCTTGTAACCCGCCTCATGCATCAACTGAGCCGCCTGCGAGCCTACGTTCCCAAAACCTTGGATGATCACGCGGCAGTTGTGCGAGTACATTCCGAGCTTATGGATCGCTTTGTTGCAGCAGATCATCAGGCCGCGGCCGGTGGCCTCGCGGCGTCCTTGCGATCCGCCGAGATCGAGCGGCTTTCCGGTCACAACGGCGGTCGTTGCCTGACGCACGTGCATCGAATAGGTGTCCATCACCCACGCCATCGTCTGCTCATTCGTGCCGAGGTCCGGCGCGGGCACGTCGCGTTCCGGGCCAAACCATTCGCACAGTTCGGCCGTGTACCGTCGAGTCACGCGCTCGAGTTCCGTCCGCGACAATTTGGTTGGATCGCAGATGATGCCGCCCTTTGCGCCTCCGAACGGAATATTGACCACCGCGCACTTCCACGTCATCCAGGCGGCCAGCGCGCGCACTTCATCGATCGAAACGTTTGGAGCGAACCGGATTCCGCCCTTGCCCGGCCCGCGCACTGCGGAATGCAGCACGCGATAGCCGATGAAAACTTCCAGCTTGCCGGTATCCAGCGGCACCGGAACGTAAACCGTGATTTCCTTGCTCGGATATTTCAGGTAACGATAAACGCCGTCTTCCAGCCCAAGCTTTGCGGCGGCCGCTTCGAAACGCGCGTCCGCGGAACGATACACGTTCAGCTCATCCGGACCAACCGCCGACACAACCCCTCCGCTGGCCCGCGACTTCTGTTCAGCCATGATGGCAGCTCCCTACCGGCCGTGCGGCATTGCGCGCACGCGTTTCCACTCACCCACACAGCGGCGGCAAGTATACGAACCCCCGTCGCTCCACGCAAGAACATGGCCCGGTATTCTGTTTGGACTTTGCGCAAGCGCACTCGGTTTCGGGTCTCAGGCTACTCGTTGTCGTTAGTGGAACGAGTGCTCTGAATGGAAAGAACGAACGTGGTTGGTTCTTAATGCAGAAGGTGTCTGTGAGAGAAAGGATGTCGCTCATGTCGCGCGACTGAGCGGGAACCGAGTGCGGCGCGGCTGCTACTGCCTCCGGTCGTGCGTAGTGCGCGAAGCGATCCACGCGAGCAACGTGCAGGCTGAAACCCAGTACGGGAAGATTCCGTACAGCGTGTCGGAGGCGGAGTGCGAGTGGCGGTCGATCGCGCCAAATACTTGCAGGCAGAAAAGCACGGTGAGGACTACGGCAAACCAGCCCGGCCACGCCACGGGCCGGTAGAACCAACCCCATTCCTTGAACCACGGCCGCGCCATAGGCGTGCCCCTTTCGCATGGAACAATCAGCCACCAGAGCCGCAGAGGCTGCATACGGAAGCGTTGCCAGGCGAAGTGAGGGATCAGGCGCTCAGTCGGCTAGCTAGCAGCGGCTTCGGGTATGCGGCCGAAGCGGCGTTCGCGGCCGAGAAAGTCGTCGACCGCTTCTTCCAGGTCCTTTGAATCGAAATCGGGCCACATGCGCGGGGTGAAAAAGAGTTCGGCGTAGGCGCATTCCCATAGCATGAAATCGCTCAGTCGCCGCTCGCCGCCCGTGCGAATCAGCAGGTCAACATCCGCCGCCGGCCCTTCCGAGTTCGTCACTTCGCCGAGACGCCGCGCGAATTCGCGTTGCGACACCTCGAGGCTCGAAAGCATCCAGCACGCCGCGCGCAGGATGGCGTCCCGCGAGGAATAATCGAGAGCGATACGCAACTCGAGCTTGCGTCCCGATGCGGTCGCGCGCTCCGCGAATTGGATTGCGCTGACGAGCGAAGGCGGAATGCGATCGCGCCGTCCGATAATGCGGATGCGTACGCCTGCTTTGGCGCAGTCGGATGCCTCAGACAGCAAAAATTCCTCGAGCAGACCGAGCAGCGACATCACTTCGCTCGCCGGGCGTTCCCAATTGTTCGAGGAGAAGGCGTACAGCGTCAAAACGCCGATTCCCATCGATGGAGCCGCTCGCACGACCCGCCGCACGGCGGCAACACCGGCCCGATGCCCCTCCGAGCGCGGCAGACCACGCGATGCGGCCCAACGGCCGTTGCCGTCGAGCAAAATTGCGACGTGCAATTTCGAATCCGGAGCGACACTCAAGGTGCTCTTTTTCATCAGGACGGAAACCATTACCCTTTCTGATCGATTGCTTATCGAAGATGGATTAATTTGAACCTGCTACCGTTCGCGCGTCGCGCGGATCAGCGCTTCCATGTGATCGAGATACTTTTCCAGGGCGCGCCGGCCGGATGCCGTCAAGCGATACTCCGTCTTGGGCAGCCGGTTGGCGAACGACTTCGCACAAGTGATGTAACCTGCATCTTCGAGCTTCAGGGCATGGACGCTCAGGTTTCCGTCGCTCGCTCCCAGAAGCTGCTTCAGCTCGCGAAAGGTCAAAGAGTCGCTTACAGCGAGCGCGCTGATGATGGCCAGCCGTGTGCGCTCGTGGATCACGCGATCGAGATTCGCCGCCGGAGTTTCCGGCAGCGCGGGCGCAGTTACGCGTCTGGTCTTTTCGTCCCGCTGCGCGCGGGCTGCATTCGATCTAGCCGCCATACTTCCTCGCAATCACCCCTCCAAAGAGGATATGGAACCCGCCAAAGCCCAGGGCGAGCAGAATGTTGCTCCAGCTCGCGGGCGAGAACAGCGCCACTGCGCCAAGCACCATGAAGCAGAGGCCCATCAAAGGCACGATGCGGATCGAGAAGGCTCCTCCGGTCACAACCGCGGTGCCGTAGAGCAACAGCCACATGCCCGCGATGCTCCCGAAC
>JBJKQB010000120.1:0-6639 GCA_046705825.1 Candidatus Acidiferrales bacterium
TAACCTTGCGGAAACGCGCTTACGGCGCGATGTAGAAACTCGCGTCGCGTTCCACAAAGCCGTAGGACATGTGCGGGGTGTTGAAAGCGGCTGCGGGGTGGCCTTCGCGGTCGAGAAGAATCAGCCCGCCGGTAGTGTGCGAGCGATGCGCGAGTTTACGGATGCAGGCGTCAGCCACAAATTGCGCGCGCGTCTGCTCCTTTTGCGAGCCTTCCGGGCGCGAGTGAAGTTCGTAGGGATCATCGGGAGGCACAGCGAGAAGATCAATGGCCATTTTGGCCATCACGATCTTCATGATGCCTTCGCCATTTCCAGTGCAGGAGACGCCGCCCCATTCCGCGTCGGCATAGCAGCCGCAGCCGATCAGCGGCGAGTCGCCCACGCGTCCGGTGTGCTTGCAGCACGTTCCGCCGGTCGAAGTTCCGGCGAAAATGCCGCCGCGGTAGTCGAGAGCAACGGCGCCGACCGTGCCTTGAGAGTGATTCGCGTGATTTTCCGCTGCATGGGAATCGGCGCGGCAGCGCTGCCAAGCCGTGCGTTCGTGCTCGGTGATCAGGTCTTGCGGATCGCAGAGAGGGATTCCATTTTCTCGGGCGAACTGCTCCGCGCCGACGCCGACGAGCAGGATATGCTTGCTCTTCTCGAGCACACAGCGCGCCAGGCGAATGGGATTGCGGATTCGCTCGACGGCAGCGACAGCGCCGGCCTTGAGCGTGGACCCGTCCATCAGAATCGCGTCCAGCTGGACCGTGCCATCGAGCGTGAGGTGCGAGCCGTATCCGGCATCGAAGGCGGGGTCCTCTTCCAGGACGATGATGGCGGCTTCGACGGCGTCGGCCGCGCTGCCGCCCGTCGACAGAATTTTCCAGCCGGCTTCCAGCGACTGGCGTATTCCCTCGCGGCAGGCGTCAAAATTCTCCTGCGGAATGGGCCAAGCGCCACCGTGAACGATGAGGGAGGGTCGCAAGGAGGTCAGAGATGGACGTGCAGCATTAGCGTGATGCCCGCGGCGATCAGCATGGGTCCCAGCACCAAAGCGAGTCCCAAACCGAGGAGAAGCTGGATGGCGGTTTGACGCTTTCGGGCTGCTTCCCCGAGAGAAATCAAGCGTAAAGGTCCCCGCAGGAGTGCGCGGAGGGCTTGCCGGAAGATGGAGGCCCAGAACCGAAGCTCGACGCGCGATTGCCACAGCAGGTCGAGTCCGGCGCAAACGATCAATGTGCCGATGATGCCGAGCAGCTTAGGCACTTCAGTTTCCTCTTCCCGCGGAGCGGCTCAGAATCGGCCGATCGTGCGAGTCATTCGCCACGCGCGGCGACAGCCGTGGCGAGCCACTGTCCCGGCTCTCAGCTGCTTGCTTGTCCCTGCGCAGCTTGCCTTCCGTCTGGCTCCAGGTGTGGACGATGCGATGGATCACGGTGATGTTGGGACCAATGGCCAAAATCCAGAGGGCGGGGGCCATCTGGTTCAGGAGCCCGCCAATAATCATCAAGACCAGGCGCTCGGGGCGTTCCCAGAAACCCACATTGTCCGCCGGCATCAACGACTCGGCTCGCGCTTTAGCGTAACTGACCATCACCGCGCCGGCCATGGCCACCCCGGTCAAGACCGCATAAGAGAAGCGGTTGACACGGACGTAGTAGACCAGCAGGCCGAGAAAGAGCATGAGGTCGGCGTAGCGGTCGAGAATCGATTCGAGAAAGCCGCCGAACTTGGAAACGCGATTCTGCTTGCGCGCGACCGGTCCATCCAGCAAATCGCAGAGCCCCGCCAGAACCATCAGCCCGGCGGCGGCAGCAAACCGGCCGGCGGCAAACAGCACGCAGGCCCAAAGATTCAGAACCAGCGCCGACCAGGTGATCACATTGGGAGGAATGCCCGTAGCCGCCAGGAGGGAAGCCAGTTGTCCGATGGGCCAGGAAAGATAGCGGCCGATCGCCCGCGTCAACATGGGATAGCGTGACCCCCGTCAGGCTTCATCGTGGATCGTGGTCAAGCGAACCACTTCGTATTCTTTCATTCCGGCTGGGGTGGCCACCTGCACTTCATCGCCGACCTTCTTACCCAGTAGGGCGCGGCCTATGGGTGAACTGGTGGAGATCAGCCCTTTGGCCGCATCCGCTTCTTCGGTCGTAACGAGCTTATATTCAACTTTAGCGTCTTTGGCAACATCCAGGACGACAATGCGCGAGCCGTAGGCGGCGCGATCCTTGGGCAGATTGTTTAGATTGATCAGCGAGATATCCGCCATGCGCTTGTGCAGCTGGCCCAGGCGGGCGGAAACGTAGGCCTGGCGCTCCTTGGCATACTTGTACTCGGCGTTTTCCGAGAGATCTCCGTGCGCCCGGGCTACCTTGATTTCCTTGGGCAGTTCGCTGTGCAATTCGTGCTCGAGGGCGGCAATCTCGTCCTTGAGTTTCTTCTTAATTCTTTCAGCCAGGTCCATCATATCGTCGACGTATGGAATTCAGGATTGGCCGGAAATCCCGGCCCTAATGCGAGGCCACCCTTCGAGTATAAAAGATTTTGGTGCAGCCGCAAACAGCCGCTATAGACGGGCTGGCGCTCGAGGGACCTAACCGAGGACCTAATGGACTTGGATGGTCAGCGAAGCGGTCTGGGTCTTGCCATGGGCGTCCGCGGCCGTCAGTGTGTACTTCGTCGTCTTTTTGGGAGCGATCTCCATGCAGCGGCTGCGCGAGGGCCACATGGCGCGTCCAATGTCCGGTGCGATCTTGACGGTCTGCGCCTCCGCCACGCCGTAGCACAACTCGACGGTGTCGCCGCGATGGATTTCGCCCGGCGAGGCGTAGAAATTCAGGATCTTGAATTCGGTGCCGCCCAGGGCGTCAATCGACGCCTGGTCTTGATCCCGCTGTGCCGAGGCAGCCTGCTCCTTCTGTCTTGCCCGGTAGTCGCGATCCTGGTTCCAGCGGTAAAGGATGACGGACCCGGCATAAATGGCCGCGATGAGAACCCCGATCCAGGTGTAGCGAAGGATTCGATGATGCCGATCGGGTGGGCGCTCGGGCGGCTGGTTCGGAAGCTGACTTGGGTCGGTAAACATCTCGTCAATTATAGCCTACCGGGCCGTCCCTCCACGCGGTGTGGAAAGCAGGCGCTTTACATCGCACGCAGCGGAATGATATGACCTCGTTTCGTTTGGTCCGAGAACATTGCACGGAAACAGGCCGATTGCGGAGTTTTCCAAATCATAGGGGGCGGAAATGACATCCAGCAGCGAAGGCAAGGCGGGTTTGCGGCGGGAATGCATGGCGCTGGCTGTGCTTATTTGCTGCGCGCTCATGCCGGCCGGCGCGCCGCTCTTTGCGCGCGATCGTGCATTCAGGCGCGACGCCAAGCAGCCGATCGACCAGGAGTACACCGCCAAGATCCGCAAGTACACCACCGAGCCGTACTTCACATCGCCGCTGGTGAACTACCTGCCGGCATCGAAGAACGTTCCCACACCGGAAGCTGTGCTGGGCGACGTGGCCGGCGCCCCCGGAATTCTGCCCTACTCCAGCCAGGTCTACAAATACATGCGCATGCTGGAGAAGGCCAGCCCGCGCGTGAAAGTGTTTTCCATCGGGCACACGGAGGAGGGCCGCGAGATGATCGCCGTGGCGGTCTCCTCGGAACAGAACCTGGCGCACCTGGAGGAAAACAGCGCGCGGCTCGCCAAGCTTGCGGACCCGCGCACGATTCATCTGGACGACGCAGAGGCCGACCGGCTGGTGGACGCCTCCGTTCCGGTCTACTACATCACCGGAACCATTCACTCGCCCGAAACCGGCGCGCCAACCGCGCTGATGGAGCTCGCCTATCGCCTGGCCGTCGATGACAGCCCCTACATTCAAGACATTCGCGACCATGTCATCACACTGATCACGCCTATCGTGGAAGTGGACGGCCGCGACCGCATGGTGGACGTCTACCGCTGGCACCTGGCTCATCCGGGCCAACATTGGCCTCCGCTGATTTACTGGGGCCACTACGTCGCGCACGACAACAACCGCGACGCCATGGCCATGACCCTGAAGTTGACGCAAAACGTGCTGAACACCTTCGTGGGCTGGCACGCGCAGGTGCTGCACGATCTGCACGAATCCGTGCCCTATCTCTACGACAACACCGCCGGAGACGGCCCGTTCAATGCGTGGCTCGACCCCATTTTGACCAACGAGTGGGAAATGATCGCCTGGCGCAATGTCGCGGACATGACCGAATTCGGCATGCCCGGCGTTTTCACCCACGGCGATTTCGACACCTGGTCGCCCGGATACCTGATGTTCATCGCGGCCACGCACAACGGCATCAGCCGGCTCTACGAAACGTTCGGAAACGGCGGCGCCGACACGGAAGAGCGCACGCTGCAGCCGGACGAATACTCGCGCACGTGGTATCGCCAGAACCCGCCGCTGCCGAAAGTGCTGTGGTCGCAGCGCGACAACAACAACTACGAAGAGACGGGCCTGCTCACCTCGCTGCACTACTTCGCTCAGAACCGCAATCTGTTCCTCAAGAATTTCTACTTGAAGGCGAAACGCTCCGTGCTGAAGCCGGCGGAGGAAGGCCCGGCGGCTTACGTTTTCCCGGCCAACGATCCGCGCCCCGGCGCGCAGGCGCAGCTTCTCTCGATCTTGCGCATGCAGGCGTGCGAGGTGTCGCGCGCGAAGCAAGCCTTTTCGGTAACCGTCAAGGTGCCGGAGAAAACGGCCGCCGGCGCGGCCTCGGAAGGCGCCGCCGCTAACGAGCCGAAAAAAGAGACGGAGAAAACGATCGAGTTTCCGGCGGGAAGCTACATCGTGCGCATGGACCAGCCCTACTCGCGCATTGCCGACGCCCTGCTCGACCATCAGTACTGGAGCCCCGAAGACCCGCAGAAAACGCCCTACGACGACACCGGCTGGACCTTTCCCGAGCTGTTCGATGTGCGCGTGACGCGCGTGACGGACAGGAAGGTCCTGCAGGTGCCCATGGAATTGGTCCCGGAAATCAAAGCGCCGGGCGGCGTGAATGGCAGCGGCTCGGTCTTCCTGATCGACAACAACGCGGACACGGCGCTGGCCACCCTGCGCTACGAGATGAAGGGCGCATCCATCAACGCCGCCGAGCAGCCGTTCGAGGCTGCCGGGCGCAAATTCGATCGCGGCTCGTTCATCATCCAGAATGCCGGCGAGGCGCAGGTGCAGAAGGCCGCGTCGGATTTGGGGCTGCAAGCGTATGCCGTATCAGCGGCGCCGTCAGTCGAGTCGCACCCGGTGCGCGCCGCGCGCGTGGCGCTCCTGCACACGTGGCTCAGCACGCAGCAGGAAGGCTGGTGGCGCGAAGCTCTGGACAAAATGGGCATTCCCTACGACTACATCAGCACGCAGGCCGTGGCGCGGGAGAGCGATTTGCGCTCGAAGTACGACGTGATCCTGTTCCCGCCGGTCGGGCGCGGCAATCCAATGGCGATCGTCGACGGGATGCCCACGGAGTGGGGCAATCCGCTGCCTTGGGAGAACACGGCGCTGACGCCCAACATCGGCAAGCTGGATTCCACGCCGGACATGCGCCCGGGGCTGGGTTGGGACGGCCTCGCGCACCTGCAGCAATTCGTGGAGCAGGGCGGCGTGCTGGTCACCACCATGGGCACCTCGGATTTCGCCGTGTCGCTGGGAATGACGCCGGGCGTTTCGGTCGTGCGGCCCCAGAAAATGAAGATTGTCGGAAGCGTGGTGAAGACACTCTTCGTCGATGCGGCCAGCCCGATTGCCTATGGCTATGACGGTTCGCTTTCGGTGTACTGCGACAATGGCCCCATCTTCGACCTCTCGAACATGACCTCGGGCCGCCGCTTCCGCCAACTCGGCCCCGAAATGGGCCGGCGCGCGACCGGCCGCGGCTCGCTGACCGATCCGGACTTCGTGCCCGGGCGCCCCCCAGTGGTTGCCCCCCAGCAGCCGCACGTGAAGCCCTGGCAAGCGCAGCCGCTCACCGAAGAGCAGTTGCGCAATGGCATTGACGTCATTCCCCCGGCCATGCGTCCTCGCGTGATTCTGCGCTACGGCGACGCCAAGGAATTGCTGGTATCCGGCCTGGTCGAGGGCGGAAATGAAATCGCGCAGCACGCCGCGGTGATCGACGTGCCCTCCGGCCAAGGGCACATCATCCTCTTCTCCAATAACCCGATTTACCGCGGCGAGACGATTGGAACTTATCCGCTGGTGCTCAACACGATCCTGAACTTCGATCACCTGAACGCGGGACGCAAGCTCGACGCGAAATAGTCACGTTCGCGCGCGATTTTGCCTGCGGCTTATGCCGCCGATGACGGCCGCTGAATGTTCATGGCCTCGGCGATGACATCCACATACTTCAGGCCGGCGCCGGTGTTGAACAGGACGACTCGGTCGGAGGGCTTGAGGAAGCCGCTGGCGAGCAGTCGATCGTACGCGGCGGTGGCCGTAGCGCCCTCGGGCGAAAGAAAAATTCCTTCGTTCTGCGCCCAGTCTTTGATCGACGCCACGATTTCCTCGTCAGGAACGGCGAGCGCCGTTCCGCCGGATGCGCGCACATCTTCGAGAATGATGTAGTCGCCATACGCTTTGGGCACGCGGAGCCCGGAGGCGAAGGTCGCGGCGTTCTTCCATG
>JBJKQB010000121.1:0-4508 GCA_046705825.1 Candidatus Acidiferrales bacterium
AACAACGATCAGTCGGGTATCGTCAGTTACGGCGTGGATATCAACGCCGTTGCGGGCGACCTGCTGTTGCATTACAGCCTGGTTCCCACTCGCCTCAAGTCCAGCTTTGGACCCATCACTTATTCGACCAACGACCGCCACGGGAATTACGAGGGTGTGACCTTCGATTTCCGCGGCCGCTTCTCGCACGGCTTCTTCGATGGCTCCTATACGCGGTCAGAATCCAAGGATGATGCCGGGCGCTATCCGTCCGCTCTGAATGTCGGGCAGTACTACGGCCCCTCGCCGTGGGATGCGCCGAACCGCTTCTCGCTGACCTTGAACTATCAGCTCCCCGGCCTCAATAACGGGCAGGGCATGGTGGGGCACTTCACTGGGGGCTGGGGCATCAGCGGCACGAGCATCTTCCAGTCCGGGTATCCCTTCACGGTCATCAACCAGCATCCGTTCATTCCCACCTGCGCCAACACGGGAACGGCGGCATGCAGCAATCCGTCCGCCTCGAATCCCATCACGGGCCTGTTCGCCACCAGCGGCGATTACAATGCCGATGGCGACAACTTCGACTATCCCAATGCCACCAGCTACGCGCAGGGCAACTCGAAGCAGGCGTTTCTGGCCGGCATCTTCAACGCTGGCCAGTTCACGCAGCCCACTGCAGGAACCGAAGGCAACGAAAAGCAGAATCAATTCCGCGAACCGAACTTTGCCGAAACGGATGCAGCGTTCTACAAGGACAACCGCATCACGGAGCGGCTCGCTCTGCAGTTGCGCTTCGAGTTTTTCAATATTTTCAACCGCACCAATCTCGGCTTCGTCGACGCTGATCCTCTCGACCCGAATTTCGGGAAGGTCAGCTCGCAGCAGTTGCCGCGATGGTGGCAGGTGGCTGCGCGGTTCACGTTTTAAGTAGAGGCAGCCAGGACAAGGGCCCGGCACCCCACCCCCGCCGGGCCCTTGCCTTCTTGTGCGTGCATTTGACAGCGGGGCGCCGCCGTCCTATTTTGTGGTAAACGTTTACAACGAGCCCGGGAGCGCGCTCGTCGAGGAGGATTGCAATGGACAAATCGTCGCGACGCCAATTCCTGAAAGTGAGTGCGGCGGCAGCCGGCAGCGCGCTGGCGGCACGCGCGGCCAAGGGCACGCCCGCTCCGGAAACAGCGCTTCCCGGACGCAGTTCGGCGCCTCACCCCGCCCGTTCGGCTTCCGGCCTGCAGGTCGCGATCGTGCCTCCGCTGTCCCAGCTCGAATATTCGCAGGTCGAGCTGCTCGACAGCGTTTTTCGCCGGCAGTTCGATCACAACCACAAGCTGTTCCTCAGTTTGAACGAGGACGCGCTGTTGAAACCTTTCCGCGAGCGCGAGGGACTTCCGGCCCCGGGCCCGGACATGGGCGGCTGGTACGACAACTCGAACGACTTCAATCCCGCAAACAATTTTCACGGCTTCATTCCCGGGCACAGTTTCGGGCAGTATCTTTCCGGGCTGGCGCGCGCCTACGCGGTCACCGGCTCGAAGCCCACGCAGGAAAAAGTCCAACGTCTGGTGCGCGGCTTTGCCGCCACGGTCGATCCCGCAGGAAAGTTTTACGTGGGCTACCGCTTGCCCGCTTATACCTATGACAAGACGAGCTGCGGGCTGATCGACGCGCACGAATTCGCCCACGATCCCATCGCCATGGAAGTGCACTGGAAGGCGACGCAGGCCGTTCTGCCGCACCTTCCCGATCACGCGCTCAACCGCTACGAGCAGGGCTCGCGCGGCTACACCGACATCGCTACCACCTGGGATGAAACGTACACCTTGCCCGAAAATCTCTTTTTGGCCTACCGGCGCAGCGGCAGGGAAGACTACCGCGGACTCGGCACGCGCTATCTCGAGCAGAACTACTTCGATCCGCTGTCGAGAAACGCGAACGTCTTGCCGTTCGAGCACGCCTACAGCCATGTCAACGCGCTGAGTTCCGCCATGCAGGCCTACCTGGTGCTGGGCGAAAAGAAATATCTGCTGGCGGCGCGCAATGGCCTGCACATGGTCGAGGACCAAAGTTTTGCCACCGGCGGGTGGGGACCGGACGAGGCGTTTGTCGAACCGGGGCGCGGCGGGCTCGATGCGAGCCTGAACTCGACGCACTACAGCTTCGAGACGCCCTGCGGATCATATGGCCACTTCAAGATCACGCGCTACCTGCTGCGCGTCACGCGCGACTCGCGCTATGGCGACAGCATGGAGCGCGTGCTCTACAACACGATTGGCGGCGCGCGCCTGATTCAGCCCGACGGCACCAGCTACTACTATTCCGACTACAACAACAAGGATGCCAAGAAGGTGTGGTACTGGTCCAAGTGGCCCTGCTGTTCCGGGACCTTTCCGCAGCTCAGCGCGGACTATGGGATCAGTTCGTATTACCACGGGCATGACGGGCTGTACGTCAACCTGTTCCTGCCCTCGCGGGTAAGCTGGCTGCAGGGCGGCGCGAAAACGACGCTGACGCAAACTACCGAATATCCCAAGGCGAATACAACGCAACTGCAGCTGGCCATGGCGCGCCCGGAGGCCTTCGCGCTGAACGTGCGCATGCCCGCGTGGATTGGCCCGAAGACGATCGTCAGCATCAACGGCAAGCGCGTCGAAAACGAGATCGAGCCGGGGAAATTCCTCGCTCTGCAGCGAACGTGGAAGGACGGCGATCGCGTCGAGATCGAATTCGAGATGCCGCTGCGGCTGGAGGCCATCGCCTCGGAAAACCCGCACACGGTGGCGCTGATGCGCGGCCCGCTGGCTTTGTTCGCCATCGGCGAGAACCCGCCGGAGTCCACCCGCGCGCAAATGCTGGGCGCAAGCGTATCGACGCGAGCGTCCGACGACTGGGTGGTTACATCTGTTCACGGTCCGGTCACGTTCCGCTCGTTCATGGCGATCCAGAACGAGCAGTACCGGCTGTATCAGAACGTGCAAGCGTAGACGAGCTGGCGTGAGTATGGCCCGGAGCGGGCTGCGCTGACCGGGGCGGGCGACGCAGCGATGCGGCGACGCCGCTCAAGCCTCAAGATACTTCACGAACACGACTTCGTTCCGCGCTTCGTTATAGAGAAGCTCGTCGACGTTGGCCTGGGCCAGAACGAGGCCGAATCCTCCGGGACGCAATCCTTTCTGCTGGCGGATTTCGTCGTGCTTCGTGGGATCATCGGGCAGATGCGAGATGGCCGCGTGATCGAGGTCCGCAAGCTTGAATCCAGGCCCGGGATCCGCGATGCGGTAGAGCAACATACGTTTGGCCCGCAGACAGGAGATGCGCACGGTTCTTTGCGCGTCGAAATTGCCGCCCCACTCGACCGCATTCAAAAGAAGTTCGTGAAACGCCTGTCCCACGGCGGCCCGCACTTCTTCCGGTATTCCGCTCTTCATCTGTGCCATGAAGCGTTCGATGCGTTCGGCTGCTTCGAGCGAGCAGGGCACCTTCAGCTCAACCCACTCGGGCCTCGCGGAAATCACCTCGATCGGGACATCGCATCTTTGATTGAGCGATTCCCGGACAACCGCGGCCAGCGCCGCGGGTTCAATCGGCTTCGAAATGTACTGGCAGGCCTGCTCGCGGATTGCGCTCAACAACGTCTCGGGCGTGTCGTCGGAAGTCATGACGACCGTTTTGGTGCGGTCGCCTGATTTCTTGAGCGCCGCCAGCACGTCAATTCCGTTCTTCTTGGGCATCCAGACGTCCAGCAGCGCCAGGTCGAATCGGCCGCCGCGCAGCTTCTTCAGCGCTTCCGCGCCGTCGGAGGCGGTGACCACCGTGAATTTCTCCGCGCGCAGAAGCTCGGAAACGAGCAAGCGGGTTGTGCGATCGTCATCGGCGACGAGGATGCGCGTCATCGTTTCTCCTTTCGCGGGCGCGTTGCGAACGCCCGCCTCACAGGCCGCGGAGAAACGGCTTGCAGGCGGGGCAGCATGCGAGTGATGGCGTCCTCCAACGCGGCGTACAGCTTCCACGATCCGCTGAGTGTGCCTTCTCGCGCGGCCATCTCAATTTGCCTTGCCAGGTCGAACGCCGCATTCGGCCCGAAATTGCCGACTGCTCCCTTCAGCGCGTGAGCCGCTTCCGCAACGCGCGCCGGGTCGCGGGAAGTCAGCGCGGTCCGTATGCTGCGCATCATATTCGGCGCGTCCTGCCGAAACGTTCGAACCAGCGCTGCGACCAGCTTGCGATTGCCGCTGAATCTTTCCAGAAGCGCCGCCGGCTTGAAGTCGATGTTCTCCCGCTTATCCTCGACGTGTGGCGCCGCGGAATGTGCTTGAGCCGCCGCTTCAACGGTCTCTAAGAACGCCTTGGGATCGAGCGGCTTAGCGAGATAACCGTCCATCCCCGCGGCAAGGCATTTCTCGCGATCGCCATGCATGGCGTGCGCGGTCATGGCGATTACTGGCAGGTGTGTTCCCGAGGCCTTTTCGCGCTCGCGGATGGCCTGAGTTGCTTCCAGGCCTCCCATCTCCGGCATCTGCACGTCCATC
>JBJKQB010000122.1:0-8595 GCA_046705825.1 Candidatus Acidiferrales bacterium
AGCCGTCGTCCCAATCGAAATCACCATCGCCGAACCAGCCGCCGCCGAAGCCGCGTCCCCAGCGAGGCTGCGGAATGATCCCGTTGCGGGGGGAAAAGCGGTTGCCGAACGAGCTGGCGAACCGCGAGCCAACAAAGCGGCTCGTGCTGGAACGGCCCGCGCCGAAGCGGCTGGTATCAAAGATCGAGTGGCCGAGCGTGAGATGGTTGAAGCGCGATGTGCCAAAGCGCCCGGAAAGCGCAGGATCGCCAAAGCGGGAGTTCAGGCCTGCGTGCGCGATGGGCGACAAGCGAGAGCCGGAGCGTGCAAAAATAGGGCTGCTCGAGATGCGGCCACGAGCTGCAGCGGATGACCCAGCCCGCGGAGCAATGGAGGAACGCGCGCCGTTGCCGTAGCGCATCAAGGCGGAACGAATGCCGGTTGAGGACCGCGCGGAGGAGAGGCCGGCGCGCCTTGAGCCGACTATACCTGCGGCGGGGCGCCCGCCAAAATAGTGCCAGCCCGTCGATGTGATCGGCGACGACGTGCGAGCGCCGCCATTCACGCGCGCGCCAAACCCGCGGCCAGCGCCGGCCCTTGCACCGAAGCCGCGTGCTGAACTGCGCCCGAAAGCGGGAGATGCGCCAGCGGGCCGGCCAAAATTGTGCCACTGGCCGTCGGCGACGCCAGGATGGGAGGCAGCATGTCCGCCCCATGCGTGGAAGCTTGACCCCATGCGCGAATTGAATCCGGGACCGCGGAAACCTCCGCCGAAGCCGCCGCGCCCACCGTAGCGTTGACCGAAACCGCGGGCGCCGCCGTAGGAGCCGCCGTATGGGCCACGGAAGCCTCCGCGAGGCGCGTTGAAGCCGCCGCGAGGGCCGCCAAATCCACCGCGAGGTCCGCCGCCGAAACCGCCGCGAGGACCACTGTACCCGCCGCGTGGGCCAGAGAAGCCTCCGTGGTAGCCGCCGCCTCCGCCCATGCGCGCGCCGCCACCATGAAAGCCGCCTCCTCCTCCGTGGAACCCGCCACCGCCGCCATGGAAGCCTCCACCGCCTCCGTGGAACCCGCCGCCACCACCACCGTGGAAGCCGCCACCACCGCCACGGGATCCGCCGCGTTGTGCGAATGCGGGAGTGGTGAAGCAGGCGAGCGCACCAATAGACAGAATCGCGAAGAGGGATTTCAAGCAGGTGGATCGGGTCATTTGCTTACCTCCACCGGGGACGGGGGACACGAGGCGGCTGGCGCTCGGTCCGCACACATTCTATTCCAATTGGATTGCGTCGGCGGAGATTTTGATGCCTCCGAGAGCTCGAGTTTATGCGTGCGATGGATGGAGGCGCTTTTTTCCATGGATCGTGACAGGTGTCTTGTTCTGCGGCCTCCATTTGCGCTTCGAGGAATGGCTGGCCAACTGGCGAGGAATGCGCGCTGCAAGCACAAACGGAAAGGCTTCAACCACAGCGCGGCGGGGCCGCACTTGAAGCACGAGGCAAAAGCAGATCCCTCACCCCCATTCCCGCAAAGGCGGCGGGACTGGGTTTGGGATTACAGCGGCGGTATTCCCGCAAAAACGGGGGCATTTGCGATGTAACTGAAGATTGGGCGCCGTGCCCGTGGCCGGCATTGGTGAGTCGTGCGGACGGCGGGAGCATCGAATTCTTAGTGGCTGAGAAGCCCGTGCTATTCTTGTCTGTAAGTCTTCGCGTGCCCGATTTCATACAACCGAGGAATTTCGTCGAGTGAGACGCCGACTTCCGTATTTCATCGCCGTAGTGCAAACGATTCTGTTTCTGGGTCACGCCATCGTCTACGCGACGTGGGTGAACCTGTGGGGCGGGCCGTCGGGAGCGGCGTTGGTGGGGCTGCGCGTTGGGCTGGCGGTACTGTCGATCAGTTTTGTGACCGCGTCGATTCTGGCGTTCCGGTTTTCGAATGTCGTGGTGCGGAGCCTTTACCGTCTTGCGGCCGTTTGGCTGGGTTTTTTGAATTTCCTGGTATGCGCCTCGGTGGTGGCCTGGATTGCTTTTGGGATCGCGTGGCTGGCGGGCTGGCGCTCGGGCGGGCCGGTAATTGCCGGGACGCTCTTCAGTCTAGCAGCGCTCGTGGGCGTTTACGGGACACTGAATGCCGCGCATGTGCGCGTTCGCCGCGTGAGCGTACATCTCCCGAACCTGCCGGAGTCCTGGCGGGAGCGGACTGCCGCGTTCGTCAGCGATTTGCATCTCGGACATATCCGAAACGTACGCTTCAGCCGCAGGATTGTGGATACGCTGGCGGCGCTGAAGCCAAGCATCGTGTTCATTGGCGGCGATCTGTACGACGGGACGCATGTGGATGCGAAGCGGGTGGTCGAGCCGTGGTCGGAAAAGCGGATGCCGCTGGGGACGTACCTGATCGCAGGGAATCACGAGATGTTCGCGGGGCGCGCGTCGCTGAAGGCGGCGGAGAACGCGGGGATTCGCGTGCTGAACGACGAAAAGGTCGTTGTGGACGGGATGCAGATCGTGGGCGTCGATTACCACGCTTCGGCCAGTGCCAACCGCTTCGAGCTGATGCTGCACCACATGGATATCGACCCGAACCGCGCCAGCATTCTGCTAAACCACTCGCCGAACCGGCTGGCGGTGGCGGAACGCGCGGGAATTTCACTGCAGCTTTCCGGGCATACGCACCGCGGGCAAATGCTGCCCGTGCGCTGGGTGGTCGAACGGATTTTCGGGCCGTACGCGTACGGGTTGCATGCGTTCGGGAAAATGATGGTGTACACGTCGTCGGGTGTGGGGACCTGGGGACCGCCGATGCGCGTGGGGACGCAACCCGAGGTTGTGCTGATCAGCTTCGACAGGGTGAATGGTTCGCGAGCGGGGGTTTGACGGCGCGTCGTTGCAAGGGCAGCGCATTCCAATGGGCGCGGGTGAAGCTGCTTCTTTTCTGCGGCCTCCATTTGCGCTTCGAGGAATGGCTGGCGAACTGGCGAGGAATGCGGGTGCTGGAAGCACAAGCTGAAAAGGCTTCACCAAGGAGAACACAGAGGCCACCCAGAGGACACCGAGAGAACCGGAAGACTTACCGCAGAGACGGGGAGAAAACGCGTCCCCGTCATGATTGGGATCAGACGCGGAGGCCGACGAGGCGCATGAGTTCGATGGCGTTGCTGCGGGCGACGACGCCGTCGCGCAGCGTGTAATCGAAGCGCATCTGGCCGCCCTCGACGTGATCCTCGAAATGGAAATTGCGGATCACCGCGCCGAGCGAGCGCACGATGGTGGTCAACGCGAGGTCGTGAGTGGTGACGATGCCGATAGCGCCGCTCCCGACCAACGCGTGCAGCAGGCCTTCCGCGCCAATCAGGCGGTCTTTGGAGTTCGTTCCTTCCAGTAATTCGTCAAACAGGAAAAGCAGGGGAGCGCCGTCGTTGATGACTTCGAAAATGCTGCGAATGTGCAGAATCTCGGTATAGAAGTTCGAGCGGCCCTCCTGCAGCGAGTCGCCGCTGCGGATGCGCGTGCCGAGGGCGACGGGAGTCAAACGCAGCGATTTCGCGCGCACCGGCGCGCCCGCCATGGCCAGGACCACGTTGATACCCACCGTGCGAAGCAGCGTGCTCTTGCCGGACATGTTCGAGCCGCTGACCAGCATGACGCGCGTTTGCGCGTCGAGGCGCAAGCTGTTGCGCACGCAGACGCTGCCGGGAATCAACGGATGGCCGAGATCGACGCCGTCGAAAACGGGGATTTTCTCGATAGCCGCTGGCGATTGGGCGTTGCGGCGGTCTCCGTCCGAGGCGTTCGAGGGATCGGGAGCGGGCGTACCGTTCATCGCGGGCTCGGCGGGGACGAATTCGGGAAAAGGGTCGGCGGGGTGTTCGAAGGAATAACTGGCGAGGGAAAGCAGCGCTTCGACTTCTCCGGCCGTGTCCATCCAGCCGCGAACGTACTGGCCCCAGCGAATGCGCCAGGCATCGGCGGCAAAGCCGGTCTGCAAAGAATAGAGCAGCGGCAGATCGAGCAGCTTGGCAAGCATGCCTTCGCGGCCATCGGCCCAGTAGACAATGCGGGCCAAGCGGGCCACCGCACGCGAAGCGGATTGCGAACACAATTCGCCGGCGCGCTGCTGCAGATGCGCGGAGGCAAAGGGCTCGCGCTCGATGCGTCCGAGAATGCGGGAGAAGAGCGTGAGCCCCTCGGCATTCGTGTGCAGCTTGCTCATCACCTCTTCGGCGCGATCGTGCCAGGCACGGTAGAAAATAAATTCCACGGCAAGGACGGCGGCGAACGGCCAGATTCGCAGAGCGACGATCAGGTAGATAAAGGTAGCGACGGCCGCGAGGGCAAATGCGGGAAAGACGTAGCGCATGGGACGCGAGGTCAGCAGCGGCTTTCCTGCGGCCCAGGTTTCGAGCGCGGCGGGCTGGACGCGCGGGCGCAAATCCTCGCTGGTGAGGGCGATGTCTTCGCGCAGGTCAAGCTTATCGCGCAACTCGGAGACGGTCTTTTGGCGCGCGACGATCTCGTCCTGCAGCGAAGCGCTAAGCAGCCAGCCGGCGAGCCGCTCTTCGCCCATGGGAAGACGCGCGGTCGAGAGCAGCTCGAAGAGGCAGCCGCGGCCAAACAGGTCGAGATCTTCCGAGTAGACATGTTTGAGGTTCCGGAAACGCTCGCCGGTTGAGCCGGTGCCCGCCCATTTGTCGTCGATGCGCGCCAGGCCATTGCGATAAAGCGCGGCAGCGGTTTCTGCGTGAGCTTTGGCGCGCAGGATGCGTTCGTGGAGAACGATGAAAAGGATGAACAGCGCGAACGGCAAGAGGATCCAGTAAGGAGACAGCCAGCGGTTGAGAATCAGAACGGCGATAATGACTGCGGCGGCGACAATGGCGAGTTTGATGTTGCCCGCGCGAATGTGGCGGCGCTCGAGTTGCACAACGAGGTGTTCGTGGCGTGCAAGACGGCGCGTGTATTCAGCGCGAGGGTCGAGGACATCTGCTTGTGGCATGCGCACATCAGTTTACCTGAATCCGAAGGACGGGTGAGGCACAGGTGAGAGCAATGTGACGCATTCAATTAAAGCAGTAGGGCAGCGCCATTCGGCACTTTCTGGGTGCGGCTGGTAGGGAGACCTCCATCCGCCGGATTACTGCCCTGAGGTATGCGTATTTCCTGTACCAGGTTGCGGGGCTTTGCTTTCCATCTACGCTCAACTGTGGTTTCATACTTTCGCCAGGAAAATTCATAGGAGTTCTACCGATGCGGCGTTCCTTTTCGTGCGTACTATTCGCGACGTTGATTGCGGCTTTCCCCGCCTGCGCGCAGCCTACGCATTCCGGCAGTACGCAGATTGACGGTGCCCAGCTCCTACATTCTTCGGAGGCCTTCATCCGTAATCTGTTCACCTGGGGGCCCCAATATCAAGTGAAAGTTGGGCCGCTGGGGCCGGCTCCTTCCCCCGATTTTTACTCGGTACCGCTGCAGGTGACGTACAAGGGACGAACGGAACGCGCCACATTCTACATCAGCAAGGACGGGAAAGACTTCATCCGTGGCGAGATGTTCGACATGTCGGCCAACCCCTTCGCGGCGAATCTGGCGAAGCTGCACACCGAGGGCAGCCCCTCGCGCGGGCCAGTCGACGCGCCGGTCACCATCGTTGAGTTTGCCGACTTCGAATGCCCGCACTGCCGCGCGGTTCATATCGCGCTGAAGAGGGTCGAGAAGGACTACCCGCAGTTGCACGTGGTGTTCAAGAATTTTCCGCTGACGCAAATTCATCCATGGGCCGAGACGGCGGCGATCGGAGCGCGGTGCACGTTCCAGCACTCGAACGCGGATTTCTGGAAGATGTACGATTTGATTTTCGCTAATCAGGACACGATCACACCTGAAAACGTGTTCGACCAGCTGGTGAGCTACGCAGGGCAGATTGGGTTGAATGCGGGTTCGTTCAAGGCGTGCCTCGCGTCGCCCGCCGCAAAACAGGCGGTCGAGGCCGATCATGCGAATGGCGTTGCACTGAATGTGGACAGCACCGGGACGCCGACGCTTTTCGTCAACGGACGTCCGTTACCTGGCGGCGACGTCGAAACGATTGAGGAATACATAAAATTTGCTCTGGCTCACCGCTCGCACGCGACGAGGTAGGCGCGTCGAGTTTTGCCCGTGCGCCAGCCTGCGGCCGCGGCGGAGCGCGCGCGTTTGAAAAACGCGGAGACGATTGGCTCGGCTCCAGCCCAGCGCATTTCGTGGATGCTCGGTATCTCGCGCGATCTCCCGCTAGCTCGCCTTATCGTAATTCAAAACGGCAATTAGCATGGATCTCGCATCCAGACGAGATTCGGGTCACTGCTATTTCGCCTTCGCGCAGCGTTCTTCTGTTGCGAATACCGTAGCCGGTCGCCGCAGGAGTCTCAAGCGGCGTAGCGGCGCGGGGAGATGAACATCGTCGTGCGGAGAGCTCAGCCTAAAGAGCTGCTCCATTTCCCGCGTGCTGCTTGAGCATATGCTGCGGCCAATCTCTGATCACGCCGGCAGGGACAGAATCAGCTAGTTGCATCGGGTCCGCCTCAAATACGACCGAATCACTACGAATGTGTCGCACGCACCGACGCGACTCTTCTTTTTTGACGAATGACGATTTCCGCGAATGGGACTGCGGACTGGAAGTGACACACATGATTCGCCCCAACGTAGTCAGCGGCTCACGATTCGCCCAGCGTGCTAATGCTTAGTTATGTTTTTCGGGGAGGGTTGTGGGTTTGCGTGGTGTTCGATTTGCTGATGGCGCGGGGCGCGGTTTGCGACGAAGGTTGCCGCCGAGATTGGTTGAAAGACGGCGTAGCTGCTGATGTCGAGGGCCCAGTCGCTGGTGATCTCGATGGGCACGGGGCTGCTCTCTGAGTGGCCAAGCGGTTGGTGATCTAGGCGGGCAAGCGGCTGGTGATCTCGAGGGGCAAGGGGCTGGTGGAAGGCGCGTGGCGCAGCTCCTCGCTGTCGCTTGCGGGTTTGGAGTTGCGGGACGAATTCAGGCAATTTTTGCGAGGTGACAGTGGCTGGGCAGAAGAAGTTTGGTGGGTTTGTCGGTCCAGGGCGTTTCCCGGCGGCGGTCGAAGGACAGAGCGAGCTGGCGTGGAGGATGGAGGTCTATGGCATGGACGGATGGACTGAGTTCCGGCCGGCGGTTCGAAGCTACCTGATAAATGGTTCGCCACGGTCTAAGTGGCCGGTTTTTGAGGGTCTTCGAAGCGCCGAAAGCATTCATGAGACAGCTGCTCGCGTCCCGGAACGCGCGTTTGGCGTGTGCCGGAGCAGCGGGCGCAGCGCATGCAATGGGCACAGAACGGCATGAACCAATGAGGAAGGATCGGCATTGCGAGGCCAGAGCAGACGGACAGGGCGCCGGGCAAGTTGGACCGGGCTCAATTGCCGCGGACGCCCGAGCGGCAGTAAGCAGAGGTTTTTCGGAGCAGGCCCCCGAACTCAGCGGACGCACGCCTTCAGTGGCGGGCCGCTTCCGTTCGAACAGGGAGCATGGCGCCAGGCCTTTCGGAGGGCGTGTGGGCGAAAGCGAGGCGGCAGGGAGCGCAGGGGCGGCGAGGAGGCCGGCGAGCGATAACTGCGCGGGTAGGCGTGGCCGGGCGCGGGAAAGGCTCGCGATCCTACGGGCGATGCGTTCGTCATGTTGCGCGCATCCCCAGCGGTCCAGGAGATCGGCCAAGGCGCGATCGGCGTTAGCGCGGCGGTTCTGGCAGGAAAGAGAATACGATTCGACAGAATCCTGGGAGCAGGCGATCAGGTACTCCAGCGGCGACGGCGGGGTGTCGCGCATAGGTCCGGTTGCCTCGGCTGAAACGCGCCTGCACGGCGCGCCAGAGGCGAGGCGGCGTCCATCTTACACACAGCATGACAGTACTGCAAGACTACTAACGCAATATTTAGTTGCGCTGCTAAGTACCTAGAACCAGAGGGGGTCCGAATGGGAATGGCGCGTTTGTTTTGCCGGCAGCTGGCGCAAGGGGCCCGCGTCCCCGCCGGATGGCGACAGGCCTGGTACGAGCCGAGACGGCGAGTTGGAGTGTACAGCCCGATGCCCTTGCATTGGATTTTGCGGCTGGTTCGGGAGTGCGCGTACCGGGTAACGAACGCGGTCACTGCGCCAACGATTGAACAGGCGCAGAGGGTTGCAATGCGGAGAAGGGAAGAGGAACGCCAGCAAATGGCGGACGAGTATTCGCGCGGGTACCTGGCCGGGTGGCGGGCGTGTTTCGACGCCTGCCTAAGCGTGGTCGAGGGAGAGATGGAAGGCGCGAACAGCGTGTGGGAATTCGGCGGTTGGGTGGCCGGGTCTTCGGCGCAACGCGAAAACTAAAGCGAGGATGAAAGCGATGAAAGCTTCAGAGATGTTCGAGATCTGCCACTCACGTTACCGCTCGTTGCGGGCGCATCTGGGGCAGGGCACGGGTGAATTGGCGTCGATTGGCCTGGACAAGCCAGCGAACGGCTACAGCTGGCGTCCCGACCGCGCGCGCGCATGCGAGTACGTGGCGGATTTCGAGCGAATTGGGCGCCATGCACTGCGGCGCGCGGAGTGGAAGGGGAGACTGAGACTGTTCGAAAT
>JBJKQB010000123.1:0-11655 GCA_046705825.1 Candidatus Acidiferrales bacterium
CTCTTTGAGTGTCGCGCGGCAAACGGCATAACAATCGCTTGAATGCCTGCCCGGGGAAGCCGTTAGCCGGACCCCAGCCCGGCACCGCCGCGGATTACGCTGAGCTGGCTTCGCGCTTCCTCGCGCGCCGCGAAATCGATTTGGCGCTTGCCTCCACGGAAGAAGCGCTTCGTTTGGGCGCTTCTGCTGCTTCCGTCACGTATCAGCGGTGGATGTGCTTCATGTTCGCGGGCGACTTCGAGAGCGCATGGCGCGAATCGGATCGCAGCGAGGCTGCTCGTCGCGGTCTTCCGCCCGAGCTCATCTGGCAGCGCGAGCAGCATTTGCCCCTTCACCTCCGCCGTGTGTGGGACGGCTCGCCCCTGGACCATCGCCACGTGCTGGTCCGCTGCTATCACGGCCTGGGCGACACAATCCAGTTCGTCCGCTACCTTCCGTTGCTGCGCAGCCGCGCGTCGCGAGTCTATCTTCAATGCCAGCGCGAACTGGCATCCCTCTTTGCTTCTCTGCCCGCAAAGGACGCCCTCCTCTGTCTCGATGAGGACCGCGGTCTCTTCGGCCATTGCCTCGAGGATGATTGTGTCGAAATCGAGCTGATGGAACTCGCCTACTCCTTCCGCACCACCCTCGAAACAATCGTGAATCAAGTTCCTTACCTTCACCTCCCTTCGTCCGCCTGCCGATCGGCGTCGCTTCCATGCGAGAAGCGCGGCTTCAAAGTCGGCGTTACCTGGTCTTCGGGAAATTGGAACCCGGAGCGCAACATTCCTCTCGCGCTTTTCGAAAATCTGCCGGCTGTTCCGCGCCTTGCTCTTTTCAGCCTTCAGCGCGGCGCTGCGGCGGATGAGATCGCAACGGTCCCGCATCTCCCCATCACGCAAACAGAGAACGAGTCCGGCACAATCCTGGATACGGCCGCCACAATTCTGCGGCTGGACCTGATCGTCACCGTCGACACGATGGTGGCGCACCTGGCCGGCGCCCTGGGCAAACCCGTTTGGCTGCTGCTGCCGTTCCGTGCCGACTGGCGCTGGATGCTCGATCGCGACTACAGTCCCTGGTATCCGACGATGCGCACATCTTCCGCCAGCCATACCCCGGCGATTGGCGCACTGTCGCAAACCGCGTCGCCTCCGCCTTATCGCAAATCGTTCGCCGTTAGCCTCCTCCATGTTGCGCGTTGGCTTCGCCGGTTGGCGCAAGCCCCCCGCCGGAGTATGATCGCCTTGCCGGCATCTCGATTGCGTCCCTCAGCCCTCCGGAGGTGTGTCATGCTGAAGAAAATTCTCATTGTCGCGGGTGCGATCGTGGCCCTGCTGATCATCATCGCGCTCGTCCTTCCTTTGTTCATCAACGCCAATACCTTCAAGCCCACGCTCGAAAGCGATCTTTCCGGCGCACTGGGACGCAAGGTCGCCATCGGAAACATCAGCCTTTCCATTTTTTCAGGAGGCGTCACGGTCGATAATTTTTCCGTCGCCGACGATCCCGCCTTCAGTTCCGCCCCGTTTCTGACCGCCAAGCAGCTCACCGCGGGTGTCTCCCTCGTTCCGCTGATTTTTTCCAAGCGCTTGGAAGTGACTTCCTTCACCATAACCGACCCGCAGGTCACCCTCTTGCGTGCGCGCTCCGGCCGCTGGAACTATTCGAGCCTCGGTTCTGCCTCCTCGTCCGGCTCGACGCCGGCCCCTCCTCCGCCAACGGCTCGCGAGAGCGTTTCATCTCAAGCATCATCGGCATCTTCGCCCGCGAATAATTTTTCCGTTGGCGAACTCAAGCTCTCCAACGGCACCATCACTGTCGGTGACGTGGGTAGCCCCAAAACCCACAAATACGAGGGCGTTAACCTCGATGCCTCCAATGTCTCCTACACCGCTCAGTTTCCATTCAAGCTCACCGCCAAAACTCCCGGCGATGGAACGATCAAGCTCGACGGCAAGGCCGGCCCTGTAAACCAGTCCGACGCGTCGCTCACTCCCTTCGACGCGACTCTGGCCGTGCACAATTTCGATCTCGCTTCCACGGGTTTCATCGATCCGTCCTCCGGCGTGGGCGGCATCATCAGTTTCGACGGCACGCTGGCTTCGGATGGCCGGCAAATGACCTCGAAAGGCGCGGTCAAAGCCGAGAAAGTCCGCTTTGCCCCCAACGCCTCCGCAGCTACCGTTCCGGTGAACATTGACTACGCCACGACGTACGATCTGGCCCGTGACTCCGGCTCGCTTGAAAAAGGCGTGATTCATATTGGAAAAGCCGTCGCCAATCTTGCGGGCACCTACGACATGGCGGGCGCGACCACCACCGTGAACATGAAAATGAACGGGAAGGCCATGCCGGTTACCGATCTTCAAGGCGTCTTGCCCGCCGTCGGTGTGCAGTTGCCCTCTGGCGCTTCGCTGCAAACCGGCACACTCGACACCGCGCTCGCGATTACCGGTCCCGTCGACAAGCTGGTGATCACCGGCCCTATTAATCTGGCGAACGCCAAGCTGGCGGGATTCAATCTCAACGGCAAGCTCGGCGCGCTGGCTGCTTTCGCTGGCTTGGGCAAAGGCGGATCGGCCGATACCGAAATTCAAACGTTGAGCGCGAATCTCCGCGTTGATTCGCAAGGCACCCAGGCGCAGAACCTGAATCTCGTTGTGCCATCGCTGGGCTCGATGACGGGCAATGGCAACGTCAGCTCGGCCGGCCAGCTCAATTGCCGCATGCTCGCCAAGCTCAGTACGACCAGCGTCGCGGGCGTGGTGGGAACCGCGCTGACGTCCCTCACCGGCGGCGCTACCAGCAATGGCATCCCATTCAAGGTCACCGGCACGACCTCGAAACCCATCTTCATGCCCGACCTGGGCGGAATGGCGGGCACATCAAAAGGGAAGGCAACGCCCGCGCAGGGCGCCGTCAGCACCGCTTCCGGCATTCTCGGCGGCTTCCTGAAGAAGAAACAGAAACCTCAGCAGCCTTAGTCCCATCGCGACGATTGGCTCGCCCTGCGCCGGTGTGAACAGACGGTCTTCGCGTCAGGGCACGATTTTTAGTCGTGCCGTAGTGAGGCGTGGAAATCTTTCGGCTTTACAGGCCGCGGAAAATAGCGAGCTTTTTAGGGGGTTGGAGCCTGTCTGCCGACAGGCAGGCTTCAGCTTCGATATCACGCTGCATTTTCATTCGCGGTTTAACCCCTGAGGTTCCTTTTTGATTTTTTCCGCATCCTCTTAACCGCTAGCGTGCCGGCGAAGGCTCCAGCCCGGCGCGCCCGCTGAACAGGCGGCGCATCGCCCGCCAAACAATACGAATCATCAGAAGGATCGACGCAAGCATCACGGCCACGATGGCTGCCGAGGCGTAGGGGTGTTTCGTGGCCAGCCAGGTCAGGAAAACCACGGCGCCATCCTCGCCCAAACTCAGCGCGATATTCGAGAATGGCTCCGGAGAATGCGTCACCGCCGTGCGCGCCGCCATTTTCCCGCCATGCGCCGCGAACGCGATCAGCGCGCCCAGCAGCGTCGCGATCAGCTGCTCGCCCTTCGGCAGTTGCGATGTAGCGCCATAAGCCAGCACGGCTGCCACAGGCACGCGCACGAACGTCTGCAGCGCGTTCCAAAACAGGTCCAACACCGGAATCTTGTCCGCAACGAATTCGACCAGGAAAAGCGCCACACAAACCGCAATGACCCCTGTATTCGCAACGGGGTGCAGGCTCCGCGGCAGCGCCAGCCCTCCGGCGCGCGACAGTATCCCCAGCATGGCCACCGTCGCGTATACATTCAGCCCCGCGGAAAACGAAATCACCAGCAGGAACGCGGTCAAATCCACGCCCGAGGGAATCGCCGGCATGATCGAGCCCATCACGATTCGCCTATTCTAATTCAACGCATGCCTTCTGTCCGATCCGCCACATGCGCCGGACAGCCAAAGCTCTCATGCACTTTTACGAATGCGTGCTCGGGGGAACGACGAATGCACCGAGGACTCGGCGGTCCAGCGTAGCCAACACGGCCTCGTGAGCCCTGCACAGATCCACAAGGTGTCCGTCGGTGCTCTGCTTTGGCGTTCGGACCCACCTGGGAAGATGGGAGATGTCGCGGTCATCGGAAATGAAAGTCCAGTGTATTCCCTTGCTGTTCTTCACCTTGAACAAGAGCTCGCGCGCCTCTGCGATGGACAAACCATACTGTGGAGCCTGTCCTAGCACACGCGCAAACCCCAATTCCGTGATCGAACATGTCGCCAGTTCAGGAACACCTCTTGCGCCAAGCCGTTCCACCCAAGTTGCAACCCGCTCGTGAAACTCATGCTCCCGGACGAGGAGCGCAAGCAGAGCGTTCACGTCCAATAGGAATCTCATGGAAAATCGGCGAGGATTTCGCGCACTTCCGTGCCGGTCAGCTTGGGAGCCTTGGGACCGGCGGTTAGAACCGGCAAGCCAGTAAGCGGATCTCGAACGATACGCGCCCTGCGCGAACGGCCTTTTCGCGGCGTCAGGACAATATGTTGTCCCTCGACTCGGGCTTCCAGGGAGTCTCCCGGTTGCAGTCCAAGCTTGCGCCGGATCCGGCTCGGAACGACAACTTGGCCTTTCGTCGAAATCGTTGTTCGCATGGTAAGTCAATCTTACCACATGGAGCCTCCGGAAAGTCTGGCGGGGCAGCCATGAACGAGAACTCTCTGGCAGATTCTGGAATCCCCGATGCCGGCGGCACAAGTTGGATGGGCATCGTTAAAGCAGCGCAACACGCCAGCCGATAAGCAGTACCGAGCCGGGAATCCCGGAGCTGGCGCAGGATGGTATGATCCCGCTCGGCGACTCCATGAAACGAACCTCATTCAGGAAGATTGTCTTCGCCTTGGGCCTTCTGTTCGGCTGCCTCGTCCCGGTTCGCGGCAAACGCACACTCGCGCCGGACGCCTTCCGGCCAAGTACTAGCCGCTGGCCAAACTAAAGTCCCAGAAGCGGCAGGGTACCAGCGGGGCGCGGGCCTGGACCTCTGCTCCATTCTCGCGCTCGCTCGCCTGCCTCATAACCGTTCCAGCGCGCTTGGCGCACAGCTTCGGTAAACGCGCCGGAGCGGGAAGGGTCATCATGAGTTGCCCGGAATGCGGATGGCCGGGAGCGGGGATCATGCCCGCCGGTGTTCGCGTGATCGACCGGCATGGCAAACGGTTCCTCGTCGGCCAGCTGAGCTATTACACGACGAATGCGCCGCTCTGCTCGGTCTGCGAAGACATGAAATGGGCCCTCGAAAAAAGGCCCTGGTTCATCGATGCACAGGAAGAGTATCTGCTGCAGGTGAGAGCCAAAAAGCAGTTGCTGGGTCAATCCTGACGCCGGCTCGCGTCGCCCGCGTTATCAATTCGAGCGCGCTGCCGAAGCACCCTGTTGCGCCGCGCCAGCGCCGGATGGCCCGCCCGAATCGCTCAGCTTCGCCATGTGCACCGCCGGAAACCGCCGCGCCAGCCACGCGCTTACTTCCGCCGGATGGTAGTTGAACGGCCCCATCCCGCCGCGATACACGATTTTCCCCGTTTCATCGATCACGTAGAGCCGCTCGGGCCACCCGCCATAGAGATGGTCGGCCAGATCGTTCATCGCGTCGATGCCGAGGGGTATGGGGAAGTGGAAGCGCTTGACGAAATCGTTCGCAATGGCCACACGCTGCGCCAGCGTTTTCGGCTGTGGATAGCACACGTTCTGCGTCAGATTCGACTTCATCTCCCATTCGTCCGTGGGATGCGCTTCGCGAATATACACCGCCAGAAAATCCGCGCGGTCTTTGTATTGGTCGTACATCTTCACCAGATCCCCGATCTGGCGCCGGAAGGGGGGTCAAGTGTAACTGCCAAGAATCAGCACGAGCGGGCGTCCGCCGACGTGGTCGCGGATGTGGAAAGTGGAGTGGCCGTCGAGAGAATACAGCGGAGCATCCGGCGCTTGTTCGCCCACGCGCAGTTTGCCTTCATGCCATTGGGGAAGGGCGTAGCGCAGAAACCCATACAAATCGCGCGGGCTGCCCATGAAGTAGCAGCCCACACCAAAGGCGATGACCAGCACCGCCAGCACCCCAATTCCCGTCCACTTGATCGCTTTTCTCATCGCAGTGATCGCGGCAGCATAGCGTCCCGAACGCGGCGGATCAACAGAAACTTTGCGCGGGCGGTGGCAGGGCGGGGTACCGGGACTGAGCCGCAGGCGAAGCTACGGCGAAGGCGAACAAGCGTTCGGGTTGCGGTTAGAAAATGTTTTCTCGTGTTATTTCAGCGACTTAGGTGAGGTTTTGAATCAGGATGCGTTGCGATTAGCCTTTTCTTCGCCCGCTTCGCTTTTGTTTCGCTGCAGGGCCGGTGTGCTGGCAAGATCTTTATTGGACGGTCAGGGATACCGTCGTTGTGTGCGTCAAATTGCCGGAAGTTCCCACTATCGTCACAGTGTAAAGGCCAGGTTGAGTGCCGTGCGGCGTGGGAGGCGGAGGCGGAGGGCTGCTACTGCCGCCGCCGCAGCCTCCGAGCAGGAAAATCACAAGCAAAGCCGCAGCGAAAGAAATCGAATAGGCAAAGCGCCTTCGTCGCGATTTTCCGAAGAACTTCAGTAGCAAGAGTGTGACGGTTAGAAGAAACAGGAAAGGCGTGATTTTCAAACGGGGTCCAAAATCCGGCGATCCAGGTGCAGGAGGGACGAATTGGTGCGCGGTCGTTGTGACAGTAATGGTCGTGGCGGCACCAGTCGCCACGGAAGCCGGGTTTGCTGCACAGGTCGTGTCAGCGGCGGTCAACGAGCACGTGACGCTTACATTTCCGGTGAAACCGTCCGTACCTGTAATGTTCACCGTGTAGGTGGCGGAACTTCCCGCTGTCACGGTAGTCGCGCCAGGCTGGCTGGCCAGGGTGAAGTCAGGGCCGATGACCGTCAGGGTTGCGGGTCCAGGTGAAGAGGCGGGCAAGTAGTTTGAGTCGCCCGAATATTTGACGGTGATGTTATGGATGCCGGGTGTCGTGGGTGTGTACGGCATCGTGGCATCCAAGCTCGAGCTGACCCCTCCGTTGGAATTCTTCGACGAATATGTCACCGCCCCGGCCAACAGTGTTTTGTCATCGTAGAAAGTGTTGGTTCCGGTTGGCGGGACACCGGCATCCGACCCAAACATCTGCGCCGTCAGAGTTACCGGTTGATTGACGTTCGTCGTTGCGGGGCTGGCTCCGAACGTGGAGAAAAAAGGCAGGGCCTGCGTTATGGTGATTGTGGCACCAGGGCTTGTCCCGCCCGCATAGTTCGAGTCGCCCGAATATGTGGCCGTCAGGGTATGATTCCCGATGGTGGTAACAAATTCGGTGGATGAGGTAGCGCTCAAGGTCGCATATTGGGGCGGCGAGTTGGAGGGCTCGTACGGGAATCCTTCGTACACGGGGGCGGTAAATGATAAGGGAGATCCGTCGAGTGAAAAAGAAACCGTCCCGGTTGGTGCGGCTCCGGAACTAGTCGTCAATATCGTTGCGGAAATCTCTTCGAAGTCTCCGTATTGAACCGGCAGACCTTCGACCGCTGCGTCGACTGTTGTAGGTGCTTTGGAAATTGTGAAGTTCGCCGATCCGGTACTCGCGTTGTAGCTCGCATCGCCCGGATAGTTGGCTGTGATCGCGTATGTTCCGGCCGAGATAGATTGATCCTCCGCATAGCCATCCACGTTCAACAATAGGCTTCCAACGTTGAGCGGCGTCGGCGTGGAGCTCAGGGTAACCGTTCCCGTCGGACAGCTTGCAGTGCCTTTGGAGCACTTGCTTGATATCCCGGTCGTGGCTGAGACGGAAGCTCCGGAATCGCCAACGTCCACGCGCAACAGCCCATAACCGGCTCCGTATGTTATGCCCGAACTGTCGAAGCTAATCAGGTTCCCATTGTTGTCGAACGTTACGAAATTGACGAGCGTCTTGCTTGCTTCCGGGTTCACCGTCACGGTTACGGCGTTCGAATCGCTGCCTGCATAAGTCGCGTCGCCCGCATAGTGCGCCACCACGCTGTACGACGTGCCTCCGGGCAGCATGGTGAACGTTCCCGAGGCGCTCCCGTTTGTCCCCAGCGTAAGCGTTCCAAAATCCGTGCTGCTTCCATTTTGCTTAGCCAGCAGCGCAACGTTGCCCGTGGGCATCGGCGAAGCCGGCGTAACGGAAACGGACACAGGCACAGGGCTGCCGTGCGCAATGTTCACGGCTGTGCCGTTATTGAGCGTCAACGCAGTCGTAGAAGGCGTGCTGCCGACCGCGCTCCAGCCGTTCGCCAGATTGGACGCGTTCACGGAGCCGAGCCCCGTGGCCAAATCGTAGCCGGCCGTCGTGGCGTACCCCGAGAGCACCCCATACTGATCGACGGAATTCGACACGGTGCAATTCGGCGTGCCTTTCACGCAGGGCATGGCAATCGTCGAACCCGCGGGCGTGTCGTAGAAGACGCAGGTGGTTGCTGGGTTCGCTGCGGACGTGCATGTGCTGCCGGACTTCGCCGCCAGCTTGTACAGAATATAGTTCGCGTTGCCCTCCGCCGCGCCGGTTTTCTGCTCGACCAGCGCCATGATTCCGGCAAACGAGGGAGATGCGACGGAAGTTCCGCCCACGCCAAGAAAATTCGAGGTGCTGCAGGGCTGCCCATTCTGAGCGTCCCGCTCGCACATCATGTAGAAGTTCCCCACGAAACCGTTGCTGGCGAACAGTGAAACGTCCGGCACGTCGCGCTTGCTGTCGTTCGGCACTCCCGCGCCCGCCTGCCAGGAGGGTTTCGCGTAGCCGCCGCTGCAGTTCGACGGCGCCGTGCCGTTCGGTGTGGTGCACCCGCTTTTCCCGCCGCCGCCGCCGATGGTGAGGACGAACTGCGACAGTTGCGGATTGTTGCAGTTCGCCTCCGCGCCGCCGGTGAACCCCAGCTGCGCGAAGATGGCGTTAGTGCACGAATCGTTCCAGGTCGTCTCGGGCACGTAGCCCTTCACCGACGCCTGCGTGATCGAATTGTTGGTGGTGTTCCAGTAAGTCGCGCCATTGAAGAAATCGTTGAAGTCCGTGCCCCCAACCGCCACGTTGTACGGCGTGGATGCCAGGCCGTTCACTTCCACGCCGTACTGCGCCGCTTCCGGAGTATTGCCCTGGTAGCCGTCGCAGCCGGCAGAGCCGCTGTCGCCGCTGGAAACGAAAACCGTAATTCCTTCCGCCGCAGCCTGCTCCCACAGATTGTTCGTGAACTGATTCCCGGCGGCGCCCAGCCCCAGTTCGCATTCGCCGTAGCTCTCGCTCATCACCGGCGCGACGTCGTTGTCCACGATGTACAGCGCGGAGAGATCGACGCCGTCGCTCGCCTCCGTGGACTGCGAGACGACCAGGTTGATCTTCGCGCCTTTCGCCACCGCACCCGACCATTCCACATCGATGTCCGCTTCCGTCTCATCGCCGGAGACCAGGCCGGGGTCGGGACCGTCCAGAATCACTGTGGGCGGATTCGCGGGCAATCCGAAGAGCGACTGGAAATCGGCGACGTCCTGCACGTTAATATTTGTGCGCGCCACGATGGCGATGGACTGCCCGCTGCCGGTGATGGGCGAACTTGCGTTCCACAACGGCAAAACGTTGTAAATCGTCGCAAAATCGTACGGGCTGACGGCGTAACACGTGATCGGCTGGCCCGTGCTCGGATCGGTGCCGCAGTTAAACGTGAAATTCGGCGCCGTGGCTCCCACCGTAGCCGAGGCGACTCGCTTCACCTGGCCGGTCTTCTTCGACTTCGCGAAAATGCCCAGCAGCTGGTACATCGGGCGCCGCCGAAAACTGTTGAGGCTTGCTACCCCCGCGACCACCGGGGCAAGCGCGCTGGGAATCTGCGGGTCGCTTGCATTGGCCCAGTAATTCTTGCCGTTCACCGCGTACTTGTGAATTTCCGTGCGAAACGCGTTCTGCACCTGCCCCGCATCGCCCGAGAACTCGATCACGGCGCGGCCGTTCGCCACGCGATCGACCTGGAAGCCCTGCGATTCGAGCCAGGCCACAATCGTCTGAACGTCCTGGTCCGCGGGGCCAAATTGCTGGCCGAATTGCTGCGGCGTGAGCCATTGGTGGTAATTCGGCGAGGACTTGTCCTGCTGCTGATCGAGCAGCGATTCGAGCGCCGCTTCCTGCTCCGGGCTGCGCTTCAGCACCAGCAGCATGCGGTCGAGTTGCAAGGCGGCCGGCGCCGGGCCGCGATCGAATTCCGGGCGCGCCAGCGGATGCACGTTGCCTTTGAGGACGGTCAAACTGGTTGGGTCAACGGGCTGCGTGATGCGCGCAGGAACGGGAACCTGTTGCGCTCCGGCAAGCGCCGGAAAGAAAACGAATGCGATAAGGGCCCGCACGATGGTACGAAACGGCTTGCGTGCGGGCAGACAAGCCATGCGGCTGGGTGACATGGGCCTCTGAGAAATCCCGAATTATGATTTCCCGAAATTCGCTGTCCGCGAACAGTGCTGCGCGGGCAGTGCGTATCAAAAGCGGGGTGCGCGCATCGGCAAAATCACCCCGACAGCAGCATGCAAAACTGAGCCACACCCTGAGAAGTTGCCGATCTGGGCCGAGATTGTGCTTCGCGGGAGGCTGCGCGTCAAGTGGTTTGGCGTTACGTTACGGGCAAGACAATCACGAAGATGCGGCGAACGTGTCATTCGCTCTTTTGACGGAGGAGCAGTTCATTCACCGACCGAAACAAATGTCGGAAAGGTCAGAACGGCTTTCTGTTTTGATACGAGGTTGGGATTACGCCGAAAAGGTCAGAACTGCTTTTGTTTTGCAGCCTCCCGCGGCGCTCCGAATTTCGCCCGCGATTGGCAAGGAACGGCGTTCTCGTTATCCCCACTGAGCTTCCACCGAAACGCCGGCATTCGCACGCGTTGCGATGTGCCCCCTTAGACGCCGTCCGTGTGGTCCCGCAATGGTAGAATCCGTGTTGCCCTGTATGCTAATCCCAGAATACATTCGGGCTCTGGAGCCGGGTTTATTTCTGGCCCTCCTCATCGTTCCCACGGGGCTATGGCTTCTGTTTCGTCCTCCGCGCTGGCGGGGCATGCACGTGCGGGGCGATCGAATCGTTTTCCCCAGCGCCACGGGGTGGCAGATCGCCGGCATTTTCGTCGCCTACGTTTGTGGAAGTCTAGCCGTTATCTCGATGCGAGCAGGTCAAGTCCCGCGGTGGGAGGTTCCTTTACTAGCACTGGTATTCGGACTTGCGGGAATTTCCGTTCTATTCCGAGAAATCCAGGTGGACACGGCGTGCTTTGAAAAGAGATTCCTTTGGAAGACGGAGATATCGTGGACGGAAGCAGAGAATCTGGATAGGACGAAGAATCGTACTTGGATTATTTCTGGAGGTTTGAAGCGGGTCATGTTTGATCGCTACTACGCCGATTTTGAACTCTTGATCCTAGAAGTCGTGAAGCGGATGAATTCCAAGCAGAATAGGCCCGAGAGTACTCCCACGAGCGCCGTCGTGCAGTAGTTCCTTCCATGGCGCAACTCGGCGAACTACAAGTTCGAGGTTGCTTTTTAGCGCCGCGCAGCAAGGTAGCCTTGCCATGCCAGCTCGCGGCCTGAGGATCGAAGCGCAGCGGGAGGCTGCAAAATAAAAACACCGGTCATTTCCTCAGAGAGAGTGTG
>JBJKQB010000124.1:0-5861 GCA_046705825.1 Candidatus Acidiferrales bacterium
GTATGAAATCGTGGCGCCGCTTGGCGCGGGCGGGATGGGCGAAGTGTATCGGGCGCGGGATACGAAGCTCGGGCGGGAAGTTGCGCTGAAGGTGCTGCCCATGGCGTTCGCCGCCGACGCCGAGCGCATGGGGCGCTTCGAGCGCGAAGCCAAGGTGCTCGCGTCGCTCAATCAATCCAACATCGCTTCCATTTATGGCTTTGAGGATTCCGGCAGCACTCGCGCGCTGGTGATGGAGCTGGTCGAAGGGCCCACGCTCGCCGATCGCATCAAGGCCGGCGCGATTCCCGTCGGGGAAGCGCTGCCGATTGCGAAACAGATTGCCGAAGGACTCGAATACGCGCACGAGCGGGGCATCGTGCATCGCGATCTGAAACCGGCAAACATCAAGCTGGCGGCGAATGATTCCGTGAAGATCCTCGATTTTGGGTTGGCGAAGGCAGTGGAAGGCGATCCTGGTTCGGTCGATATGTCCAGTTCGCCGACGCTGACCCGGATGGCCACGCAGGCGGGAATCATCCTGGGCACGGCCGCGTATATGTCGCCGGAGCAAGCCAAGGGGAGACCAGTAGACCGGCGCACAGATATTTGGGCGTTTGGCTGCGTGATGTACGAAATGCTGACGGGCAGGCGTGCATTCGATGGTGAAACCATTACCGACATTCTGGCTTCGGTCGTGAAGGAGGAACCGGACTGGACAGCATTGCCGGCGACCACGCCGCCTGGAGTTCTCAATTTGCTCGTGCGTTGCTTGAAGAAAGACCCCAGACAGCGACTGCAAGCTGTTGGCGAGGCGCGGATCGCGATCGAGGCGGCCGTGACCGGCAAGGGGGACGCGGCGCAGGGCGTCCTGCTCCCCGCGAGAGGAAACAACGAAGGCGGCCAAAGACCCGCGGGGCGACATGCCCTGCTAGCTTGCGCGATTGCGTTGTTCGCGAGCATCGCGACAGGGGCTGCTGTTTACGCGTACTTTCGAGGAACCAGACCGGCTCCGCCCACACCGATTGAATTGAGTCTTGCCATCCCTGCTTCGCAACAGCTTTATACCGGTGACGGACCGGCGGTGGTGTTGTCACCCGACGGTTCAAGAGTTGCGTATGTGGCGAAGACACCCTCGAACAATGAACAAATCTACGTGCGTTCGTTAGATGGTTCGCAGGCCACCGCGCTCGAAGGCGCCATGGGTTCTTCACCATTCTTTTCGCCTGACGGGCAGTGGATCGGTTATTTCGGAACGGACGGCGCTATCGAGAAGATCTCTGTTTTCGGGGGAGCGCCGGTGAAAGTGTGTGTGGGGAACAGCCATCGCGGGGCATGGTGGGGTCAAGATGACACCATTGTTTTCACGCCGGTGGTGACCGCCTCCTTGTATCGCATCTCCGCGAACGGGGGCACACCGGTCGCGGTCACTCATCTCGACGCTGCAAGGAGGGAAATCACTCACCGATGGCCGCAAGTCTTGCCAGACGGACGATCCGTCCTATTCACGGCGTCGGCGGACAACAACAATTTCGAGCATGCCGGCATCGAGGCAGCGTCGCTGGCCACAGGCAAGGTGAAAGACCTCGTCGAAAACGCCTATTTCGGCCGCTATCTTTCCTCCGGTTATCTGACATACATTTCGGGCGGGACTTTGTTTGCGGCGCCGTTCAATGCGGGGAGCCTTACGATCACCGGACCGTCCAGGCCGATCCTCACAAATATGGAGGCGGATGTCACCAATGGAAGCGCGCAGCTGAGCTTTTCCAACAGGGGCACGGGCGTTTACATCCTTGGAGAGGCGATCGGAGCGCAGGTCGCGGTGAATCTAGTGGACATGGCGGGCAAGGCCGCTCCACTCGTTCAGCAGCGGGGCGATTATTACTCGCCGCTTTTCTCCCCGGACGGAAAGCGCCTCGCGCTCGATTTCGAAAGCAATGTATGGATTTACGACATTGCGCGAGGCGCTCTCAGTCCTCTGACCTTCTCGCGTCCGGCCTGCGTCACGCCCATCTGGACACCCGACGGCAAGCGAATCACCTGCTTCCGGCCCGACGTTGCCACTGGCGCGGGAATGAGTTTGCTCCCGGCGGACGGAAGCGGGTCGATGGAGCAACTGACCAACAGCGGCGCCGTACGGCAAATCCCGTTTAGTTGGTCCCCTGACGGCAAGACGCTTGCGTTTGCTCAATATTCGGGCAGCGGAGGAGCTTGCTGCGAGATCTGGACCTTGTCCATCAATCCCGATGGGCAGCCGGGCAAACCGAAGGCTTTCCTGCGTTACGAGCCGACTGGAGCTGCTAGCGGAGGTGTGTACGCCCCCGCCTTTTCGCCCGATGGCCACTGGCTTGCCTTCGAGACCTTGGGCGGTTTGCGCCAGGTTTATGTCGTGCCTTATCCGGGCTCGGGCGGACAATGGCAGGTTTCCTTCGCTGGCGGCGCGTTTCCCGTGTGGTCGAAAACCGGCCACAAATTATTTTTCATCGAAGGCTCCCGGCAAGAGAACGGTGACGTAGCCGAGGTCGATTACAAGGTGGAAGGAAATTCGTTCATCGCTAGCAAACCCAAGGTTTTGTTCCGGGGTGGCTTCGTCTCCCGCGACCCGTATTCCTACTATGACGTCGCGCCTGACGGGAAGCATTTTGCCATGCTCGCACCGGCGGCAGGCGGCGCGCCGGTTTCTGCACAGCCTGTTGTTGTGGTCAATTGGTTCGCCCGAGTGCGGCGTCTGGCTGGCCAGAAATGATTGCCAGTAGACGGTGGTACTCGAACGTCCCAGGGTCTGGCGATATCCCGTGGAGCCCACACAAACGATGTCGTGCTGATTCAGAATTTCGAATGAGCGCTTCATTTGCGCGCCGCGCACACTCTTGGGAGCGAACTCAATTGGGGAACCACCAGTAATGCTGAATACAGGCGCGAAACTTGGGGCGTATGAGATTGTCGGCACGATTGGCGCGGGCGGGATGGGCGAAGTGTATCGGGCGCGGGATACGAAGCTCGGGCGGGAAGTCGCGCTGAAAGTGCTGCCCGTCGCGTTCGCCGCCGACGCCGAACGCATGGGGCGTTTCGAGCGCGAAGCCAAGGTCCTCGCTTCGCTCAATCAACCCAACATCGCTTCCATTTATGGTTTTGAGGATTCCGGCAGCACTCGCGCGCTGGTGATGGAGCTGGTCGAAGGGCCGACGCTCGCGGATCGCATCAAGGCCGGCGCGATTCCCCTCGATGAAGCGCTGCCGATTGCGAAACAGATTGCCGAAGGACTCGAATACGCGCATGAACGCGGCATCGTGCATCGCGATCTGAAACCGTCGAACATCAAGGTCACCGCAAACGATTCCGTGAAGATCCTCGATTTTGGGCTGGCCAAGGCACTGGAAGGCGATTCGGGCCAGGTAGACATTTCGAGTTCCCCGACCATCAGCCGCATGGCCACGCAGGCGGGAGTCATCCTGGGCACGGCCGCGTATATGTCGCCGGAGCAAGCCAAAGGTAAGGCCGTCGACCGCCGCACGGACATTTGGTCGTTTGGGTGCGTGCTGTACGAAATGCTGACGGGCAAAATGCCCTTCAGCGGCGAGACGGTTACGGACACGCTGGCCGCCGTGATTCGCGCACAGCCGGACTGGTCGCTGCTGCCCGAGGACACTCCCGCGCACGTTCGCGTGCTGTTGCAGCGCTGCCTGCAGAAGGATCCCAAGCAGCGCTTGCGCGACATCGGCGATGCGCGAATTACGGTCGATGAAACGAGATCAGGCGAAGGTATTGACGGCGGTCGCCCCCTCCTGGAAAGCAGTGGGGGCGCACGGCGCGCTCCCATGCACGCTGTGCCATGGGCAATGGCCGGGATTTTGATTTCCCTTGCGGCTGTCGCAGGTTGGTGGGTGGGGGCCCGCGATGTAAATCCGCCGCAAAGATCTTCGATCCTTTCCTTTATTCCTCCGCCTGCGGACACCACATATCACGATTTTGGTTTCAGCGCAGGCCCGGTGGTGGTTTCGCCGGACGGCAAGCGGCTAACGTTTTCGGCCACGGACCGCAACGGAGTGACGCGGCTCTATGTGCGGCCACTGGCTTCGGACGAGGCTCGGGCCATCACCGGAACGGAAGGCGCCGCCATGCCTTTTTGGTCGCCGGACGGCAATTCGTTGGGCTTTGTCGCGGATCAGAAGTTGAAGACGGCGAATCTGGCCAATGGAAATGTCGAAGTCCTGGCCGATGCCACCGAAGACACCTGCGCGGATGACGGAGCGTGGAGTCCAGACGGAACCATTCTCTTTACACCGCAGGGCTGCACCGGTCCAATCGACAGCATCTCCACCTCGGGCGGAAAGCCGAGCCCCGTCACCCAGCTCGAGAGCGGCGACAGCGGAGACACCTCCCCTGCCTTCCTTCCCGACAGTCGTCACTTTCTCTATTCTTCCTCGGCCGCCTCCCTTCCCGGCTCTTCTGTAGGGTCCATATGGATGGGTTCGCTAGGCTCCAGGGAACATAAGCTTGTTCTCAAGGACGCCGGCTCCCCGGAATTCGCCGACGGGCATCTCTTGTTCACTCGGGATAACCGGGTGTTCGCGCAGACATTCGATCCCGCGACAGGCGAACTCGAGGGAGAAGCCGTTCTTCTGGCGGAAGCGGAGAGCTATTCGGTGTCGGGTGGGGTCCTTGCCTTCCAGGGCGGGACGCAGGAGGGGAGGCTCCGATGGTTTGACAAGGATGGAAATCCACTGGGTAGTGTGGGACCCACCGCGGTGTATGACTCGGTCAGGATTTCTCCGGACGGCTCACGGGTCCTTGCGGAAGTCGAGGACCCGCAGTCGAACTCGAGTGACTTATGGTCGTACCCTGCCGCAGGCGGGCCGGGGACGCGGCTCACGTTTGGCCCTGGGCTGAAAGAGTTTGCGGCATGGTCGCCGGACGGAAAATACATCGCCTACACATGCCAGCCGGATGGCAGACCGGCGGTCTGCCGCAAGCCGGCGAATGGGTCGGGAACGGAGGAGAAGCTTTACACCTTTGAGGGAGACATCACTGGAAGCGGCATCACTTCTCCGGCCGTCGTGGATTGGTCGCCCGACGGCCGCTACATCGCCTTGAACCAGCACGTGACGAAGGCATCGCTCACGGAACTGTCGATTCTCCCTGTGTTGGGTGATCGCAAGCCCTTTCAGCCCGCCCCAGTCAGCGCCAATCAGTTCGACGGAAGATTTTCCCCCGACGGCCACTGGCTCACCTATTTTTCCTACGAAACCGGCCGGCCCGAGGTTTATGTCGTTCCCTTCCCAGGGCCAGGGGGCAAATTCCAAATCTCGCAAAACGGTGGATGGAACATCCACTGGGATAGAAAGGGTCATCTCTATTATCAAACGATGGGCGATCGCCTGATGGAGGCCGAACTTGGATTCAGCGGTGGGGCCGTGCAGGTGAAGGCTCTCCATCCCCTTTTTCAATTGAACCTGCCGAGTTTTGCCGACCCGTTCTACGACGTGAGCCCCGATGGAAGCCGGTTTCTGGTCATCACCAGCACCGACCCCAATGCTTCCCGCTTCATCGGCCTGCTGCTCGATTGGGAAGCCAAGCTGAAAGGAAGCAAGTGACGCTAAACACCGGCGCGAAACTTGGGGCGTATGAGATTGTTGGCCCGCTTGGGGCGGGCGGGATGGGGGAGGTGTACCGCGCGCGCGACGCGCGGCTCGGGCGCGATGTCGCCATCAAGATTCTGCCGGTCGCGTTCGCCAGCGACCTCGAGCGATTGCGGCGCTTCGAGCAAGAGGCCCGAGCGGTGGCGGCGCTCAACCATCCGAATATCCTTGCGGTGTACGACATGGGGACGGAGGATGGCGCGCCGTTCCTGGTCACCGAGCTGCTGGAGGGCGAAACGCTGC
>JBJKQB010000125.1:0-7039 GCA_046705825.1 Candidatus Acidiferrales bacterium
GCGCCTGCTTCACCGTCGCGCCAGCACTTGAGTCTGAGGCAGCAACCGCGCCTGCCCCGTTCCCAGCGGACGCGCTGAGGAATTGCGGACGTTTCCACAAAAACAGGAATCCCAGCGCGAAAATGGCCGCGAAGCCGGCCACGAGCACCCATTTGAGGCTGTCCAGCCGCGCAGGCATCACGGTGATGGACGCGCTCTGCCCTCCCGATTCGCTGCCTTGGTCGAGGCGCGAGTTGGCGGTTGCGTTGCCGGATTGATCGCCGCCGGGCGTTGCGCCGCCCGAATCCGATTCGGCTACGGTTCCAGTGCCTGAAATAGACACCTTCAAGGGCGTATTCGCCGCGACGGAATCGCGCACGTACGCGGCAAAGCCCTGAGTCTGCTGGCCGGTGGGCGAAAAACCATCGCCCGTGACCTTCACGCTGGGCGGCGCGAATATGGCCACGCGTCCGACGGAATATGGCGAGTTAAACTGCAAATTCGCGTGATCTTCCTTGTAGGGAAGGGTGTAGGAGATGCGCACGCCGCTTTCGCCCGGGCGAAATGGAAAGTCGATCGCTTCGAGACCCTTACCTTTGTTGACAGTGCCCTGCTTCACTGGCATGCCCGAAGCGTCTGAAGCGGAGACGTCGCTGACCTGCGCCCCCTGGGGCACGGCGAACTCGAACGTTCCGTCCTGGCGAAAGTAGGCTTGCGGAGGCTGCGTATTGTTCTGGATGTCGAAGATTTCGCCCACGCTCAGCCCCGAGGAGCTGGGCTGAAGGACGATCGCGCGGTCCGCGACGACGAAGGCGCTTGCCTTGTCCGTATGCTCGAAGACCTCGATATCCGCGGTGTTCTTTCCCGGAGGCGCGGGCTGATAGTAGTTCACGCCTTTATAGTCTGCGCGCAACAGCATAGGCGACTGGCCCAGCCCGGGATCCTGCAAGGAGTAGCGTCCCTGCGCGTCGGTTTTCGTCGATGCCGCTTCTTCCATTCCGCCCTGCAGGCGGATCAAGGTGATTGCAACGCCGGCGGCCGGCTGATTGGTGGTGCCATTGCGGACTGTGCCGGTGATCGTGCCCGCAAACACAGGGAAAGCAAGGAGGCAAGGAAGCAAGGAGACAAGAACGAACCGGCCCGCTCGCGCGCGACGCACGATTCTCTCAGAGTGCGAATGCAAGTTCCGCGATCGGTACAGAATATTCATCAAATTCCTCATGCGCGACGGCCCTTTTCTGCGGCAGCTTGCCGCGTGGCCGGAGTGGGAGTGCCACCGGTCAAGCGGTCCATATCGGCCAGGACGCGCGCGGCCTCGATTTCGAGGGATTGTTTGATTTCCTCGTAGTCCCTCTCCGAGAATTTACCGGCGCGGAACTCGAAGCGCAAATCGCGCAGATTTTCGTAGATGGCATCGCGCCGCTCCATCAACTGATCGAGCTTGGTCCTGTGCGGCGTCGCGTCGGACGCATCGAGATTCACCCAGAAGACGAAAACGATGGCCGCGGCGGCCAGCAGCACGCAAGCGATGCCAATATCGATGCTGCTCATGGTTCGTCCTTCTCGATATCGTGCTGCACGCGCGCCATCATCTCTGGTGGGACCGGCGATGCCGATGCCGCCGCGGGATGACGCCGGCGCCAGCGTCGCGCGATTTCCCATACGCCGATCAGGGCGATCAGGGGCACGAGAACGGGGATGACCCAGGCGGTCAAATCGAAGCCGCTCTTCGGCGGGTCAACCAGCACCGTGGGGCCATACTGGGCGACGAAGTCCTTCAGGATGTCGCTGTCCGACTCGCCGTTGGCCACCTTCTGATCAACTAGCTTGATCTCGCTGCGGGCCATGTCGCACGGCCCGGAAAACGTTCCGCCCGAGTGATAGCACGCGCCCGCCGGGTCGTTGCACCCGCCGCACATGCACTTCACCTTCAGGCTGAGGGCTTTCGCACGAACGGCCTGAGCTGGGGTTAATTGCTGCGCCCTGGCACCGGCACCGAGGAAGGCGAGCGCCGCAAGTATCGCGCACAACCCGAACGCACTACGCCTAACCATCGCTGGCTCCGCGAGTCGTGACTACGGCTACTTCGTGCTCTTGCGACGCTGGAACAACGTTCCCGTCCCACGCCTTTTCGCGCACGGGCACAAGGACGATGGCGGCGCGGCGGTTCGGAACCATCGCCAATAATGTCCCCAGCACGACGACAATCCCGCCGAACCAGATCCATTTCACCAAAGGATTCAAATGCGCCTGGATGACCGGATTGCCGGTTTGCGGGCTGCGTCCGGCGTACACGACGTACAGGTCCCAAAGCGGGGTGCTGCGCGTCGCCACAATCGTTTCCGTTTCGCCGCTGGCGGGGAAAAAGCGGCGCTGCGGGAACAGCATCATCTGCGACTTGCCGTTGCGCAGCACTTCCAGCGTGGCTCGCTGCGCCTGATAATTGTTGTTCCCGACCTGATCGAAGTTCTGGCACAGGATGGTATACGGGCCGATCCGCAACGATTGCCCGATATTCAACTCTTTCCGGACGTCCTTGTTGAACGCCTGCCCCGCGATACCGATGAAGACCATGACCATGCCGAGGTGCACGACGTAGCCGCCGTAACGGCGGGTGTTGCGCATGGTAAGCGCGCCGATCGAAGTCAGCAGGTTCGATTTTTCGCGCCCCGCAATCACGCGAGCGCCGCGGAAGAATTCCTGGAAAATAGTGAGCACCACAAACACGCCGAGGATCAGGCACATCAGTGCGTAGAAGTTGCGGAAGCCCAGCGCAAACGCGACCCCGCCCGCAACGACGGAAATGCCGGCGGGCCAGGCAAAATTACGTTTCAGCGCGTCCGTAGACGTTTTGCGCCAGGCCAGCAGCGGCCCCACTCCGGTCAAGAACAACAGGAAGAGCGCAATGGGCACGTTCACTTCGTTGAAGAAGGGCGCCCCGACGCTCACCTTGCTTCCCACCACCCATTCCGAGAGCACCGGAAAGAGCGTGCCCCACAGCACCGCGAAGCAAGCGGCCAGCAGGATCAGGTTGTTGAACAGGAAGCTCGATTCGCGCGAGACGAGCGAATCCAGCTGATTGTCGCCGCGAAGATAATCTTTGTTCTTCCAGTAGGCCAGGAAACAAACCACGAGAATGATCGCGAGGAAGCTGACGAACCAGCCGCCAATCGAGGATTGCGCGAAGGCGTGCACCGAATTCACGATGCCCGAGCGCGTCAGCAGCGTGCCCAGAATGCATAACATGAAGGTGGTGAACACCAGCCACACGTTCCAGATTTTCATCATGCCGCGCTTTTCCTGCATCATGACCGAGTGAAGGAAGGCGGTGCCAGTGATCCAGGGGAGCAGCGATGCGTTCTCCACCGGGTCCCATTCCCAGTAGCCGCCCCAGCCGAGCATGTTGTAGGCCCAGTGCGCGCCCAGAATGATGCCGATGGTCTGGAACATCCAGGCGATCATGGTCCAGCGGCGGGTGATGTGGATCCATTTCTCGCCGGGATAGCGGCCGAGCAGCGCAGCCAGCGCAAAAGCGAAGGGAATGGTGAATCCCGTATAGCCGAGGTACAGCATCGGCGGGTGGATCACCATTTCGGGATACTGCAGGAGCGGGGTCAGCCCGCGGCCATCGGAAAGCGAAACGACGTTCATCGCGCCGCTCGCGGCGGGCGCGGCCAGCACGTTAAAGGCGTTGGAAACGAAATTGTTCAGCGTGAGGAAGAAAACCTGCACGCCGGCAATCACGACCCCGACGTAGGGCATCAGCTCGGGGTGCTTTTTGCGGTTGAGGAACAGCACGAAGAAGGCGTAGGCCGATAGCAGCCACGACCACCACAGCAGCGAACCTTCCTGGCCGGCCCACAGCGCCGCGAACTTGTAGAGGGCGGGCAGGGCGCGATTGCTGTGCTCGGCCACATAGGCCAGCGAGTAGTTGTCGGTGAAAAAGAAAAATTCCAGCACCGCGACCGAAATGCTGACCAGGAAGAACACCGCCATCCCGGAGTTCAGCGCGCTTTTCTTCAGCAGCGGACGGCGCGTGATGATCCCGGCAATCCCGGCGAGAAAGGCGTAAGCGGCTGCGATGAAGGCGAGGAGTAATGCGAACGATCCGAGAATATCCAATGCTTGTCCCTCAGCTTCCCTTCGAATAGGGCGAGGCTTGCCCCGGTTGGGCCTGCGCCGCGTTGGGAGCGACCGGGCTGGCTTGGTATTTCGAGGCGCACTTGGCCTGCACCAGTTCGGCGCGGAAATGGCCGTCGGGCATCAGATTCCCTTCGACCAGGGCCTGCGCGCCACCTTTGAACGTATCGGGCAGTGGATCGGCGCCCACATAGCTGACGGGCAGTGACTTACCTTCTTCTGTGAGGACGAAATTGATCTGGCCGGGGACGTGCTGGATGGAGCCGTTTTCAACCACCCCTGAAACGCGCATGCGCTGGCGCAGGGCCACGGGCGAAAGGGTGGCAAGCTCTTTGATCGTATGGTAGTAGGTCTTGCTCTGGGTGTAGCCCACGTAGGCAAGGCCGATGAGCGTGGCCACAATGATCAAGGAACCGACCGCGAATTTTTTCTGCGCTTTCATATCCTCACTCGCTTCCGAGTAGCTGAAAACAAGAGGATTTTAACACATTGGGATGAACGCGCCTCTGTGACCTTCGTCACAATCGGTCGTGACGTGTTGCCCGGCTGGCCGGGCGGGTTCGGGAGCACTAACCGGCGCGCGCCAGGGCAGCCGTTAACCGGTCGGCAATGGAATCCGCCGCGAACGAGGCGTCGTGGTCCAAGATGAGCCGGTCGCCCCAGCCGGCCGCTCGGAACGGCTCGAGCAAGATCCCAGTCGGCTCTGAAATTAAGGCAACATATTTGGGCTTGTAAGACGCTTGGACCCTGCGCAGAACGGTCGGCGCCAGTCGCCGGATGATGGCGTTCAAATCTGAGCCGCCGGCCACGGGGCACTCCACTGCTGAGGCCAGAAAGAGTCCGCGGCGTTGAAATTCCGACAAGGCGCCCTCTGGGTCCGCGCTCGATCCTCGACCTGCCCCTGCCAGCTTGGCCAATTCGTCGAAATACCCCTGACCGGCGGCCGAACGCGCGGTAGCGCCCGGCGCATAGAAGAAGTCCTCTGTTGCCAGCGGGGGCGCAGCGTCCATCAGCAGGACATTGATGTGAATGGGCCGAAAGCGCGTGGCCAGTTCGAGGCGCTCGATGCGCCGCCGAATGTGATGTCCATCGACACGCTCGCCGCACCCATCGCAAACCGGCACAGATTCCCCCTCGAAAGCGGACTCTAACCATCGCACTCAACAGGGGCGAAGTCAAAAGAGAGCAAAAACAAAACGGGCGCCAACCTGGCGGCTAGCGCCCGTACTCAACTCTGTTTATAAGGAACTACCGGCGTCCGTGATCGTGCTGTTTTTCCTGCCCACGACCGTTGTTCTGTTTTCCCTTGTCCTCGCGTCCACGGTCCTGCTTGTTCCGGCCACCGCCGTTGCCCCGGTCATTTTGACGATACGATTGGTTCGGACGATCCTGATTGCCCCGGCCGCGATCATTGCCCCGGACATTCTCCCGCCCGCGATTTCCGCGATCGTTGCCACGGTATCCGCGATCATTGCCTCCAGCCATCCCGCGATTACCGCGATCGTTGCCACGGAATCCGCGATCGTTGGCGCGGCCTTCGTCTCGATTGCCGCGGTCGGGCGGATGGAAGTTGCGTCCACGATTGCCGCGGAAGCCCTCTTCGTGGCGGGTTTGCATGGGGGTCGCGTTCCAGCGCCGCTCGTGCGACCATCTCTCATCGTCGCGGCTGGGTCGCGCTTCAATTCCGCCGTGCCCGCCGTTGTAGCTCACGCGGTTCACGCGCACGTTGCGAACAACGTCGTGGTCGACGTAGACATTGCGGACCACGCGCGTGTTCACCCGCCAGACGGCCGTGTTGTAGTAGAAGCGGTCGTGATCCCAATGGCCGCCGACAAAGCCTGTGCCGAAATAACCGAATCCGTAGTTAATTCCGCCGTAGAAACCAACGTGCGGGCCCCAGTAACCGGCATGCCAGCGGTAACCGCCACCCTCCCATCCCCACCAGCCCGGTGTCCACAATAGACCGGGTTGAGGCGGCATGACCCAGGATCCTGGAACCCAGTAATAGCCGTCCGGACCATAAGCCCAATAACCCGGGGCCCAGAGGTAGCCCGGGCCGGGGCACATCGGTTGCGCATACACGCGAAGCGGAGGCGGCCCGATTCGAACCGAAACCCCGACCATCACCTGCGCCGACGAGGCTGACGGCAGGGACAAGGCCAGTCCCGCCAGCAATGCAAACAACACAACAAAGTGAACTTTGCGCATCTGAACCCCCTTCAACCTCTCGACCTCATTCCGCACACAGCATGAAACCCGCAATGCGCGCGGAAGTTGCGCGCCTAGCGGCCTAACTTGCCGCGCAGGCAACCCATCAGCTCGGGCGCGATTTCAGAGATGTTCATCCCCTCAGAAACAAGGAACTTGCAGCTCAGGATCGGACGCGGCTGATCGTCATCCGCCAGCTGGCAACTCACGCGGCAATACTGGCATTCCTGGTTCCAGCAAAACCGGCCGTAAGGAATGGTTTCCGGGCTGATGAATTGAAACGCCCGCAGGACAGAATTCCGCTCCGGTACCAAGAACGTTTTGCCCAGAACGGTGATTTCGACCAGCTTCTCGTAGGGCCGAAAAACATCGCCGACGAGCACTGCTTCCCGAGCCTCTGACATAGAACTCTCCCTTGGTCAAAGCTACGGTAGCAAGGCCCCTCGGGCAATGAAAACGCCGTGCGGCGTGCCCAATGACTAAAGCGCAAGCGGAGCGAAATGCGCGGATCGCGCAGGCACGGAGGCACGCGGCAGGTCTAGTTGACGGGCAGACACGAACAGGCAAGAGCACCGGGAAGAGACAAAAACGTGAACGCGCACCGCGCTTCTTCCACGTCTCCCAAGCCGTGTCCGCTCCTTCAGCTAGTCTGGTGCACCGTTTCAGGCTGACTCGCCCGGGCGAAGAGCGATCGGAAACGCAGCAGGGTGTA
>JBJKQB010000126.1:0-5561 GCA_046705825.1 Candidatus Acidiferrales bacterium
AATCGTTAAAAGACATCGTCGCGCAAGTAAAGGACAAAGGCCCCGGGGGACACATCCTCACCGGGCCAATTTATATCGACGGCGCGGAGCCCGGCGACGTGCTCGAAGTGCGCATCCTGAAGATCGAACTGGCCATCCCGTACGCCTACAACGGATTTGGCCCGTCCAGCGGCCTGCTGCCACTCGATTTTCCGTACCCGCGAACGAAAATCATTCCTCTGGACGCCAAGCGCATGGTGGCCAACTTTGGTCCCGGCATCGAAATCCCGCTGCATCCCTTTTTCGGCAGCATGGGCGACGCGCCGCCGCGAGGGCGGGTCAGCAGCGGGCCGCCCTGGATCAATGCGGGCAATCTGGATAACAAGGAACTCGTCGCGGGCACCACACTGTACATTCCGGTGCACGTGCCGGGCGCGTTGTTTGAGGTGGGCGACGGCCATGCGGAAATGGGCGACGGCGAAGTGGATGTCACCGCGCTGGAAACGTCGCTGGTCGGCACGTTCCAGTTCGTCGTGCGCAAGGACCTGCACTTTCATTGGCCGCGTGCCGAAACGCCCCAGTACTACATCACCATGGGCCTCGATCCCGATCTGAACGTAGCGGCGAAAATGGCGGTGCGCCAGATGATCGATTACCTGACCACGGAAAAGCATCTCAGCCGCGACGACGCGTATATGCTGTGCAGCGTCGTCGGAAACTTGCGCATTACGCAGGTGGTCGACGGCACCAAGGGCGCGCACATGATGCTGCCGAAGGATATTTTGGTTTCCAAATAGCCGCCTCGGTCGCGTCGCCACAAAGCTTGGGTTAGTGCGCGCTTTCGTTGAGCAGCTTCACGAGGTATTGCATCCAGACGGCTGGAAGGCTGTGGGTGCCGTGGCCGCGCGTCTTGTCCGAAATGGGCAGCAGGACGAACTGGCCGTGGCGCACTTTCTTGATTTCCTTGGGCACGATGTTCAGTTCCGGCGGGTTCACCTGGTCATCGGCGGAATTAATGGCCATGACCCAGGCCTTGATCTTGCCCAGTTCCGGCGATGGATCGTACGTGCGTGAAGAATCGAAGGCGTAGAGCATGTCGTTCGCGTCGGTGACCGCCAGCTCGCGTTTCATGAAGGCCTCCGCGGCCTGATCCGCGAGCTGCTGCGTCGGATACATTTTCTGCTCGCATAGCGGGCAGCTGACCAGCACGAACAGCAGATTGAGCGCACCGCGAATGCCGCACTCCGGCTCTTTGGTGTAGTTGCCGTTGTCCCAGGCGGGATCGTCGCGGATGGAATCCATCAGCATGCGGCGAATCATGCGGTTGCGCCCGGAAATCTGAATCGGCAAGCATGCGAGCGGCAGAGCGGCGTCCATGAAATCAGGATATTCTTCCGCCCACATCCAGGTGTGCATGCAGCCCATGGACGTGCCGCCCACCAGCCGCAAATGGTTGACGTGCAGCGCCTGCGTGACCACCAGATGCTCGCCGCGCACCATGTCGCCGTAATCGTAATTGGGAAACTTCGTGCGCAAGCCGTCGCTGGGCTTGCTGGAATGGCCGTGGCCGATGTCGTCGGTGAGAATGATGAAATATTTGTTGGCGTCGAGCAATTCGCCGGGGCCGAACAGCACGCCGGCGAAATTGGGGCCGAGGAACTGGCGCCCTGTTCCTCCGGTGCCGTGCAGGAACAGCACGGCGTTGGTGACGCGGCCGCCAGCGTCGCGATGCGGATGGCCGAGCGTGGTGTAGTGCAGGCGAAGATCGGCCATGCTCTGCCCGCTGTTGAAATGGAAATTGTGGGTGACGTAGTCCGCCTCCTGCGGATGCAGCGCAGCCGCAATCCGGGCGGGCGTGAGCTTCTGCGGCGGGTTGGCAGCGCGGGCCGCGGCTGCCGCAGCCAGGAGAATCAGCGACATCAGGAGAAGGAGTTGCTTGGCGCGATCGATGTTCATGATGGCCTCCGTCGAGCCGCAACTTTAATTTCAAAGCGGGCGGAGCGCAATGCCTGGGCGCGTTTTTGCGCTAGCGCGCAAGAAAATTGCGGGCGAGGAAGAGGAGGTTCGCCGGGCGTTCGGCCAGCCGGCGCATGAACCAGGGAAACCAGTGGGCGCCGTAGCAGATGAAGACGCCGCTGCGATAGCCGTCGCGCGCGAGGCGCAATCCTTCCGCGCTCTGAATTCCGTAGAGCATCTGAAATTCGAGCGCGTCTTTCGAGATGCCTTGCGCCGCGGCCCATTCGCAGATGCGCGCAATCAGTTTGCGATCGTGCGTGCCGATGGCGGCGCGGACGCCGGAGCGGCGGGCTTCGGCGCTCAGCAGCTTCTGAGCCAGCCGGAAGTAGTTCTCATCGACATCTGTTTTTCGCGCGAACGCGATTTCGGGCGGCTCGCTGTAGGCGCCTTTCACCAGGCGAATCGCGGCGCCCTGCGCGATCAGCGCTTCGACGTCGCGCTCGGTGCGGAAGAGATAGGCCTGCACGCACGCGCCGACATTCGGGCAGGTTTTGCGGGCGCGGCGCACAAAGCCGAGGATGGGGTCGACGTACGGGCTTTGCTCCATGTCGATCCAGAGGGTTTTCTCGCGCGGAAGTTGGGCGGCAATGCGCAGGAAATTGTCGAGGCAGAAGGAAGGGTCGAGATCGAAGCCAAGCTGGGTGAGCTTGATGGAGAGCTCGCTGCGCAAGCCCCGTGCGCGGATTTTTTCGAGAACCTCGAGATAGTGGAGCGTTACGGCTTCGGCCTCGGCGCGGTCGGCGACGTTTTCGCCCAGATGGCTGAGGATCGTGTGCAGCCCGTTCCGCTCCAGACGCTGCGCGGCGGCCAGCGCGTCATCAGCGCTTTCGCCGGGCATGAAGCGCGCGACCGTGCGGCGAGCGAAGCGATAGCGCGGAAGGCGCTCGCGCAACGCGCGGCTTTGGGAAACTCGCAAGAGGGCGTTGCGCAAGGGCATCATGCGTCGGCTACCTGCCTAGCGCGGCTTGTAGATGCGGATGATGTCGTCTTTGACTTCGACCACACTGTCGGGATATTCGCGGGCGGCGTGCTGGCGGAGTTCGTCGATCGCGTAGTAATCGCCGTGCCCGTCGAAGTAGCGCGCATCGTCGATCAGCAGGACGTGATCGCGCACCGGATGGCGGTAGATGCTTTCGAGTTCTTTCTTGACCGGCGCGTCGATGGCGCCCCAGTGCGCGTCGATCCAGAACAGCGCAGGCTCCTGGATGCGCGGAAGGATGGTGGGCAGCACTGCGCCGCTGTCGCCCTGATAGAGATGAATGTTCGGGTTGGCGGCAAACTTGCGTTTGGCGCGAGCGGCGAGCCATGGGTCGAGCTCGATGGAATAGATTTCGCGGAAGCGGTGTTTCTGCGCATTGATCATGTTGCCGAGATTGGTTCCGGTTTCGACCATCACGTGCAGATGGAAGCGCTCGGCAAATTCAGCGAGCGTGCGCTGCTTGATGATGTGCGGGACTTTCGGCTTTGGCGAGCCGCGCAGCCGCCACCACAGATACTCTCCGCGGAAGGCGGCGCGCTTGTAGGGCTCGAAGAAGATGCTGTCGCGGAACCACTTGTCCGGGATTTCGCGCGTTTCGTCGATATTTTTGTGGCGGAAGATCGTCACTTTCGTTGACCTGGTGTGCGATACAAACGGCGATCATATCATGGCGCGTTGAAATGCCCCGAATGCGAGGCGAGCGATGAAGTCTTCCCTACGACGGAGAAGGGAACGGAGGAGCGAGCGAAGCATTTTTCACAGCGGAGACGCGGAGGGCGCAGAGAAAGCGCCTCTGGCGCGGCGGCGGAGTCTGCGGCATAGAAAAGGAGCGCGACGGCACTTGGGGAGGAGTAGACTGACGGGCGAAATGGAACGGTTCATTGAGGCGTTACGTCCGAGCTTCGAATTTCGAGTTTCTCCATGCCGATCACGATTCGTTTTGACCGCGCCAAGCCGATGGCCTCGGTTGAGTTCACGATTCAGGACGCGCTGCCGGAATACGAGGTGAACGAGCCGCAGGCCGGCGAGCGCAGCCAGATTGAGTCTGTGCTGCATGCCCGGGGATTCAGAAGCCTGATCGACGCCATTCGCTCCGCAATCGAGGAGCAGTTGTCCGGCAGCAAGTTCGAGGTACTGCGGATTTCGGGGATCGTCTGCCACGACGTGGACGTCTACCGCCCCGGAATTCTGCTGCTTCTGCGGGAGCGCGACGGCAGAGAAACAATTGGCGAGCAGGGGCGCAAGCGCGTCACTACGGCCGCGGAAGCGGTGCGCGAAAAAATCGGTCTAACGTGACGCCGGCGTTGTGCGCCGGTCTTGAGCTACCGCGGGCCGCGGCGCCGGAGGCGATGGCTTCCTTTCGGCAGGGCAGGAACGTCGACCACGCAGCGAAAATCAAGACTGCGCGAGCGGACTTCCGGTGTCCGCGGGCCGGCACGGAGCGAACGCCTGGCACTGGGCGCCATGCGCTCGGGAATCGTCCGCGACAGCGGAACGCCAAACGCGAGAATGGCGGCAAACGAAGCCAGAACGATGGGCAGCACCAGTGTGCGTGCGAATCCCTTCAAGCAAATTCCTCCTGGCGTGCAGGTTCGGAGCAGATGCTGCAATTGTATTGCACACCTATGCTGCCATGCGCTCGGCGGAAAGCCAATCGAATCAGAAAGGTGACCAGAGCTTTGCCCGAGGCGGTCCGTTGCTTGACGTTTCGAAGGGCTGCCCTCAATATCTCAATATTCTGTTTGTACGCTGTGGTTCGCACCGCCTGAGACGTCGCCATGCCGGAAGGCAAAGGACTCCTGATCGTTTACACCGGGCCGGGCAAGGGCAAGACGACCTGCGCGCTGGGCACGGCCTTTCGCGCCGTGGGACAGGGTCTGCGCGTGCTGATGGTGCAGTTCATTAAAGGTTCGTGGCATTATGGCGAACTCGATGCGGCAAAAATGCTGGGCGATGATAAATTGGAGATTCGCCCGATGGGGCGCGGGTTCGTCAAGGTGGGCGGCGCGGAGACCGATCCGGAAGACGTGCGGCTGTGCGAGCAAGCGTGGGAGTTCGGCCGCGAGCAGATTTACAGCGAGAAGTACGATCTGGTGGTGCTGGACGAGATCAATTACGTGATCAGCTACAAGATGCTGGACGCGGAGCGCGTGGTCGAGGCCTTGCAAAAGCGGCCCGAGCGCATCCATGTGATCTGCACCGGACGGAACGCACACCCGAAACTGGTCGAAGCCGCCGACCTGGTGACGGAGATGCGCGAGATCAAGCACCCGTACACGAAGGGCATTCTGGCCCAGCGGGGCATCGACTATTAGATATTAAAAGGAGCTGCCGCTTGGGAAGGGCCATAAGAAGCTTTTGTTTTTGCGGCCTCCGTTACCGCTTCGCAGGAACGGCGGCGAATGGCCATCTGAAGCGGTGATTGTAGCTGAGCGGCGGAGGCAGTTGCCGCCGAGCCTCGGCAAACAGCAAGCGAAGAGTGAACGGGGGATTGGATCTCCTGTTTTAGCTGTCAACTTTCAACTTTGAACTGGTTTTCACGATGACTTGGTTCAAGCGAGACAAACAGGCGCTGGAAAATCCCACT
>JBJKQB010000127.1:0-26388 GCA_046705825.1 Candidatus Acidiferrales bacterium
GCTTTAGCCCGGGAACATCGTTTGCCGTAGCGCAAGATCGCGAGGCTTAGAATGCATTTCTTCTTTTTTGCGGATAACCACATCCTGAGCACGATCCTCTTCACGCCGCTTCTCGGCGCGATCATCCTGCTCTTCATTCCCCGCGAGCGCGGCGATTTGCATCGCTGGATCGGCAACATCTTCGGCATGCTCGGCCTGGTCGTCTCGCTCCCGCTGATCTGGCGCTTCAGCCTCGCCCCCGGCGCGCCGCGCTTCCAGTTCGTGCAGAACCTTGAGTGGATCCACTCCATCGGCGCCCGCTATTCCCTCGGCATCGACGGTCTCAGCTTCCTCATGGTTCTGCTGACCACCGTCCTGGGCGCCATCTCCATCCTGTCCTCCTGGTCCGCCATCCGCAAACGCGAGAAGGAGTACTACATCCTCTTTCTCTTGCTCCAGACCGGCATGCTCGGCGTTTTCATGTCCCTCGATTTCGTGCTCTTCTACGTTTTCTGGGAAGTGATGCTCGTCCCCATGTACTTTCTGATCGGTGTGTGGGGCAGCGAACGCCGCCTCTACGCCGCCATAAAATTCTTTCTCTACACCCTGGCCGGCTCGGTCCTGATGTTGCTGGCGATCCTCGCGATTTACACCACCGCGCACACCTTCAGCATCGCCGCCATTCTCGAAGCGCCGCATCCCGTGTTTTCCCTGCGCCTCGAACGCTGGCTCTTCTGGGGCTTCTTCTTCGCCTTTGCCATCAAGGTTCCCATGTTCCCGTTCCACACCTGGCTGCCTGACGCGCACACCGAAGCGCCCACCGCAGGCTCCGTGATCCTGGCCGGCGTTCTGCTGAAGATGGGGGCTTACGGTTTCCTGCGCTTTTCGCTTCCGATGCTGCCTGATGCGACCCGCGAATTCCGCGGAATCATGATCGTGCTCTCCATCATCGCCATTATTTACGGCGCGCTCGTGTGCATGATGCAGAAGGACATGAAGAAGCTGATCGCCTATTCCTCGGTCAGCCACATGGGCTTCGTCACGCTCGGCATTTTCGCTCTGACACCGCTGGGCCTTTCCGGCAGCATCATCCAGCAGATCAACCATGGAGTCTCCACCGGCGCGCTCTTCTTGATCGTCGGCGTCCTCTACGAGCGCCGCCACACGCGCCTGATCTCCGAATTTGGCGGACTGTCCACGCCCATGCCGAATTTCGCCGCCATCTATCTGATCATCACGCTCAGCTCGCTGGGCATGCCCCTGCTCAACGGCTTCGTCGGTGAGTTCACCATCCTGCGCGGCGCTTTCGACGTCCCCATCTACGGCTGGCGCTGGGCTGCCTGGGGCGTGTTCGGCGTAATTCTTGGCGCGGCCTATTTGCTATGGCTCTATCAGCGCGTCATGTTCGGCAACGTCACCAATGAAAAGAACGAGAAATTGCTCGACTTGAATTGGCGCGAGTACGCAACGCTTATCCCGCTCGTTCTCCTGGCTTTCTGGATCGGCATTTATCCCAAGCCGCTCTTCCGCGTCCTCGAAGCGCCGGTCCAGCAAGTGGTCCAGGTCGTCAACCCCTCCGCCCTCGCCGAAATCCCCGGCTACAAACCGCCATCTGCCGCTAAACAGCCCGTCGCGATGCAATCGCTGGCCTCGCGGTCTTTAGGGGGTCGGAGCCTGCCTGTCGGCAGACACGGCTTCACCTCCGACGTAAGCGGCCGCTCTTCCTCTTCACGGGCTTCAGCCCCGCGACAAGTCGCCGCACAGGTCGCGCCTGTCATCCCGAACCCAGTCCCGCCGCAGTTTGCGGGAATGGGGGTGAGGGATCTGCTTGGCTCTCGGGCCCTCCACAACCCGCCAGCAAGAATTGCCGCTCCCGCGTCCGCGCGCGGAAGTGAAATACGCGAGGAGAATTAATGGATCACCAATTCTTCTCCCGCCTGGCTACCGATTCGCTCTTCATCCTGCCCGAGGCCATGCTCGCCCTTTTTGGCCTCGCCATCCTGTTGACCGACTTCTTCCTTTCCCCCGCGCAGAAATCCTGGAATTCGCTGACCGCCTTTCTCGGCGTCGCCTTCAGCGGCGCCCTCCTTTTTGAGATTGCCGGGCAGCACCGCGCCGCGTTCGGCAACTCGATCCTGATCGACCCCTTTTTCATCTTCTTCGGCGCGCTCTTCCTGGCCTCCACCGCTCTCATCATCCTGCTTTCCGTCCGCTACATGGAAATCGAAGGCGAGCAGCACGGCGAGTACTACGCGCTCATGCTGTTCTCCACCATCGGCATGATGTTTCTGGCCTGCGGCAACGACCTCGTCGTCCTCTTCATCGGGCTCGAGACCATGGCCCTCGCCTTCTACATCCTTTCCGGCTTCCTGCGCCGCGACCGCCGCTCCAACGAAGGCGCCATGAAGTACGTCCTGATGGGCGCATTCAGCTCCGGCATCCTGGCCTACGGTTTTTCCATCCTCTACGGCTTGAGCGGCTCGACCAACCTCACCGCCATTGCCAATGCGATTGCCCGCCGCCCGGCTCGCGATCCTCTCACCTTCATCGCCCTCGCTACCGTCGCTGCCGGCGTCTTCTTCAAGATTGCGGCCGTTCCGTTCCATCAGTGGGCGCCCGACGTTTACGAAGGCGCGCCCACCACCATCACCGCCTACGTCAGCGTCGCCTCCAAAACCGCGAGCTTCGCTCTTCTGATGCGCCTGTTCTTGACCGTCTTCTGGCCCGTGCGCGTCGATTGGGTGATGCTGATCGGCGTGGTGGCGGCCCTCTCCATGACCGTCGGCGCCTTTGCCGCCATCACCCAGACGAACGTCAAGCGCCTGCTGGCCTATTCTTCCATCACGCAGGTGGGCTACATCCTGCTGGGCCTCTGCGCCAGCGTAAACAAAGACGGTTCGCTGAACCGCCTCGGCCTCGAGGCCATGGCCTTCTACCTCATGGTCTATCTCTTCTTCAACACAGGCGCGTTCGCCGTCGTGATCCTGCTGCGCCGCAAGGGCGTGATTGGCGACGAGATTGACGACCTCAATGGCCTCATCCATCGCAATCCGGGCGCGGCCGTCCTCATGCTGATTTTCCTGCTCTCGCTGGCCGGCATTCCGCCGACCGCCGGCTTTGTCGCCAAGCTGCTCGTCTTCTGGGCACTGATCCAGACGCAGCACTACGTGCTGGCGGTTCTGGCGGTCGCTTATATCCTGCCTGCCGTATACTATTACTTCCGGTTGGTATCGGCGATGTGGGTGCGCGAGGCGGTCGATCCCGTGCGCCCCGTAATCACGGTTGCGCAGAAGTTCGCGCTGGGAGCGATGGCGATTGTCACTCTGGCGGCCGGCGTTTTCCCCGAGCAGTTCGTGCGGCTGGCGGTCTACTCGATCCTTCCGCCGTTCGGCCGGTGAGCGCGCGCTCTGAAGCCGCCCGAAAATCCCTCGCCGCGCAAACGCCCCGGCGGCGTTCTTCGCCAGGTGGCGCTCGCTATGGAACTGCCCCTGGTCATGGCCGGCAGCGTTGTAATCGGAGGCGGCGTGGGTTACCTGCTGGATCGTTACTTCCATACCGAGCCGATCCTGATGGTAGTCGGAGGCATTCTCGGCTTCGTTGCAGGCACCTGGGACATCATCCGGCGCCTCTCCTGGGACGAGAAGCAGGGCAAAGGCAATGGGAACAATGGCGGAACATGATGCGTCCCACGCCCTCGCTGAGCGGGGCGGCATGCAGTCTGATCCGTGGTTTTTTGCGGCCGCAGGCCGCTTTGGAGTGCGGTGGCTTGCCACCGCTTTCCCATGCCAACAAATAGTTCAGGAAGGCCATGGCCAGAATAATTGACGACGAAGCTTTCTACGCCGCCGCGGAACGCCGCATCGAGTATCTGACGCTCGGCATCGGCGCCGCAGGCGCGCTCGTCGCGGCGATCTTCTGGCGCCCTTCAGCCGCTGCCGGTCTCGCTATCGGAGCCCTCATTTCCTGGATCAATTTTCGCTGGATGCGCCGCGGGGTTGGCGTCCTGACGCGCCTTTCCATCGCCCAGGAAAACGCGGTCAAGCCCCGCGTGTCGACGATGACTTACGTCAAGCTGATCGGGCGCTACGCTTTGCTGATCGCGGCAGCCTATGTTATCCTGCGTGGCTTTGGTTCCATGACTGAGGGCCTTCTGTGCGGCCTGTTCGCGGCGGTCGCCGCGGCCCTGATCGAAGCGGTCACCCTGCTGTTTCGAGGTAACCGCACAGGGCTCGTTGCCCCGCGCTGAGCCTGGGTGTTTCGCGGGAACGGGCCGTTTGTAGCGCCGGCCTGCCCCGAACGTCGGGGCGTCTCGCCGGCGGTTTTTGTGGTCTTGAACGTCTCAAATTTGATCTTGTAGGGCACAACATCCCGTGCCCGCGTGGGAGATCGATGGAGCATCCGCTCTGGATCACGGTGATCGTCAACAAGCTGTTCGGCAAGGCCGCGCTTGCCCTGCTTGCGGCGCTGCACATCCACCCGGCCAGCCTCGAGTATCCCATCCCCAGCTACATCTCGATGGAGTTCCTCGTCTTCGCTTTTTCGATTGTCTTTTTTCTGAGGCTCAAAGCGCGCATTTCCGCCGAACGGCCCGGCGCTACACAACAGTGCATGGAAATGCTGTTGACGAATCCCATGGGCCTCGGCGTTCGTGATCTCATCGAAGACAACATCGGCCACGAAGGCTACAAGTACGTCCCCATGCTCGGCGCCATCGGCATTTGGGTGCTCCTCTGCAACATGCTCGGAGTGTTCCCCACGCTCGGGAGTCCTACCGCCGCCGTCTCCGTGCCCCTGGGCTGCGCGGTCGTCGTCTTCATCTATTACAACTGGTGTGGCGTCGCGGCGCACGGCCCCTTCGGCCATGTGAAGCATTTCCTTGGGCCCAATCTCGCGCTGGCCATTCTCTGGTTTCCTGTCGAGGTCATCAGCAATCTGGCCCGCCTGCTTTCGCTCACTGTTCGTCTGTGGGCCAACATGCTGGCCAGCGAACTGCTCTACGGAATCTTTCTTGGCCTGACGCTGCTGCTCACCTTGTTCGTGGGCAAGCTGAACCCGGCGGGCTACGCCACAGCTTTTCTTCCTGTGGTCGGGCCGCTTTGCCTCATCGCGCTGCACCTTTTCGAGGCTATTTTGCAGGCATTCGTGTTCACGATTTTGCCGGTCATTTACGTCGCCGGCGCCGTCACCGAGCAGCACTAGTTCGTCGCGTTCAGTAGCGCCGGCCTGCCCCGAACGTCGGGGCGTCTCGCCGGCGGTTTTTGCGGCCGCAGGCCGCTTTGGAGTGCGGCAGCTTGTTTTTACCCTGAGCGAAGCGAAGGGCTGCCGCTTTGCATTTAGCTTTCATATTTATCCGGCATGTTCGCCGTTCCAGTGTGAGACCGGTCGCCCCCCAGGACGGCCGGGAACCACCTCCTGGCGGCAATTTCATAAACGAGGAGAAACAAGAATGACAAAGTACGTTTGGTCGTTGCTGGCCGTGCTCGGCGCCATGCTGATCGCGCCGGCCGCCTTTGCCGCGCAAGCCGGCGGGGCAGCCGCTGCTGCTCCGGTGAACTGGGTCGCGCTAGCCTCGGGATTCGGTTTCGCCATCGCCGTGGCGGGATGCGCATACGGACAGGGCCGCGCCACGCAGGGCGCCTGCGAAGGTCTGGCGCGCCATCCGGGAGCGGCCGCTGCTATCCGCTTCGCTCTGATTCTGGGTTTGGTGTTCATCGAGTCCCTTTCGCTGTACATGTTCGCGATTCTCTTCTTGAAGGTGAAGTAAGCCCCCCGAAACCAAGCGCGGGGCAGTTTCGAACGGCCCGGCGGCTCGCTCTCAGCGAGCCTCCGGGCCGTTTTTCGTTTTGCCTCCCCGCTTGCCCTGGCGGATGGCAGTACTGGTCCTTGACAATTATATTACTTTGTGATAACGTCCGCTCGGAGGTATGTTCGGTGATTCCCCGGCCTCATACACGTCGTCATTCCCAAAATGGCAACGACCGGCACAGAAATCTAATCGCGACACGCCCAAAATTAAAACCAGAGTCAACTGTATGAAAACAAAGGAGAAACGATTTTCTAACCGCGACGCTCACGAGCAGAGCCAATCAAAACTCGGGCAGGTTCGGCTTTAAATGCAGCGCTGGGGTCTTTAGTCCGGCAGGTTTTCGGCGTTAGTGCAAGAGGAGGGAAGCGGCGGCGGAGCGGGCCAGGACCAGGACTCGGGCGGGAAAGAGTCCGAGGTACAGCGTGCCGGCAGCCGCGACAAACAGTGCCGCGACCAGCGCGGGCGCCACAGCGGTGGGCGAGTAGTCCTTGGACGGCTCCCAGAAGTACATCGAGATGATCACGCGCAAATAGTAGTAGGCGCCAATCACGCTGTTGATGGCGGCGATCACCACCAGCCAGATGATGCGCGAATCGAGCGCGGCCTGGAAGGCGAAGAATTTCCCGAGGAAGCCGGCGGTTGCGGGCAGGCCCAGCAGCGACAGCAGGAACAGCGAGAAGCACGCAGCCAGCACAGGCTGGCGCATGCCCAGCCCGGCGTAATCCTTGATGTCGAGGCGCTGCTCGCCTTGCTGGCCCAGGTGCGTGACCACCAGGAACGCGCCCATCTTCATCAGCGCGTACGCGGCCAGATAGAAGAGGACAGCGGCGATGCCCAGATCGGTCGAGGCGATGAAGGCGACCATGATGTAGCCCGCATGCGCGATGGAAGAATAGGCGAGCATGCGCTTCACGTTCGTTTGCACCAGCGCCGCCAAGTTGCCGACGAACATGGTCAGCACAGCCGAAATCCATATGGCCCAGAACCACAGGTTGCCCGCCGAGCCGAACGCGACAAAAAAGATGCGCAGCATGAGCGCGAACGTCGCGGCTTTGGGAGCGGACGCGAGCAGCGCCGTGACGGGCGTGGGCGCGCCTTCATACACGTCGGGCGCATAAACCTGGAACGGCGCGACCACCACCTTGAATCCGAGGCCCACGAAAATCAGTCCGAGGCCGAGGACCGCGAGATCGGGCAGATGCTGGTATCCGCGCAGGATCGTCGCGACCTTGCTGATTTCGGTCGAGCCCGTCGCGCCGTAGACCATGGCGATGCCGTACAGGAAAAACGCGGTGGCGAATGACCCCAGAATGAAATATTTCAGCGAGGCTTCGTTGGATTTCAAAGCCCGCTTGCGGAAGCCGGCCAGGATGTAGGTCGAGATGGAGCTCATCTCCAGGCCGAGAAATGCGGTGACCAGCTCGTTTGCGCCGCCCAGGATGCCCATGCCGGCAGTGGCGAAGAGAATGAGCGCGTAGTACTCGCCGCGCTGGATGCCCTCCTGATCGAGGTAATTGATCGAGCCCAGAATGGCCAGCGCGGCGGCGCCGATCACGATGACGTGCACGAACAGGCTGAATCCGTCCGCAAAAATCAGGTTGCTGTAGGCGGCGCCGCGGTCGGCTGACGCGATGTGGATGGCGCCGAGGGCCAGCAGCGTTCCGGCGAAGGCGGTCCAGCCCAGCACGCGCTGGCGGGCCGCGCCAATGAACGGGTCGACGATCATGATGAGGATGCCGGCCGCGCATAGCACGATTTCCGGGGCGACGCGATGCAGGTTGGCGACTTGTTCGGCGGGGAAGTGCGTCATGGCGCGACCCTCGCAGAGGCGGTGATTGATTTGGGCGAAGCGCCGGGCGTCGAGGAGTGAGAAGAGGAAAGCAGATCCCTCACCCCCATCCGCGAAATGCGCGCGGCTGGGTTCGGAATGACAGGCGCGGCCGTTGCGGCGGCGGTGAGCGCAGGTAAGGGGGCCGGCGCTTCCACGGCGCTGCTAGAGCCGCGCTCGGCCACGACAACTTGGCGATGCGATTTGGCGCGCATGGCTTCCTGCATTTGGTTGAAGGGGCGAAGCACGTTGTCGGCGGAGGCGGCCATGCGGTGCGTGAACAGCGGCGAAGCAACGCCCATGAAGATGATGGCCGCGGCCAGTGTTGCGAGAATCAGTTTCTCGCGCAGAGACGCATCGGGAAGCTTCTGATTTTTGTCCACAGTGACTTTGCCGAAGGCCACGCGCTGGTAGGCCCAGAGCAGATAGATCGCCGAGAGCACGGCGCCGCTGGTGGCCCAGACAGCCCAGGTGTGATGCCCGGCGAAGGTTCCGATCAGGATCAGGAATTCGCCGATGAAGCCGTTGAGCGGCGGCAGCGCGAGAGAGGAGAGCGCGATGAAGCAGAAAAAGGCCATGAGCACGGGCATGGGGGTGGTCAAGCCGCCGAACTGCTTGATGTCGTGCGTGTGCCGGCGATCGTACAGCATGCCCACGGCCAGGAAGAGCGCGCCGGTCGATACGCCGTGATTCAGCATCTGGTAGACCGCGCCCTGCACCGCAATCGTGTTCAGCGCAAAAATTCCCAGCACGACGAAACCGAGATGGCTCACGGAAGTGTAGGCGACGAGGCGTTTCAAATCGCGCTGCACCGTGGCGACCAGCGCGCCATAAACGATGCCGATGATGGCCAGCGTCGCCACATAGGGCGCGGCGCGCATCACCGCGCTCGGAAACAGCGGAACGCAGAAGCGCAGGATGCCGTAGGTGCCGAGCTTCAGCATCACGCCCGCCAGAATCACCGAGCCGGCCGTAGGCGCTTCCGTGTGCGCGTCCGGCAGCCAGGTGTGCAGCGGGAAGACCGGGACTTTGATGGCGAAGGCGAGCAGAAACGCCGCGAAGAGAAGCATCTCCGTGGTGCCGCTCAGCGGAATCATGCCGGCGCTGATGCGCTGCAGAATGACGGGGAAGTCGAAGGTCGCCGGAAGGTTTCGCGTGCCGGGACTCAGGTTATAGAGCCACAGGATGGCCACCAGCATGAGGATCGAGCCGAACATCGTGTACAAAATGAATTTGATCGCGGCGTAGACGCGCCGCTCGTGTCCCCAGATGCCCACGATGAAGTACATGGGAATCAGCGTCAGTTCCCAGAAAACGAAGAAGAGGAACAGATCGAGCGAGACGAACACGCCGATCATGGCCGTCTCGATGACCAGCAGGGAAATGAAGAAGCCCTTCACGTTCTTCTGGATCGATTGCCAGGAACAGAGAATGGCGAGCGGCGTCAGGAAGGTGGTGAGCAGGACGAGGAAAAGGCTGATGCCGTCGATGCCCAGGTGATACTGGATACCGCGGCCGATCCAGTTGTGGATTTCCTGCAGCTGGAAATCGGGATCGGCGGAGCTGAAATAGCGCAGCAGGCCGAGCGAGAACACGAATTCGATCAGTGAGGTGACCAGGGCGATGCGGCGAATGGAGACGTGATCGTCCGATTTCAGCAGCAGCATGGCCAGCACGCCCAGCAGCGGCAGGAACGTGACCAGCGTCAGAATATGATTTCCCGCAGGCATCTTAGTGAGCCATCCAGACAGCAATCAGCAAAACGGTGAAACCGACCGCTCCAACGACAACCCATGTGGCGTAGGTGCGCGCGTTGCCGGACTGAATTTCGCGCAGCTGGCCACCGAGCCCGCGAGCGGCATGAGCCGTGCCGTTTACTGTGCCGTCGATCATTTTTTCGTCGACCACATGCCAGAGCACGTGGGTGGAAATCCACAGCAGCGGATTGACGATCAGCGCGGCGTACACTTCGTCGATGAAATACTTGTTGTAAACGAGCGCATACAGCCCGCGCAGGCTCTCCTTCGCGCGCCGGGCTGCGTCGGGCTTATGGATGTAGAACCACCAGGCCAAGAACAGGCCGAGCAGCGCGAGGATTACCGGAATGCCGACCAGAGCGTGCAGCAGGGCCATCGAGAGGCCCGAGCTTGCAGCCGCTTCCGGCGTGATCACGGCTGAAGCGGGCGCGTAGGCTGCGAAGACGGGATGCAGGAACGCCTCGAAATAATCCGTGCCGCCGACGAGATGCGGCGCGGCAAACCATCCGCCCGCGACCGAGCAGATCGCGAGGATGATCAGCGGAACGGTCATGTTGCGCGGCGATTCGTGCACGTGGACTTTGTGCTCGTCGTAGCGCGGCTTGCCGAAGAACGTCAGGAAAATCAGCCGGAACATGTAGAACGAAGTGAGGCCCGCAGCGACGATGCCGAGTACCCAGAGCCACACAGTGGCGCCGGAGCTGTTGCGAGCCGCCTCGAGGATTTCGTCCTTGCTGAAGAAACCGGCAAAGCCAGGAATGCCGGCGATGGCCAGCGTGGCCGCCAGCATGGTCCAGTAGGTGACCGGAATTTTTTTGCGCAGGCCGCCCATGTTGCGCATGTCCTGCTCGCCGCCCATGGCGTGAATCACGGAGCCCGCGGCGAGGAAGAGCAGACCTTTGAAGAAGGCGTGCGTCATCAGATGAAAAATGCCCGCGGCGTATGCGCCCACGCCGCAGCCGAGAAACATGTAGCCGAGCTGCGAGACGGTGGAGTAAGCGAGAACTTTCTTGATGTCGGTCTGCAGCACGCCAATCGTGGCGGCGTAGAAGGCGGTGACCGCGCCGACGGCGGCCACCACGAACATGGCCAGCGGCGCGCGCGAAAACAGCGGATGCATGCGCGCGACCATGTACACACCCGCGGTGACCATGGTGGCAGCGTGGATCAGCGCGCTGACGGGCGTCGGGCCTTCCATGGCGTCGGGCAGCCAAACGTAGAGAGGAATCTGCGCGGACTTTCCGACCGCGCCGGCGAACAGCAGCAGGGAGATCACGGTCAGGGTTCCGAAGCCGGCCGCGCTTTCCACGGGCATGCCGGCGGCCTGGTGGAAGACCGTACCGAAATCGATGGAGTGGAAGGTCCAGAAGGCGAGCAGGATGCCGACGGTGAAGCCAAAGTCGCCGATGCGCGTGGTGATGAATGCTTTCTTGCCCGCGCTGGCGGCCGAATCTTTGAGGAACCAGAAGCCGATCAGCAAATAGCTGCACAGGCCGACGCCTTCCCAGCCGACGAACATCAGGACGAGATTGGCGGCGAGGACCAGCGTGAGCATGAAAAAGACGAACAGGTTCAGGTAAGAGAAGAAGCGCGCGTAGCCGCCTTCGTGCGCCATGTAGCCGGTCGAGTAGATGTGCACCAACAGGCTGACGAAGGTCACCACCAGCAGCATGACGATGGTCAACTGGTCGACCTGCAGCGCGAAATCCACTTTGAAGATTCCGGCGCTGATCCAGTTGAAATATTTTTCGAAGTAGGGAACCTGCGACGCGCCGAGCTGCAGGAATTCGCGGATCATCTCGAGCACGCAGAGAAAAGAGAGCGCGACAGAGCCGACGCCAACCGAGTTGACCGCGGCCTTGGGCCATTTCCAGCCCAGCAGGCCGTTGATCGCCGCGCCCGCCAGGGGCAGCGCAAGAATCAGCCAGAGATGATGAAGGATAAACATTCTTTTTTCAGAATTTCAGGAGATTCACGTCTTCCACGTTCAGCGAGCGGCGATTCTGCGAAATGACGATGACGATCGCGAGGCCCACCGCCGCTTCCGCCGCCGCCACGACAATGACGAAAAAGACGAACACCAGGCCGTCGAGCTGATTGCGGGCGCGTGCGAAGGCCACGAACGCCAGGTTCACGGCGTTGAGCATCAGCTCGATGGCCATGAAAATGGTGATGATGTTGCGCTTGAAAATAAACGCGATCACGCCCAGCCCGAACAAAACCCCGCTCAGCACCAGGTAATACGAAATCGGAACCACGCTATTCGCTCCTCTTCGCCAGCACCAGCGCTCCCAGAATCGCGATCAGGATCAGGATCGAAGTGGCCTCGAACGGAAACAGGTACTGCTTGAACAGCGCCATGGCCAAGTCGTGGGTGGAGAATGCAGCGTGCGCCGCTCCCGCGCCGTTCGCCACTTTTGCGCCTACGGACGCGCGCCAGACCCAGTGCGCGATTTCCAGCAGCAGAAAGATCGCCAGCGGCATGCCCGCATATTTGGCCATCTTGCTCCAGTTGGTGCGCTCTTCCACGCCGGCATTCAGCAGCATGATGACGAAGACGAATAAGACCATGATCGCGCCGGCATAGACGATGATCTGGACGGCGGCAATGAATTCCGCTCCCAGCAGCAAGTAGAGCACCGCCAGAGAAACCATCACCAGGATCAACGAAAGCGCGCTGTGAATCGGCTCGCGCGCCACGATCAGCAAGATCGCGCCCAGCACGGCCATCGCCGCGCAGATGAAGAACAAAAGAACCGGAAAGCTCATGCGCGTTTCACCGTTTCACCAGGAGAATCACCAGCGCCGTCACCACCAGATTCGCCAGCGACACCGGCAGCAGCAGCTTCCAGCCGAAGGACATCAGCTGGTCGTAGCGGAAGCGCGGGAGCGTCCCGCGAATCCACACGTAGAAAAAGATGAACAGGCCGACCTTGGCCACGAACCAGAAAGGCCCCTGGATGACGTGCATTACCGGCGGCATCAGGCAAATCGCTCCCGCAACAAGCGCCATCAACGTGACCACGCCGAGCTGAAGGCGCGCGATGCCGCGCATTTCCTTCACCGTGTCATACGCGCAATAGAGCCCGAGAGCGACCAAGCCCGCGCCCGGGAGATAGAGCTGCCAGGTCCATGAATTCGGAAGCGGCGAGAGCCAGCCGCCGAAGAAAAGAATCGTGGCGAGGCAGGATACGGTGATCATGTTCGCGTACTCGGCCATGAAGAACATGGCGAACTTGAAGCTGGAGTACTCGGTGTGGAAGCCGGCGACAAGTTCGGTTTCCGCCTCGGGCAAATCGAAGGGGACGCGGTTGGTCTCCGCGATTGCCGCGGTGATGTAGCAGAGGAAGCCGACGATCTGCGGCCAGATGTTCCAGTGGCCGATATTTCCCGCCTGGCGCTCGATGATGCCGTTGAAGCTGAACGATCCGGCGAGCAGCAGCACGCCCACAACGGAAAGCGTCAGCGAGACTTCGTAGCTGATCATTTGCGCGGAGCTGCGCAGGCCCCCCAGCAGCGGGTACTTGCTGTTCGAGGACCAGCCGGCCAGCGCGACGCCATACACGCCGATCGACGTGATCGCGAAAAGGAACAGCAGGCCGATATTCGAATTGGCGATCACGAAAACCGGCTGGCCCAGCACCTGCACGCTGGGCGGGCCGAAGGGAATCAGCGCGAGCGTGGTCAGCGCCAGCGACAGCGCGAGAAACGGCGCGAGAACGTAGACGAAGCGGTCTGAGCTGGGCGGCGTCAAATCTTCCTTGAACAGGAATTTCAGGCCGTCGGCCAGCGGCTGCAGCAAACCGTGCGCGCCCACATAGTACGGCCCCCAGCGCGACTGGATGCGCGCGACGACTTTGCGCTCGAACCAGGTCAAGTACGCCAGAGCCGTCATCACCACGAACAGCAGGACGGCGATTTTAATTAACGATACCACCAGGACTGCGTGGTTGGAGATGAAGTCCACGGAGCTTCTTTAGCCTCGTCGGTGGAATTGAGTTTCGAGCAAAAACGGCCCAGAGTGCCGCTGGTAAACAGAAAATCGTTGGCAGAAAAAATGACTCCGGGCGCGACATCATACGATGCCTCAGCGGTTTTGCAGGCCGCGCGCGTGAGCTGGGCGCGATCGGCGAGCAGCTGCGCCACGGAAACGTCGTAGCCGCCGATATGCTGGCGAATTTCATCGAAGGCCGCCTCCGGCGTGCGCAAGCGAATGGGCGAGCCCACGCCCAGCATGGCCAGCTGATGCGAGAGGATGCGAATCAGGTCGTAATCGCTGCGCGGGCCCTGCGGGTCGATGGCGCGATGCGTGGCTTGCACTTCACCGGCGGTATTGGTCAACGTGCCGTCTTTTTCGTAGGTCGATGCGGAGGGCAAGACCACGTCCGCGCGCTGCGCGGTGTCGGTGAGGAACATGTCCTGCACGACCAGCAATTCCAGCCCGGCAATGCGGTCGGGCGCGGCAACAGCGAAAGTTTTCAGCGGATTCGCGCCAACGACGTAAAGCGCTTTGAGTTTTCCAGAAACGGCAGCGTCCATCATGCCGCGCGCGGTCAAGCCGGGCGCGGACGGAATATCGCCGCCCCACAGCTTGCCGAAACGCGCGCGCTCGGCTTTGTCCGCAAGAGGCGCGTAGCCGGGCAAACGGTCGGGCAGGATGCCCATTTCGGCGGCGCCGCGCGAGTTCGCGTAATCGCCCAGGGGGATGTAGCGCGTTCTTCCGGGGAGGCGCGAGCCGAAAGCGACCAGGTCGCGGATTGCCGCGCCCTGAATGTTCGCGCCGAACAGAATCAGAACATCCGTTTCCTTTTCGAGCGCGGCCTTCAGGTTCGACAGTTCGGCGGAGACGTTTGCATCGAACGCGCCTTCGCCCGACGCGAGCCAGTGCAGCGCGTCACCTTCGGCATCCTTCGGGACTTCGACCGCCAGCAGGGCCTGGCGATGAATCTTGCCGTCTTTCCCGTTGATCGCGTACAGCCGCTGGCCGTGATGCCGCACGCCGGTGCGGATCTGCCAGGCCACCAGCGGATTCTGCTGGGTCACATCGTTGCCGATCAGCAAAACCGCTTGCGCCGCGCAAATGTCGACCATCGACGCGCCGCAATCGGCAGCTTTCGGGCCGAGCACCGCGGCCAGGCCGGCGTAATCGGCCGTGCGGTGATGGTCGATGTTGTTGGTGCCGAGCGCGACGCGCGCCAGCCGGTTCAGCAGGTAGTTTTCTTCGTTCGTCGTGTGATTCGACCCGATCACGCCGATCGCGTTGCCGCCGTGCTTTTCGTGGACTTGCTTCAGGCGGCGCGCCACTTCCTCGATGGCCTCTTCCCAGCCGGCGGGCTCGAGTTTGCCGTTGCGGCGAACGAGCGGCTGGCGCACGCGCTCGGAATGGGAAGTGAAATCGAAACCGAAGCGGCCCTTGGCGCAGAGGAACTCGCCGTTGATTCCGGAATGGTCGCGATTATTCGCGCGCAGGATTTCGTTGTTGCGCACGCTAAGAGTGGTTTTGCAGCCGTTCGAGCAATGCGTGCAGGGATTGGGAACGTAGGTCATTTCCCACGGGCGCGTCTGATAGCGATAGGTGCCGCTGGTGAGCGCGCCGACGGGACAGATATCGATGCACATGCCGCATTCTTCGCAGGCCAGCGCCCCGGAGGTGTTCGGCAGAATCACGGACTGCACTCCGCGGGCGCCCACGCCGAGCGCTTTGACGTCCATGCCTTCGTCGCACACGCGTACGCAGCGGAAGCAAAGGATGCAGCGCGGCGCGTCGTAGTAGACCAGCGGCGACCACTTCTCTTCCGGATAGTGCAGCTTTTCCTCGATGAAGCGCGTGCGATCCAGGCCGTAGCGGAAGGTCATATCCTGCAATTCGCATTCGCCGCCCTTGTCGCACACGGGGCAATCGAGCGGATGATTCGACAGCAGGAACTCGATCATGTCCTTGCGCGCCTTGTGCACCTTCTCCGTATCGGTGCGGACGATCATGCCTTCGGTCGCCACCAGCGTGCAGGCGGTCTGCAGCTTGAGCATTTTCTCCACTTCGACCAGGCACATGCGGCAAGCGGCCTGCAGCGACAGGCCGGGGTAATAGCAGAACGACGGAACTTCGATTCCTTGCGCCTTGGCCGCGTTGATGACCAGCGTGCCGGCTGCGGTGGTGACCTGCCGGCCGTCGATGCTGAACGTGATTTGTTTTTCTTCCGCCATTTTCTCTAAAGACTGATTGGGATCCGGCTAACGCCCAACGAGGACTCCTTCCGCCGATTTATAAGCGCACTTGCCGTGCAGATGGTCCTCGAATTCGTTGCGCCATTTCTTGACGATGCTGATCGTGGGCATGGCCGCCGCGTCGCCCAGCGGGCAGAACGTGCGGCCCAGCATGTTCTTCGACAGTTCGTCGATCAGCGGAATATCTTCCTCGCGCCCGCCGCCTTCGTGGAAGCGGTCGAGCATCTTGCGCAGCCAAGTGGTGCCTTCGCGGCAGGGAATGCACCAACCGCAGGATTCGTGCGCGTAGAAATGCATGATGCGGCGCGCAACATCGACCATGCAGGTGTCTTCGTCGATGACGACCGTGCCGCCCGAGCCAAGCATCGAGCCAATTTTCGCGACGGAATCGAAGTCCATGGCCACATCGATTTCTTCGGCGGTCAGCAGCGGGCACGAACTGCCCCCGGGAACCACAGCTTTCAGCTTCTTGCCGCCGGGGATTCCGCCGGCTACTTCGTAAATCATTTTTTTCAGGTTGAAACCCATCGGCAGCTCGTAAATCCCCGGCTTGTTGACGTGCCCGGAAATCGCGAACAGGCGCGTCCCTCCGTTGCGCGGCGTGCCGAGCCCCGCGTACCATTCCCCGCCCCGCAAAATCACGGGCGGCACGGAGCTGAGCGTTTCCGCGTTGTTGATGACGGTGGGGCAGCCGTAGAGGCCCACGACGGCCGGAAACGGCGGGCGGATGCGCGGATAGCCGCGCTTGCCCTCGAGCGACTCCATCAGCGCCGATTCTTCACCGCATTCGTACGCGCCCGCGCCGGTGTGGACGGCGAGATCGAAATCGAACCCGCTGCCCAGAATGTTCTTGCCGAGATAGCCGCGGTCGTACGCTTCCGCAACCGCTTTCTCCAGAATGTCGATCACGTAGCGATATTCGCCGCGCACGTAGGCATAGCCTTGATGCGCGTTGACCGCGCGGCCCGCGATGGTCATGCCTTCGATCAACTGGTGCGGGTCCATTTCCATCAGCGGGCGGTCCTTGCAGGTTCCCGGCTCGCTTTCATCGCAGTTGGCCAGAATGTATTTGGGTTTGTTGACATCCTTGGGGACGAAGCTCCACTTCATCCCGGCTGGAAAACCCGCGCCGCCGCGCCCGCGCAGGTTCGATTTCTTGACTTCGTCGATGATCTGCTCGGGCGTCATCTGCTTCAGGGCTTTTTCGAGCGCCTGATAGCCTTCGTGCTTCAGGTAGACGTCGATCGATTTGCAATTGGGAATGCCGAAGCGGCGGCTGATGACCGGCACTTCCGCGGGATGCCGCTCGTGCACCGACCCGGAGGTAACCGGCTCGGGCGCGGGATGGCGGCCATCTTCGATCTGCTCCAGAATCGCGTCGACCTTTTCCGGATCGAGATTTTCGTAGAAGTCGTAGTTCACCTGGATGGCGGGAGCGCCGGTGCACGCGCCCATGCATTCGACTTCTTCCAGAGAAAAAGTCCCGCTGGGCTGGACTTCCTTGTTGCCGATCCCCAGCCGCTTTTGCAGGTGCGCGTAGAGTTCGTTGCCGCCGCGCAGCATGCAGGAAATGTTCGTGCAGACCTGGATGTGGTAGCGTCCGGCGGGTTTGCGTCGCAGCATGGAGTAATAGGCGAGGGTTTCCGTCACCTGCGTGGCGTTCAAGTCGAGGCGTTTGGCGATTTCGGTGAGCACATCGTCGCTCAGCGAGCCGTAGTAATCCTGCGCGTACAGCATCATCGGAATCAGCGCCGAGCGCTTCACCGGATAACGCCCGATCAACTGCGCGAATTTTTGTTCGAGCTGCGGCGGGAATTCCATCAGCGGTCCACTTCTCCCAGAACGATATCGGTGGTGCCGATGCAGGCGACCAAGTCGGCGATCAACCGGCCCGCCGCCAGCTTCGGCAGGCTCTGCAGGTTGACGAACGAGGGCGTGCGGAACTTCACGCGGTACGGCTTCGGCGAGCCGTCGCTCGCCACGTACACGCCCAGCTCCCCCCTCGGCGATTCAATCACCTGATAGACTTCGCCCGGCGGCGGCGCGAAACCTTCGGTGAAGATCTTGAAGTGGTAGATCAGGCCTTCGATCGAGGTCTTCATTTCCTCGCGCGACGGCGGGATGATGCCCTTCACTTCCGCGCAGAACGGACCTTCGGCCGGCACTTTCGCCATCGCTTGCTTCACGATCTTGATGCTTTCGCGGATTTCCGCAATGCGCACCAGGTAGCGCGCGTAGCAATCCCCGCCGGTCTGCGTCTGAATGTTGAAATCGAATTCGTCGTAGCTCGAATAGGGAAACGCCTTGCGCACGTCGTAGGCGATGCCGCTGGCCCGCAGCAGCGGCCCGGAAACGCCCATCGCGATCGCGTCCTGCGCGCTCAGGAGCCCGATGCCCTTGGTGCGCGCGATCCAGATGCGGTTATTGGTGAGTAGGTCTTCGTATTCGTCGATATGCCCGGGCAAGGAATCGACGACGCGCTTGACGCGGTCGAGCCAGCCCGGCGGAGGCTCCAGCGCCAGCCCGCCGATGCGGAAATAGCTGGTCATCATGCGCTGGCCGGAGACGTACTCGAAAATCTTCATGATCTCTTCGCGCTCGCGGAAGCCGTAGAGGAACACGGACATCGCGCCCAGATCGATGGCGTGCGTTCCGAGCCAGACCAGATGCGAAGCGATGCGCGTCAGCACCGTCAGCAGGACGCGGATATATTGCGCGCGCTTGGGGATTTCGATTCCCAGCAGCTTTTCCACCGCCAGGCAATAGCCGAGGTTGTTGGAGAGCGGCGCCAGATAGTCGATGCGGTCCGTCAGCGTGATGACTTGCGAGTACGTTTTCGATTCGCAGCTTTTCTCGATCCCGGTGTGCAGGTACCCGATGATGGGATTGGCTTTGAGCACCGTTTCGCCGTCCAGCTCGAGAATCACGCGCAAAACGCCGTGCGTGGAAGGGTGCTGCGGCCCCATGTTCAGCACCATGGTCTTTTCCATGGGCGCGGCGTTTTCGACGGCGGTCGCTGCGGTCACAGCCGGAGGCGCTTTCGCCGAGTCGGTCTTGTCCATCAGCGATACCCCTCCGTCGGATAATCCTTGCGCAACGGATGGCCCTCCCAGTCGTCAGGCATCAGGATGCGGCGCAAATCGGGATGGCCCTCGAACAGGATGCCGAACATGTCGAAGACCTCGAGCAGGTGCCAGTTTGCGGTGGGCCAGATCTGCGTGACCGAGTGCACCACCGGATCGGCCGTCGAAAGTTTCACCTTCAGGCGCAAGCGCAAGCGCTTTTCGATCGAAAGCAGGTGGTAATTCACTTCGAAGCGGGGCTCGAGCGGGAAGCGGTCCACGGCGCTCAGGTCGGAAAGAAAAGAAAATCGAAGGGAGGGCTCACCCGCCAGTAATTCCGCGGCGCCCAAGAGATGCTGGCGGGGAACAACGACCGTCGTCTCGCCGCGAAACTCAATCACTTGGGCGGCGGCGGAAGCGTTCCACTCTCTTAATTTCTGCACTGCCGGATTTGTGCCGTTTTGCTGAGCTTCCACTATGAATTGGTTCCCGAGGGGCGGCGCCGCGTCATTTGTTCCAGTCGAGCGCGCCCTTCTTCCACAGGAATATGTAACCAGCAAGCAAGATTGCAATGTAGAGCACCATCTCCACGAAACCGAACAGGTTCAGATCGTGGTAGACCAGCGCCCAGGGATACAAAAAAATCGCTTCGATGTCGAACAGAATGAAGACCAGCCCCACCATATAAAAATGAACGGAAAACGGCTCGCGCGCGTCGCCCGTCGGGCGTATCCCGCACTCATACGGCTGGTCCTTCTCCCGCGTGCGCTTGTGCCTGCCAACCAGCGTCGAGACGGCCACCAGCGCGCCGGCCAGCCCGCAGGCCAGCAGGAACATGAGCAGAAGAGGAGCGTATGTGTCCAAATAGCCGCTTTGCATTTTGGGTCCCTCTCCCATGTGCGCGAAAGGGAGTTGATATAATAGCGGCGCGAGCACACATCGGTCAATTGAACTCCGCAATTTCAGGGTATTCTTTTTTCTGCACCTACAAGCGGGGATCATGAGTTCGGGATTCAATACCGACGTTCGTGTCGGCGAGCGCGTGTACCATGTCCAGACCGAAGATCGCGGGCCCAACCGGCCGGTGATCGACACCATGGTCTATCAGAATGGGCGCGTGGTGCACCGGCGCAACTCCAATTACGGGCATTTTCTCGATTCGCCCGAGTTCACGCATGAAGAGCTGCGCGAGCGTGTGGAAGAGCAGCACCGCTGCGTGATCGAGGATTTGCGCGCGGGAAACTTGAACGGAGGTTCGTCCGGCAAAGGAACGGCTCAAGAGACTCCGCCGCGCGAACTGCGACCTGAACCTGAATCCGAACCTGCGCCCGAGGCTGCCGCAGCACCGGCGCCCGAAGCCGAGCCCGAGCCCGAGCGCGAACCTGAGCCCGCTGGAATTCAGCTCCAGCTGTTGAATCCGGAATCCTGGCTGACGGCAGGCAGCATCTCCCTGCAGGTGGAAATCCTGCGGCGAACCGATCAGCAGCCCTTGTCCTACGCTCGAGTCGAGGCGTTGATCGAGGGCTCGCTGGATGAAACACGCCACGCCGGCACGACGGACGAGCAAGGCCGCGTGCAAATTCGCTTTCCCATGCCTAAACTGGGGAAAGGCGGGCTGGCTTTGGTGATCCAGGCCAGGGCTGAGCATGGCGCGTGCGAACTGCGTTATGTAATGCGCTCGAATCCGCGGCAGCCGGTGCGCGAATCGGCCTGAAGGTTTCGCGGCCGTTGCGGGATCGCTGCGCGCTCTTCGCTGCGCGCGTTGCCTTGGGCGGCCGGGCGCGTACGGAGCGGCACGAATGACAATCGTAATCAACGGCGAATCGCAGGAAATTCCGGATGGCCTTACGGTTGCCGCTTTGCTCGATCACATCGGCATGAAGCCGGAGCGCGTCGCCATCGAGCGCAACCTTGATATTCTGCCTCGCGCGCGCTGGGGCGACACCCAGGTGCAGCCCCGCGACAGCTTCGAAATCGTCCAATTCGTCGGCGGCGGCTAGCCGCTCCTCTTGCTCCTCAAGGTTGGCTTGGGCCAGCACTTCGATTATACTTTTGGTATGAAAACGGCGGTCTCGATTCCCGACGATATTTTCCAGGGTGCCGAGCGCCTCGCGCGGCGAACCAAGCGGTCCCGCAGTCGTGTGTTCAGCGACGCGTTAAAAGAGTATCTCGCGCGTCATGCGCCCGACGAGGTGACCGAAGCAATGGACAAGGCTTGCGCCGAGATCGGGGAAGCGCAGAACCCGTTCGTGGCTGCGGCCAGCCGCCGGATTCTCGAGCGGACCGAGTGGTAATTTCGCAGGGTGAGATCTGGTGGGCCGATTTGCCGGCGCCGACGGGCTCAGGCGCAGGCTTCCGCCGTCCAGTCATCGTGGTCCAGGGCGATGCGCTCAATCGAAGCCGTATAGCCACGGTTGTGTGCGTTCCCCTCACTAGCAATACCAAGTGGGCCTCGGCTCCCGGCAATGTGCTTCTGGTGGCTGGAGTGACCTCGCTGCCGAAGGACTCGGTCGCTAATGTCTCTCAGATCGTCGCGCTCGATAAGGCCTTGCTTGCCCGGCGCGTGGCTAAACTTCCTCAGTCAAAACTCGATTTGATTCTTGCTGGAATTGCGGTTGTTCTTGGCCGCTAGCGTCGGGAGAGAAAATTTCGTTTCAGCCAGATTCGTCCGAGCAGTGCTAACTGTTATTGCGTGGTGCTCCGCGAGCGCTTGAGAAGCTCGGCAATCCCAAAGGTCCACGGCTCAATCGCATTGCAATAGTCGACCCGGTTCGCCAGAGTCCCCAATTTCGGCGATGAGATGCGCACGATATCGCCCACTTTGTGTGTGAACCCGCGGCCCGGCCGTTCGCGGTCCTGCGTCGGCGCGAACATGCTGCCGAGGAAAAGCATCACGCCGTCGGGATACTGATGATCCGGCCCGATCGTTTGCCGGACGAGATCTTCCGGATCGCGGCTGATTTCTCGCATGCGGCTGACGGCGTGCAACGTGAAGCCGTCCGGGCCCTCGATATCCAGCGAAATCTCGGCCGCGCGCACGTCGTCCATGCCGAAGGTTTCGTCAAACAGCCGAAGAAAAGGGCCGATGGCGCACGACCCGTTGTTGTCCTTGGCCCTGCCCAGCAGGAGCGCGCTGCGGCCTTCGAGATCGCGCAGGTTCACGTCGTTGCCCAGAGTCGCGCCACCCACTTTCCCCGAGCGGCTGATCGCCAGGACCACCTCCGGTTCCGGATTGTTCCACTCCGACCGCCGCAAAATTCCGATGTTCGACCCCGCGCCCACCGCGCTCATCGGCGGGGCTTTGCTGAAGATCTCCGCGTCAGGCCCGATCGCCACTTCCAGATATTGCGACCAGAGATGATTTGCGATCAGCCATTCCTTCGCTGCAGCCGCTTCAGCGCTTCCCGGCTTTATATTCGATAGCCGCTGGTCGAGTTCAGCGCTCAGTTCGCGCCGTAACGATGCCGCTTTCGCCGGATCTCCGCGCGCAGCTTCCTCGATCACGCGCTCCTTCAGGCTCACGAGAAAAGTGACGCCACTGGCCTTGACGGGCTGCAGATCGCAGGGCGCGAGCAGATGCGGCTGGTCTGCGGACGTGCGCGCTCCCGGAGATTCTGCGAGAAAATCGGCGAGCGAGCCGAGGAGCCGATCAATCTTCGGGCGCGGGCGCGCATTTACCGCGGGGCGCGGGTCATTCAGCACTCCGGCCATGCTGCCAAACCGGCGCGTCACATCGAATACGCTCTGACCGGCAAGAGCCACAACCAGCGGCTCGCCACCCTGTGCTGCGGGCATCCAAACCCGTCCCACAAGCAATCCGCCGTCCCGCGGCAGAATCATATCCGGCGTCGGACGATGGCTGGTCATCGTCTACAGATCGGCGAGCAGGTGGCCGAGTTTTTCGCGCTTGGTGCGCAGGTAGGCGCGGGAACGGCGGCTGGTGGGCGGCCGGCAGGGAACCCGCTGGACCACGCGCACGCCCGATTTCTCGATCTGCTCGACCTTGTCGGGGTTGTTCGATAGCAAGCGCACGGCGCGCACGCCCAGCGCCTTCAATGCTTCAGCGGCAAACTCATAATCGCGCGTGTCCGCCGCGAAACCCAATTTCCGGTTCGCTTCCACCGTGTCGAGGCCGGCGTCCTGCAATTCGTATGCCTTGATTTTGTTGATCAGCCCGATCCCGCGGCCCTCCTGCGGCAGATAGAGGACGATTCCGGCCGGTTCCTTTGCGATTTTGCGCAGCGAAAACTCGAGTTGTGCGCGGCAATCGCAGCGCTGCGACTCAAATACATCTCCCGTCAAGCATTGCGAGTGCACGCGCACCAAAGGCGGTCTCGCGCGCCCATCGTTGCGGGCGCCGCTCAGCTTGCCATGCACGATGGCGACTGCCTCATCGGCGGGCCGCGCGCCTTGCACCGCAAAGATGGCGAAACGCCCGAACGAAGTCGGCAGTTCGGCCCGGGCGACAACGCGCGCCTTCACCCTGGATAGTCGATTCATGGAACTGTGCATTATAACAGGCTGCCGTGGCTCTCCTGGGACGCATCCGCGCCGCACGGCTTTACATCCCCGACGGCCTCGGATAAGTTAGCGGCAGAGGCGCCTTCTCCCGCCTTCTCGAGGCATGAGCAACGTTCCCACGCTAAAAGATTTCCTGCTCACCCTGCTCTTGAAAGTGTGCTGGGCGGCGGCCTTGGCGGCCTTGCTCGTGCGCTTCCGCTCGTTCCGCAAGCTGCTCTTCACGGAGAACCGCAACCCTGACCAAAAGGCCATGCTGCTGCTGTTTCTGGTCCCTCCCCTGGCGCTCGGCGTCATCCTGCGCATCGTCGGCCATTATCCATTTTTCGATTTGATGCTGGAAGGATCGTTCCTGATGGGCATCGTGGGTGGCCGCATGGTTGGCCTGCTGGGCGGCTCGCTGATCAGCCTGCCGGCGTTCGGGATGCACGAGTGGCTCTCGAGTCCCGTGGCCGCCCTGGTGGGCTTGCTGGCCGGCGTCATCCGCGACCAGATGCCTGAAAAGGAAGACATCTGGCGTTTCGGCCCCTTCCTCTGGCTGAACATTCCTCAATCGCTGTGGAAACTGGTGCGTCACCGCAAAGTGAACTGGGCCATGCTTCCCCTGTTTGCCTGCGCCGCCTTCGAATCGGGCCGCATTTTACTGGTTGACGCCGTGCGCGCGCATCCGGCCTGGCTGATGGCTGAGTATCCTCCCCTGCCCGGACTCCTGATCCTGGTCGTGTTTACGTCCGTGATTTCCGTGGGCGTCCCCATCAAGATCTGGAACAACACGCGCACGGAAATGAACCTCGAACAGAACCAGCAAATGCTGCTCAAGGCGCGTATGGACGCGCTCACCAGTCAGATCAATCCCCATTTTCTGTTTAACACGCTGAATACCGTTTCCTCGCTGATCCGCATCGATCAGGACCTGGCGCGCGGCGTTGTGCTGCGCCTCTCGAAGATCCTGCGGCGGCTGCTGCGCAAGCACGAGACCTTCGTCCCGCTGCGCGAGGAGCTCGACTTCATCGACGACTACCTCAGCATTGAAATGATCCGCTTCGGAAACGACAAACTGCAGTTCTTCAAGGAAGTGGACGACGCCGCGCTCGACTCCTTCGTTCCCAGCATGCTGCTGCAGCCGCTGGTAGAAAACGCCATCAAGCACGGCCTGGCCCCGCGCCTCGAGGGCGGGCAGATTTATTTCCGCGCTCATTTGGTCGATGGACGCCTGGCCCTGGAAATCGAGGACAACGGTATCGGCATGGCGCCCGAGCGCCTTAGCGAAGTCTATGGCGGCGGCATCGGCATCACCAATGTGAACGAACGTCTGCGCCTGCTCTACGGCGACCAATTCAAAATGGACATTCGCAGCCAGGAAGGGCAGGGAACCGTCATTCACATCGAAATCCCCGAACTCGCCGGCGTCGAATCGCCGTCGCCCAGCCCGGAACTCACGCGCTAAGGCGTGGTTGCTTCCCGGCGACTTTTCTGTGGCTGCAATCTCCATCCACCTCAACCAAATCAGGCTAGCCCGTGGCCTGTGGACCCAGGGTCCAATGGCCGGACGCCCTTCCTGCCCTGTTGCCTTAATTTCGCCATTACCTCTACAGCACAACCGTTTCATTTTGGAATTGGCACCTGTACTATGCAGGTCTAGATTTGGAGCCCCAGACCCGCTTTTCAGTCGCTGGATGATGGACGGCCCAAGGAGGGCAGATGTGGGGAGATAAGAAGGCGGACGCTCCTTCCCGAGCTCCGCTCCCGCAGCAACCTAGGACAACCGCACCACCGGCACCAACCGCAACATCCTTTTCAGGGGAGGCAAAGACGATGGCACTGGATTCGACGTACCCAACGACGACGAGCGGCGGCGCCACGGCGCGGCTCGGCGCCAGCTTGCATAGTAAGGGCGAAATTACCGGAAACGAAGATTTGCAGATCGACGGCAGCGTCGAGGGCCTGGTTCAGCTGGAAGACCGCAAGCTGACCATCGGCGCCAGCGCTCGCGTGACCGCCGACATCATCGCACGCGAAGTCGCCGTCTACGGCAACGTGAAGGGCAATCTCCGCGCACGCGACCGCATCGAGATTAAGAAAGACGGCTCGGTCGTGGGCGATCTGACCACCGCGCGGATCATGATCGAGGATGGCGCCTACTTCAAAGGCTCCATCGAGATCGACAAGACCGGCGATGCGGGCGACGCGGACGACAAGCCGTCCTATACGCGCGCGCGCACTCCGGCCGCTACTTCGGCGGACTAAACAGAGTTCGTCTCGGCTTCCTCCTTTTCTCCGCAGACTGCCTCTGCTGGGCGAAGGTGGGCTGGCGACAGCTTCGGGTCCGGGGCTGCCGCCGCTCCACCTTCGCCTTTTCGTTCCCACCAAAGCCAACGGCGCCCTAAAATCAGTCTTTGTTTGACAGAATCGAGTGCCTAGCTTAAAGTTAGGGTTTGTCTTTTGAACGGAAAGGTGTGACCAAGCTGATGCGGACGTATGTTCCTAAAGGGCGGGAAGCGGAAGAGATGACGGAAGGCAAGAACTGGTTTGTGGTGGACGCTAACGGGCAGGTGCTCGGGCGGCTGGCCACGCGTGTGGCAAGACTGCTGATCGGCAAGGACAAGCCGCAATTTACTCCCAATATGGACTGCGGCGACCACGTGATCGTCTTCAATGCCGAGAAGATCCGGCTGACGGGCAACAAGATCGACCAGAAGGTTTACCGGCGACACAGCGGCTATCCGGGCGGGCTGAAGGAAGTGTCCGTCAAGTCGCTGCTGCAGCGCCGCCCCGAAGAGGTCGTACGCGAAGCCGTGGTAGGCATGCTGCCGAAGAACAAACTCCGCGCGCGTCGCGCAAAGAAATTGCGCGTTTATGCGGGAGCGGAAGCGGTGGCGCGCCACGCCGGGCAGAAGCCTCAGCCGCTCGCATTGTTACCTCATGGCAGACGGGATGTTAGCCCCGCCATACCTCGACAGAGAACCGGGCTGTGGCCCTGAAAGTTTCGTGATGCGCACTAAACAGGAGGAGCAGTGAGTTCATCGGAAAGCCCCGTCGCAGCCGCCGCGGGCAAGCAGTTATATGGCACAGGACGCCGCCGCGAGGCCATTGCGCGCGTCTACATCAAGGCGGGTCCGGCGCGGTTCACCGTGAACGGACGCCCGGTCGAAGAATATTTCCGCAATGTTTCCTGGCAGACGGCCGCCGTCGAGCCCTTGAAGTTCACACAGA
>JBJKQB010000128.1:0-14034 GCA_046705825.1 Candidatus Acidiferrales bacterium
GCGTCGTGCAGGACAAGCCCGGCGTGGCGCGCGACGCTTCCGGTCAGCCTCTGCTCACGCAGGAAGTCGTCGGCGTCATTCCCTTTCCCCTGATCAGTACCGGCACCGACGCCAACGTGCAGGTGCGCGGCGTTTCCCCCAATGTCCTCGAAATTCGCAAATTCGTGAAGATCGTGCAAGGGCGCATGTTCACGCCCGGCTTGGACGAGCTGGTCGTCGGCAAAAACGCCTCCAAAACCTATCAGGGGCTCACCGTCGGCAACACCGTGAACTTCGCCGGCGGGCACTGGAAGGTCGTCGGAATGTTCGACGCAGGCGGCTCTTCTTTCGATTCGGAGGTGTGGTGCGACGCGCGCATCCTGAACGAAGTGCTGAAACGCCCGCCGAACATTTTTCAGTCCGCCACCGTTCACCTCACTTCGCCCGCGGCCTTCCGCGAGTTTAAGGACGCGGTCAGCTCGGACCCGCAGCTGAACCTGGAAGTTGAACGCGAAGTGGATTACTACGCCAAGCAATCCTCCACCATGACCCGGCTGATCACCGTCCTCGGCGGGCTGGTGGCCGCTATCATGGCCATTGGAGCGGTCTTCGGCGCGCTCAATACCATGTACTCGGCTGTTTCCGAACGCGGGCGCGAAATCGCCACCATGCGCGCTCTCGGCTTTTCCAGTTGGAACGTGATCCTCTCGTTCCTCTTTGAAGCCCTCGTGATTTCGGTGATCGCCGGGATCATCGGCTGCGTGGCCGTCCTCCGGCTGAATGGCGTGACCACCAGCACCATGAATTTTCAGACCTTCTCCAACGTCGCCTTCGCTTTCAAGATTACTTTCGGCCTTCTGGTGGAGGGGGTATTGTTCGCCCTGGTGATGGGCGTTCTGGGCGGGCTGCTTCCCGCCGTGCGCGCCGCGCTGCGCCCGGTCGCCGTCTCCCTCCGCGAACTGTAGAAGAGATCCGAACCTCGAAATTCGAAACTCGAAACTGGAAACTCGAAACGCAAAACGCAAAACGCAAAACGCAAAACTCGAACTCCGGTTAGTCTTCCGAATTTCGACTTTCGATTTTCGAATTTCGCGAATTTACGCTTTGCGCGGAAACGGAATCGGCGCGCTCGGTTTGCCGCCCCGCGAATATTGCCGCAGCCGCGAGCGCGCTTGCTCCGCCCACGGGCCGTTGGGCGCGTAGCGCAGGTATGCCGACCACTCTTCGCGCGCCAGCGCTCGCTCGCGGCGCTTGTCGTAGGCCAGCGCCAGATTGAAGTGCACGTCGGGGTGCGCAGGCATCAGCGCCGCCGCTCGCCGCAGGTGCTCGATGGCCTGCTCGATTTGCCCTTGCTCTTCCAACACGCACCCCAGGTTGTAGCGCGAAATCCCATTGTCCGGATCGAGCCGCACCGCCGCCTCAAATGCGGACTTGGCATCCGCCGCGCAGCCCATCTGGTATAGCGCCACGCCCAGGTTGATGTGCGCTTCGACCCAGTGCGGCGCCACCTGGATCACCTGCCGGTAGTTCTCGATGGCTTCTCCCAAAGTTTCCGGGTCGCCTTCGCAGTCGAGCGCGCGCTGGAAGAGGTCTTCCGCCGAGCGCGGCGCCATCGCGCGCAGTTCGCCCGCAACGGCCCCCGTTTCGAACGCCAGCAGCCATTGCTTGGTCAGCGGATCGAACGGCGCGTTTGCCCCTGGCGGCACCACCGCCAGCCGGCGCCCTCGCTCGACCAGTGTGAGTTCCTGCAAAGGCAGCGCCGCCATTCCGAACTGCCGTTCGATGGAAGTAACCGTGTCTTGCACGCGCTTCGCGGGAATGTGCCGCGCGACCAGGCGCTGCAGTGCGCGCAGCGCGACCAGGTCGCCGAAACCGTAAAAGCGCTCGCCCCAGCGCGCCTGCGGGCGAACCAGCCGCAGCCGCTCCCAATAGCGCAGGCGGCTCGGCTCCACTCCGAGAATGCGTCCCACTTCTCTTCGCGTGAATCGCTGCGCCAAACCGGCGGCCCTCGCGTGCCCCTGCTACTTGAAACGATTATGCACCGCGCGTCAATAGAACGCCGCTGTGGATTCCGTGTGAATTCCACAGCCACCTGTGCAAATCGCGCGTCACCCAGCCGCTCATCAACTCACAGAAACCGCGCTTCCTCGCTGCTGAGCCCATCCCCGGCCAAGTTTCTCGATCGGCAAAAAAGGCGATTGACCAGCCCCATCCTCTCCAGCCTTGCAATTATGTGTACTAGCTGTTATAAGACACGCGTGATCCCATTCCGCGTCTCCTTCGAGCCTGGCGCTTCCCTCTACGAGCAAGTCGTCTATGCCGCCAAGAAGGCCATCGTCGCGGGCCAGTTGCGCCCCGGCGATCCCTTCCCCTCCGTGCGGGAACTCAGTACAGCCCTCAAGATCAACCCCAATACAGCCCACAAGGTGGTCACCCGCCTGGTGGATGAGGGCGTACTTCAGGTGTATTCGGGCATCGGGACCGTGGTCGCCAAGCAGCCCCCTTCCACCGCGGCCGAGCGCAGCAATCTCCTTCAGGAGGAGCTAGAGCAGTTCCTGGTCGAAGCAAAAAGGTTGGGGCTGAGCCTGAATGACGTGATGTCAGCGGTGGCTCGACATTGGACTCGTCTGGACGGAGCAGCCTATGAGCGACATCCTAAGAGCAAGCGATCTCTCGAAGCGGTTTCGCAAGACCGTCGTTCTTGATCGCCTCAACATGCGGGTCCCCGAAAACAGCGTCTACGGTCTGGTGGGCCCGAACGGGGCGGGAAAGACGACCACCATCAAGATCTTGATAAACGCCTGCCGCGCGACGGCGGGCACGGCCGAGGTGTTCGGCCACGACTCGCGAAAGCTTTCCCCCGAAGATTTCGCGCAAATCGGCTACGTTTCCGAGAACCAGAAGATGCCCGAATGGATGACGGTCGCATACCTGATGAATTACCTCCAGCCGTTCTACCCATCCTGGGACGCGGCGCGCGCGGACGAACTGCTGCGGCACTTCGAACTTCCGCCCGACCGCCGCATCAAGAACTTGTCTCACGGCATGCGCATGAAGTTGGCCCTGGCCTCTTCGCTCGCCTACCGGCCCCGGCTGATTGTTCTCGACGAGCCGTTTACAGGTCTGGATCCTCTGGTTCGCGATGAACTGATTGAGGGCGTCCTGGAGTCCGCCGAGGGAGCCACAATCTTCATCTCCTCCCACGATCTCTCCGAACTGGAGAGTTTCGCCAGCCATATCGGTTATCTGGATCGCGGGCGCCTGCAATTTTCCGAGGAAATGACGTCCCTGGCCGAGCGTTTTCGCGAAATCGAAATTACATCCGAGAATTTGCTCCCCTCGTCGCGCTCGCTGCCCGCGGCGTGGCAGAACGTCGAATGCTCGGCGAGCGTGGTGCGCTTCATCGATACGCGCTTTGACCGCGAACGCTCCCTGGCGGAAGTTCATCAGCTTTTCGGCGACGCGCCGCAAATCTCCGTCCGCCCAATGCCGCTCCGCGAGATCTTCGTCACCCTCGCAAGGGCCGGCCGGAAGGGGGCGTAGACGGCATGCGACAATCTCTGCATATTTTCAAGAAAGACGCGCGGCACCTTTGGTTTGAGGTCGCGGTGGTCCTCATCGCGGTTGCGGCCTTCGCTTTTGTGGGAGCCGGCCGGGCCCACGGCGCGAATGATTACGCCGCGTGGACCTTGGTCACAATCCTGTTACCGCTGGCCTGGTGGACGCTCATCGCGCGGGCTATTCATGCCGAGGCTTTGCCGGGCGACCGCCAGTTCTGGATCACACGGCCCTACGCCTGGAAAAGCCTGCTGCTTGCAAAAGCCCTGTTCATCATCGCCTTCATCAACGTCCCCATGCTGCTCGCCGATGCGATCATTGTTCACGCGTATGGACTGCATCCGCTGAGCACCCAGCTGCCGGGCTTGCTTTGGACCCAGGTCTTGCTCACGGTGGTGTTTCTTCTGCCAATCGCGGGCCTCTCCGCCATCACCACTGGTTTCGTCCAGTTGATGTTCGCGGTCCTGGCGCCGCTCGTCTTCGCTTTACTTGTCGCCATCGTCGCTCCACGAACCGCGCTCGGTGATGTCCTGGGACCCTTCCTGGGCCCCTTCGAGTGGGTGAATTCCTATTACGCCTTTCTGGTAATCGCGGTGGGTGCGCTCGCCATCCTGTTCTGGCAATACTCGCGCCGGCGTACCACTGCCACCCGCGCACTCACGATTGGAATCGCCATTTTGGCAATTGTGGGAACGCTAGCGATACCGTGGCCTGCGGCTTTTGCAGTTCAATCGCTGGTGTCGCGACAGCGGGCGGATTCTGCGTCCGTTCGTGTGGCGCTCGATTCGGGCGACAGCGCCCGAGCCATCACCGAGCGCAATGATCGCGTCCGCATCATCCTTCCCCTCGATATCACCGGGCTGCCGCACAACACCGCCGCCAAGGTGGAGGGGTTCTTCGTCACGCTTGAGGCGCCGGACGGTACGCTGTGGAAGTCGAAAAGCATTCTACCGGCAAGCGACATTCTGTCTGGCCGGGAGTTTGCCCTGGATACTACGGTCAATCGCACCTTCTACCTCAAAGTGAAGGACGAACCGCTCAGGGTTCGCGGTTCGCTCTATTTGACGCTGTTCGGTGATCCCCAAACCTCGAACATCCCTTTCGGAAATCGTCCGGTGACTGTCCCGCGCGTCGGCGCATGTTCCGCCAGCCGAGGACCTGACGGGCCTCCCTACTTCCTGGTGTGCAGTTCTGGATTTCGATTCCCCCTGGCCGAGGTCTCCTATCGCTTTCTTCATGCTGCACAGGACGGGTCCCACCCGGTCTTTTCTTCGACCCAGCCGCAGCTCATTTCTTATTCCCCGTTTCCGGCAGATGTCGGCATCGACCCGATCAGTCAGGACGTCACGAATTCGCCCTTCACTGCGCCGGTAACGGACGCTACGGTCACGACGGTGATACCCCTGGCCTACCTTCGCCGAAGTTTCGACGCAGCCAGCGTCACGCTCGTCCCCAAGTAGTGTCCTGAAGCAAACATTATTTGAATTGCTTCTTTGGGGGATCGGAGCTTCAGTTCCGACATCGACCCGCTCGTCGGTTCAATCTGCCATTACCCATAAGAGGACACTCAGTTGCGTGCCGTTTTGGGATTGCTAGACTTTTTCCGGGGGAGTTTCCCGCCGCGCCGATGTACCTCGACAGCACAGAACGCCTCTACCTCGAGCGCCAGATTACGCTTGGCCGCGCTGTTCTCGTTTCCCTTTCTCTGATCGTTCTTCTCGAGACATCCGGCGCGCCCGCTCGGAAGTCCTCTGCCATTTTCCTCGCTGTGTATTTGGCGTTCGCGCTGGTCGACGCCGTGGCGGATCGTTTTGCGCTCGAACGCCGCTGGCGCTTTCCGCTGGCCGCGGATTTTGTGGCCTTAGCCACGTTCTTCTATCTGACGCCATCGCTCTCGGCGTTTTGGTTTCTCTTTCTCTTTGCCGTCTTCGCGCTGGCCACCCGCGGCCGTGCTCGTGCCGTCCTCGCGCTGGTGGGCCTTGCGGCCGCTGCGGTCGTCATTCGCCTGGGATGGTCCCGACCGATTCACTGGCACGACGCGCCGCACTGGCTGCTGATCGGCTTCGGCACTGTCGTTTCGGGCCTGGGAATGGGCTTTCTGGGCGCGCGCGAACGCGAGCACCTCAATCGCCAGGAATTCCTGCAGAGGATTACAGCCCTCCTGCAATTCGACCGCGGTCTCAGCGAGTCCATTCGCCAGACACTAGGCGAACTGGCCGTGCGATTCGATTGCGAGCAAGCCTTGCTGGCCGTGCGCGACGACGACCTCGAGCGCCTGTTCGTGTGGAAAGTGCGCCCGAACGAGCGCGACCCCGTAGCCGCCGAAACACCCCCGCTTTCCCGTGGCGAGGCTTTCCTCATGGACTCGCTTGAGGTTTCCCTGGGCTGGCAGTTCCGCAACGGCAATGGCTCCGGCTCGGGTTTCGGCTGGGATCGCCGCTCGGGCCAGCGTTTCCGGGCCTTGCCTTCGCCCCCGGAAGCCGCGCGCGAGGAGTTGCAGGCCAAGAGTCTGTACGCCACGACGGTCGAATCCTGCGGGCGCCCCACGGGCCGCGTTCTGCTGGTGAATCCGAAGGGTGGTCTCTCCGCCAGCCACCTGCGCCAGCTCGAGCAGGTGGTGAAGCACATCGGCCCGCCGCTCGAAAACATCTTCCTGCTGCGCAACCTGCGCGCGCGCGCCGTCGAGTCGGAACGCAGCCGCATTTCCCGCGATCTGCACGACGGCATCCTGCAAACCCTGCTCAGCCTGAACATCCAGCTCGACGTGTTACGCCGGAAACTCTCCGGGACGGCGCCGGGCGAGGAACTCGCCTCGCTGCAGAAGACCCTGCAGCAGGAAAGCGTCGAATTCCGGCGCATGGTCCACGACATGCGCCCCTTGCGCGTCGAAAGCGCGGACCTGCGGGAGCTCATGCTGGGCTTCGCCGAGCGCTTCCGCAACGAGTCCGCAATTGCCATCGATTTGTTCATCGAAGACCGCAATTTGCGCCTTCCCGACCGCCTTTGCCGCGAAATCTTCCAGATATACAGGGAAGCACTCCACAACATAAAAAAGCATGCGAGTGCCAGCCACGTCGTGGTAAAACTAGGGCAAGACGAGGCAAAAGTCTTTTTAGTTGTAGACGATAACGGACAGGGGTTCAGCTTCTCTGGGCGATACAATAGCGAAGAGTTGGACCGGCTCCGTCTGGGCCCGATTTCCATTAAGGAACGTACTAGGAGCGTGGGGGGAACGCTGACGGTGGAGTCTAGCCCAGGCCATGGGGCGCGTCTAACCGTTGCAATTCCACTGACTTGATGATGAGCAAAGCTAAACAGGCCATTCGCATCCTCGTCGCCGACGATCACGCCATCTTTCGGGATGGTCTTCGCAAGCTTCTGGAAGCCTCCGACGATACCCAAATCGTTGGCGAAGCCTCCAATGGCTTGGAATGTACCAAGATGCTGCCCAAGCTCAAGCCGGATATCCTCCTGCTCGACCTGCGCATGCCGGAGAAGGACGGCCTGGCGGTCCTGGAGGAAGTCAACTTCGAGTCGCTGCCCACGCGCGTCATCGTGCTGACCGCGGCGGAGGATGACCGCGACGTCGTCCGCGCCATGCGCCTGGGCGCCCGCGGCGTCGTGCTGAAACAGTCCGCCAGCGACCTGCTGCTGAAGAGCATCCACAAGGTCTATGACGGCGAAATCTGGCTGGACAACCGCATGACCGCGGAAGTGATCGACGCCTTCAAGAAATCCGCCGAAGCGGGCATGCGCCGCGAAAAGCCACTGCTGAGCGACCGGGAGAAAGAGATTGTGCAGCTGGTGGCCCAGGGCTTCCGCAACCGCGAAATCGGCGAAAAGCTGTTCATCAGCGAACAGACGGTCAAAAACCACCTGCACAACATTTTCGACAAACTCGGCGTCTCCGACCGCCTGGAACTCGCCCTCTACGCCATCCACCACCGCCTCATCGACCAGACCTGATTCAACTTTCAACTTCGACTCGGCCCCAACTCGCCCTGCCGCTCTCGCCTGAAAGCCACTGTCAATGAGTCGCCTGTCCTCAAGTACTATTGACTTTCGCTTTTAATTCGCCTACAGTCTGACCCAGTTGAACGAGCGGCGGAGCCGCGCAAGATGAGCCGGGATTGGCGCCGCATGCCCCGAGTCGAGTTTTTGAGGTCCGGAGAAGGGCAGCGGCGCAAATGAGCGCGCAAGTTGTGCCTAAAGGACGAGCGCGGGCCCGGACGAGCGGAGGCGAAGCAAATGGTGCTGACGAAGCGGCAAAAGGACGTTCTCAACTTCCTGGTCACCTTCAGCAATAAGCACGGCTATTCGCCCAGTTTCGAAGAAATCGCCAAAGGCATGCGGCTGACCTCGCTGGCCACGGTGCACAAGCACCTCTCGACCCTGGAGAAGAAGGGTTTCATCCGGCGCGGGTACAACCAGAGCCGGTCGATCGAGGTGCTGCAACTGCCCCAGCCGGTGAGGAAGGAAATCCTGGACCGGCACACGGTGGAGTTGCCGCTGGCGGGGCGCATCGCTGCGGGACGCCCGCTGGAAGCGGTGGAGGATCGCGAGACGATTTCGCTGGGCGATTTCGGGCGCGGGCAGAATACGTTCGTGCTGCAGGTGAAGGGTGAATCGATGCGCGACGATCACATTCTGGACGGCGACTACATCGTGGTCGAGCAAACGCAAGTGGCCAATCCGGGGGAGATCATCGTCGCCTTGGTGGGAGAAGATGAGGCCACGGTGAAGCGCTTCTATCGCGAGTCGGGCGGGAAGATCCGCTTGCAGCCGGCCAACGCGCAGATGGCGCCCATCATCGTCCCCGCAAGCCAAGTGCGCGTTCAAGGGCGCGTCGTCGGGGTGCTGCGGAAGTACTAGCTACCCGAGCGCTCTCGGTGTTCTCTTCTCTGTCCGGCCCTTTGTCGTGAGCCTTTTGTCCTTCGCTGCGCCCGCTGTGGCGGGTTCGTTCAGGGCGGCACATCCCCAGACAAATCGAGAAAGCGAAGTTCCCGCAGCTTACTGCTGCTTGGCCTCCCGCAGGAAGCGCGCCGCTTCTTCCGGCGGCGTGGGATTGATGTAGAAGCCGGTGCCCCACTCGAAACCCGCCACTTTGGTCAGCTTGGGCATGATCTCGATGTGCCAATGGTAATGATCGTTGATTTCCTCCCCGATAGGCGACGTGTGGAGCACGTGGTTGTAGGAGGGATATCCTAGCGTTGCGTCCAGGCGGCTGAGAAAATCGCGAAGCAATTTGGCCAGGTTGCCGTAATAGGGCGTGGGCATGTTCTCGAACGCGGAGCTGTGCTGGCGGGGCAGGATCCAGGCCTCGAAAGGAAAGCGCGGCGCGTAGGGCGCGAGGGCCACGAAATAGTCGCTCTCCTGGATGATGCGCGTGCCCGTTTCCAGCTCCTGGCGGATCATGTCGCAGAAAATGCAGCGCTCCTTCTCATCGTAATAGCGCTTGGAGTTGTCGACTTCCTCGCGCACGCGCTTGGGCACGATGGGCAGCGCGATCAACTGAGAATGGGTGTGCTCGAGCGAGGCTCCGGCTGGCTCGCCGTGGTTCTTGAACAGGAGAATGTAGCGGAAGCGGCGGTCGTTCTTCAAATCGAGCATGCGGTCGCGATAGGCCCACAGGACTTCCTCGACCGCGCGATCCGCGAGCGTGGCCATGGTGAGCCTGTGGTCCGGCGTTTCGATGATCACTTCGTGCGCGCCAATTCCGTTCATGCGGTCGAACAGGCCTTCTCCCTCGCGGTCCAGCCCTCCCTCGATTCCCAGGGCGGGAAACTTGTTGGGGACCACCCGCAGCGACCAGCCCGGCATGTCGCGACCGTTTCCATTGCGGCCGTAGGCCAGGATCTCGGGAGGTGTTTTTCCCTCGTTGCCCGGGCAGAACGGGCAATTGGGGTTGCCCTTGATCTGCACGCTCTCGCGCGCAAAATCGGTCGGACGCTTGGCCCGATCCGTCGAGATGATTACCCATCGCCCGGTGATGGGGTCCTTGCGAAGTTCCGGCAAACGTTTCCTCCTGGGCGCCTCACCGCGCCGCTGCCGCTTCAAAAACGATTATTCTACTATGAAGCGCAAGCGCAGGCGTCAGGAACCGAGCCGGAGCCTGCCATTTTCGCTTTCGATCCTCGTCACACGCCCGCCCTGTTCCCATCGGCGCCACTGCCTTCAACTCGTCGCGGTGAAGGCTCCCTTATGCAAGCGCACCTGCGGCCGCGTGCCCGCGCGGGTCTCGATGGCCATCACGTCGAAGCGGCAATTGGCCGACTCGATGCGGCGCGCGCGCAGGAACTGGCGTGCCATGCGCGTCAAATTGCGGCGCTTTTCCCAGTTCACGGCGTCCTCAGGACGCGCCTGCACCTTCGCCGGATCTTTCTCAGTGGCGGTCGCGCGCGTTTTCACCTCCACAAACGCGAGCACCTCCCCGTCGTAGCCCACCATGTCGATTTCCCCCTTGATTCCGGGGGATCGGTAATTGCGCGCGACGAGGACGTAGCCGTGCCGCCGCAGATACCAGTAGGCGTAGGTTTCGCCGCGAATGCCAGTCCGGCGCGCGCGCTCCTTGGCGGGGCGGTCCGTTCCTGCAGGATCGCTCAAGCCTTTGCGGGCTGCAAAATCCACCACAGCGAACATCAAACGCGCCAGCATCTCTCATCCATCCAAGAACCTCGCGCCAAAGGCGGACCGCGCGAGTCAATTCCGGCGGCCCCCGATCCACATCAACACGGTGCCCTTGCCTTCAATCTCTTCAACGCTCAGGCCGCGGCGGCGGCACTCGCGAACCGCCCTGCGCGAGGAAATCGATGTCCCCTGCCAGGTGTCCAGGTGGCGAACGCGCAGGAACGGCGCCGGAATAGTGCCCACCTTGATCTTATTCGAGAGCCCGGCTTCCAGCGCCAGAGAACCCAGGCGCCACGCCCAGAGTCCCTTCACCTGCACCCGAAAAATTCCGCCGGGGCGCAGCACGCGCGCGATCTCCGTGAAATAGCTCACGACGACATTTCCGTCGGGCACATGCTGAAACACGCCCAGCGAAAAAACGAAATCGACCGACCCGGCGGCGATGTCTCCCAACTCGGCGCCGGAGACGGTCTGGAACGTGGCATGGGGAAGAGCGTAGGCGGCCGCCTTGCGCACCATTTCCGGCGAAACGTCCACGCCAATGTACTGCTCGAAATCCTGCGCCATCCAGCGCGCGATTCTGCCGATGCCGCAACCGATTTCCAGCGCGGTCTTGCCCCGCGAATCGAAATTCATGCGCTTCAAGAACGGCGCAACGAATCGCTGATAATCCTGCCGGCCCGATTCGAAGAATGCACCCTCTTCATTGGGGATGTCCGGCCAATTGATGTAATGCCGCGCGTCCTCCCGTGCGCGCGAATCCCAATCCCGCCGAATGGCTTTGAGGACTTCCGGATCAGGAGCGCCGCTGCGCGCCGGCTCCATCACTTGATCACCTCGAAGGTGAATTCCAGCAGCTTTCCGCGGATCACGAAGCTGAGATACTGCTCCCAGAATTGACGAAATATCCGGCTGTGGTTCACCAGGAACTCGAACCCCAGCGCGCGCCACAGCCGCAACAAGCGCACCTTCAACCGCGCCTCGCGCATCCGCACTTTCGTGTACCACATTTCGCTGCGCCCGTGCCGGCCACCCGGATAGAAGTAGTGGAAGGAATAGGTGTTCAGGTGGCGGCGATGCGTGGGGTCGGTGAAGGAATTGCAGTCCGTATAGTGCGGCGTGAGGATGAAAATCGTCCCGCCTGGGCGCGTCACGCGATGGAATTCTTCCATCGTGGCGATAACGTCGGCCACATGCTCGATGAGGTGTTCGGCGCGGACCTGATCGAAGGAGTTGTCACGGAAGGGCAAGCCGCCCTGGTCCAGATTGCACAGGACGTCGGCCGCCGTGTTCGGATTCATGTCCACGCCGGTGGCGCCGGGGTATTTGTTCGGCCCGCAGCCCACATCCAAAATTCGCGCCAACCGTCCCTCCTCAGGGAACTTCCCGCCGGCGATGGCCCTAGCGCTGCGCGGCTCGAGCCAGGCCGGCGAGGCCGATTATCCGCAAGCAGGAAATCGGTGTCATCCAAAATCGGCGCAGGCGCGGGTGGCGCGAATCGGCGGCAAGCCCACACACGCGCGCCGTCGGTTTCCCCGGCGCATTCTCCTCGGGAGGATGTGTTGTGGCCTAATCAGACGAGGCGGTTCGCTCTTTCCACTGCGCACGCACAACCATGGCGCGAGCATCCAGAATATCGGCTTCCACACGCCGGTCCATCATGCGCAGCAGAGAGGCGTAAATCTCGAGAGTGTCGGCCAGCGCTGGACTCGCCGGGCCGTAGGCGGCGCGCTCGATCTCGAGAGAGCGTTTGAACAGCGGCTCCGCTTCATCGTAGCGCTTTTCCATGGCGTAGACTTGCGCGAGGGCGTCGAGCGAGTCCGCGACCCACGGATGTTGAGGGCCGAGCACCTTTTCACGTATCTCGACAGCCTCACGGGCGACGGACTCCGCGGAACCGTACTGTTTCTTCACAATGTAAGCAGCGGCCAGGTCGTGGTCGGCCAGGGCCACGACCACGTCGTCTGGCCCCACCGCCGCTTTGCGGATGGCCAGGGCGCGCTGCAGCAGGGCCACCGCTTTATCGTACTGGCGCTTATGTTCGAGGATCTCGGCTTGATAGACCAGAATTTCGGCCACGACCGGATGATTGGGACCTAGTACTCCTTCATCGATGGCCAGAGCCCGTGCGAAGAATCGATCGGCGTTGGCGAACTGTCCCTGGTAAGCACTGACTTCCCCAAGATCGACCAGGACGGCGGCAATATTGGAGTTCTGCGCGGGCCCTTGCTTTTCGTAGATTGAAAGAGCGCGTTCGTAGAGTTTCCCCGCACCCTGATTGTTTCCAACGCTCGAGTCCACATTCGCGCGATTGGTCAGGGCATGAGCGAGTGCAGGATCGTCGGCGCCGCGCAAACGCTCCACGATTTGGATCGCTCGATCCAGGACCTTTTTCGCCTTGTCGTACTCTCCGCGCAGAGAAAGCAGCCGGCCTTTGCTTTGCAGGCTTTGCGCGACGGGCAGGCTCTCCCTGCCCAGCGACTTTTCCCGGGCTGCGAGCGCCGCCTCGAAATCTAGCGCGGCGTCCGTATACTTGCCGGTGGTGAGATAGAGTTCGCCCAGGGCCTCCGCCGTCGCGGCAAAGTCAAGATCGTCCCGTCCGAGGCTCTTTTTTTCCACCTCGAACGCATGTGTGTACAGGCGCTCGGCCGAACTGTAGCGCCCCTGCACAAAATCGACATCGCCGAGATTCCTCTCCACTCGAGCGGCCAGGGGATCATCGGCGCTTCCCATGTTTCTGCGAATGGACAGCGCACGCTCGAAAAGTGTCCGGGCTAGTTCGTACTTGCCTTCCGCGGAATAGACGACTCCCAGACCATTGGCACTGTCGGCTTCGCCGACGCTGCCCGGCGCCACAGCCTTAGCCCGCTGCAAAGCGGCCAGGAATCGCTGTTCTGCTTCGGCATAGCTTCCTTTCTGGTAGGCGGCCACACCCGCAGACAGATCGCCGGACCATGCATTGGCCGTAGCGTCGGAAGATAGGGCCGGCGGTTGAGAGTCAGGCTGGTGGGATTCTTCGCGCAATGCCTGCCCGCTAAGCGGCCAGGCTCCAAGAGACACGGCGACTGCGGCTAGGGCCACCAGGGGCCGGGAAGGCCGAGGCACGACGCGATTCACGGCGTGGGTCCCTCTTCCAGGTTCAAGATGCTCTGTGCGCTACAACGCAAGGGGCTGCCGCGCGGCCAGACAAGCGCGGTGGCGGGGTCGCCTCTTAGTCATAATGTACAGTTCGCAAATACGCTCTTCCCAGCAACAAATCAGTAGTCCAGATCACGGCAGGATGTGCGCGCAATCACCAGGCAGACCCAGCGGAAAATGCTCGAGCAAGATCCGGCGCTGTATTCACAGAGGAACGCCCCCTCTGCTCGCGTGCGCCTGCACCCAGGATTTCGCGGGCAATCTACAGAGTTTTTTGCTGGAGGCGCGGGTGGGAATCGAACCCACGCATAAAGGTTTTGCAGACCTCTCCCTTACCTCTTGGGTACCGCGCCTCGAAACCAACAGTATACCGAAACGGCCACGAATGTGGCACGCGCCCGGCGGAAACGATCGGGTTTTGGCCCGAGCTTGATGAATCAGCACCGCCCCCTTCCGCCGCCATAGTAGTACCGCAGTACCGTTGCTCATGTCGAGGCGGCCAGTAGAATCGAATGTACATGCCCAAGACCCTGAATTGCGAGGAACTCGAACAGTTCCGGCGTGACGCTGCGGCGGCCTTGCTCGAGGCCAGGAAAATTCGCCGCACCAGGGACTTGACCATCTACGAGGACGCCGAACTTAGCCGCGAAAGCCGGCGCCGCATCGATGCCCTCATCAAGCACCTGCTGGCCGGCCACGAGGGAAATCCCTGCCCGGCGGGCGACCGTCCCA
>JBJKQB010000129.1:0-14668 GCA_046705825.1 Candidatus Acidiferrales bacterium
ACGGCGAGCCGCTTGCGCATTCCCGCAGAAAACACTTCGCGCCACGACCCTTCTTCGGTGGAGGCGGCGCGCTCGACGGCCTGAACCTGCTGCTGGGCGGCTTCAACGCCGAAGATCCGCGCCAGAACGCGCTCACCTTCCCGATGGCGTCCTTTGCTGAGCAGCCAGCGTGGGCTCTCGGGAATCACGACGAGGCCCGCCAGGAAAGCGACCGAGGGAATCACCGCCGAGGCCAGCATCCAACGCCAGCTGCCGGTTCCCAATCGCGATAATTGCCAGCTCACCAGAAACGCAACCAGGATGCCCACCACGATGGCCAGCTGGTTCAGCGACACGAGCGTGCCTCGGTTCTTGGAAGGAGAAATCTCGGCGATGTACACCGGTGTGAGCACAGACGCCAAACCGATCGCCAGCCCGCCCACCAGCCGCGCCAGCGAAAAGAAGAGAACCGTGCTTGCGGCGGCGGCTCCGATCGCGGAAAGGCCGAATAACACAGCGGAGAGGATGAGAGATTTCTTTCGGCCGTAGCGGTCGCCGATCATGCTCGCCCCGGCAGCCCCCAGCAGGCAGCCGAGCAGCAAGGCGCTCGCGGCTACTTCGGTTTCGAAATTGGAAAGCGCGAATTCACGCCGGAGAAGCAGCAGCACTCCGTTGATCACGGCGGTATCGAAGCCGAACAGAAAGCCGGAAATGGCGGTCGTGGTCGCCAGAAGCACGACGTAGCCGAGCGATTCCGCTTTGGCGTCGGCCCCATCCGCCTTCGTGCCTGCGGGCGAAACGTGCATTCAGCCCCCCTTGCCTCCCCGCTTCGATCGCCTGGATGCAGACTTGCTTCGCTGCGCCGCCGCAGCGCCGGAACACTCTCCGGTTCACCCCGAACGCACAAATGCCTTGACTGTTCCGCACTTCAATCCGGCGGATTCGCCGCTCGGCCGAATCATATACTCGCCCACAGCTGCCGGGACAATGAAGGTCTCCGCGTAGTGCACCACGAACGGCTCGAATGCAGCGCTTGGACTCTCGACGATTGCTTCGCGCCCCTCGACCAGGTTCAACACGTTCACAGTTCCCTGCGTGTCGTGCGTGATCGAGCCGTTGAACCAATGCCTGCGCGTCTCGATGAATTCGAGTTCGTGGAGTCCGGTCCGCTCCTCCACCCATCCGGGGCCGCTGCCCACCGATTCAACACGATTGATCAGGTTTTTTCGCACCCATTCCGTATTCCGGCCCCAAACGATGTTCGCGAGCCCGTGATCCAGGTGAATGGGCCGGGGCAAACCGTTCAAGCCGAGCCGGTCCCAGTCCCACAGCTTGAATGTGAAAATGTAAGGTGTCGCGCTGATCTCCAGAACCATGCTGTTCCGGCCGGAGCAGTGGATGGTGCCCGCAGGGATCAGGAAGTGATCGTGGCGGCGCGCGGGAAACCGGTTGATGAAGTTCTCCGCTGGAAAGGGAGGGCCGCCATCCTGCGCCGCGCGCAGCTCATCGATCATGGCTTGCCGGTCGATCCCGGTCTTCACGCCGAGGTACACCGAACCGTCCTCACACGCGTCGAGCAGATAGTAGCTTTCGTCCTGCGTATAGGACATCCCAAACTGCTTCCGGATGTACTCGGTGCGCGGATGCACCTGCAAGGACAAATTGCCGCCGCCCATGGTGTCCAGGAAATCAAAGCGGATGGGGAACTCTGCGCCGAATCGCGAATAAACGCCGTCGCCGAGCAGTTCCCGGGTCTGAAAGAATGTCAGATCGCTCGCCGGCAACTCGATGCGGACGTCGCCAAACCCCAGCAACAGGCTGTTCTCTTCGGGCACGCAGTCGAAGCACCACGCATGGTTTGGCGCATCGTGCGGAAGATCGCAAACCTCTTCCATCCAGTGGCCGCCCCACGGCCCTGGATCAAAATACGGGACAACGCGAAACGGGCGCTTGGCGGCTTTCCTCAAGCCATCGCGCACGCTCTCCCCGCTCACGAGCTTCGGCGTCGCGCTGTTGGTGTCTAGGAAAAAATCAACGTTCCCAAAAAGTTGCTTCTTGAGGCGGTCTGCCGCTCGCCAATCAACGAAGAACGCGCGCTTGTACTTGAGACCCACGCTCTCATCCGCATTGTCCCCGCCCAGATTGGGAATCTCGTTCCGCCGCTGACGCCCTTGTATTTCCCAGCGCGCCAAATCTGCGTAGACCAGGACGTCTGGCTCCGCTGCGATCATCGCCGCGCCAACTCCGACGATCAGGAGGAGTCCTTGCTCCCAGCGCGCGGCGATTTCGCGCGCCGCGCTCAGCTTCCCTTCGTCAAAAAAAGCCTCCAGCGTGATGTCGGTCATGTGCCCGAACACGGGGTCATCGCCCAGCACCGGCCCAAGCATCTCACCGGCCTCCCGGGGAGACTTGAGGAGGTCGGGCGCGTAGATCACGCGCGCCGGTCGAAGCCCTTCTTCCAACCACTGTCGCACCACGCGTTCGAACGTCCCTGGATAGCACTCGACGCACAGCACGCACCGCTGTTCGGCCAGCGCAGCCCTCAGGCGTTTGTTGATCTCGCGCGCGCCGATCCAGCACTGCGCAGCCGAAGTGCCAACCGAAACACACGGGTATTTGTCGTAGTTCGACTTGCGAGCCATCCAACCCTGACTTCCTGATCGATGAGCAGCGAAAAATCTTTGAAATACAGCCGAACGAAACATACAATAGTTTCGTTTTACAGTAAAGCGTAAGAAAAAACTATCTTCGGACGGCTATTGTGCCAGAAGGTAAGGTCTCGCTAGGAGTTGTGCAAGATCCGCGATATAAACCTCAAGCTATGCATTGTCCTTCATGGAGGTTTGATCGGGTGTCGTTAGTGGAGGTTTGATCTGGTGTCGTTAGTGGAGGTTTGATCTGGCGTCGTTAGTGGAGGTTTGATCTGGCCAGCCGCCACAAACAAGAGATACGGCTCACACGAATCCTGACCGCGCTGCAGAAGTCCGGCTCCGTATCGGTGGAAGGATTGTGCGGCGAGTTCGGACTTTCGCCGGTCACGGTACGACGCGATTTAGACGCGCTCGAACGCCAGGGACTGCTGCGCAGGACGCACGGCGGAGCGGTGTCGATCGAGCCTCTGTTCTACGAGCCGTTCCGCAACGATCGCTCGTTTCAGGCGCAGGTTGGCAAGTTCGCCGAAGAGAAGCGCCGCATCGGGCGCGCGGCGGCGGCTCTCATCCAGGAAGGGGAAATCATCGCCCTTACGCCAGGAACGACGACCACGGAGGTGATCCGGGGACTCCCGCTCAACCACAAGATCACGGTAGTAACGAGCACCGTGAACGTCGCGATGGAGCTTTCCAAGCGCAAAGATTTGGAGGTGTTTGTGACCGGCGGCCATCTGCGCGGAGACTGGTTCTCGCTGGTGGGACCCACGGCCGCGCAGAGCCTCTCCCAGATTTTGATTCACACGCTGTTCATCGGCGCGGATGGAATCGACATCGAAGGCGGGGCCAGCTGCTACAGCCCCGACGAGGCGCAACTCAATTCGACGATGGTGAACCACGCACAACGCAGAATCGTCGTGGTGGATCACAGCAAGTTCGGCGTGGTAGCGGGCTGGCGCATTTGCGCGGCCTCCGACATCGATGTGCTGATCACCGATTTAGGCGCGACGGATGAAATGGTCGCGCCGTTTGAAAAGTCGCAAATCCAGATCATGCGGGTTTGAAACTCGGGAGAGGGGAAAGATGACCGCGCGAACGAGAAAAATCCTGCTTTGGCTTCTCTTCCTCTCTCTCACGGGTGCCGTGCAGGTTGGCGCGCAAACGGCGCCATCCTCCTCTGTCAGGGCCGGCGAAGACGCGTTCGTGAAGGATTTCAGTTTTCACAGCGCGTCTCTGCAGCGCGATATGCGCTACCGCGTTCTTTTCCCCCGCGATTACGCGCAGGGCGGGCGCTTCCCTGTGCTCTATCTGCTGCACGGGCTCTATGGAGACTATCTCAACTGGGACACGCGCACAGGGTTGGAGAATTACGCCCGCAATCTGCGCATTTTGGTCGTGATGCCCGATGCTGGAAATTCCTGGTACACAGATTCCGCCACCGCGCCCGCCGACAAGTTCGAGGACTACATCGCCAAGGATCTGATTACCGAGATCGACGACAAATTCCCGACCATCCGCAACAGCGATGCCCGGGCGGTTGCGGGGCTGTCCATGGGCGGCTATGGCGCGATCAAGCTGGCGCTCAAGTATCCTGACCTGTTCGCGTTTGCGGGCAGCCTCAGCGGCGCGCTGAACGCAGCACAGAATCTGGACGTCCAGAGGCCGGAGTTTCGCGCCAATCTTCTCGCGGTCTTCGGGCCGGCTGGCAGCCGGACGCGGGCCGAGAACGACGTTTTCCTGCTGTTGAATTCAGCGCATCCGGCGCCTTATCCATATCTGTATCTGGCCTGCGGCACCTCGGATTATTTTTTGCAGACCAATCGCGAATTCGTCCGCCAGCTCTCGTCGCGGAAAATCCCGTACGAATTTCATGAAACGGCAGGCGGGCACACCTGGCAGTACTGGGATCGTGCGGTGCAACCGATGCTTCGGGCCATGGCACGCAAACTCTCGCTCGCATCGGCTTCGGGAGAAATGCCCGGCAGCGCAGGAGCGCGCTTCGATCCGAAACGCAAACTGGAGTCTCCCGCGTTTTAACGAGGCCGCCAGCGCTCCGCCACGATAATTACGCGGATATTCTTTGCCTCGCGGACGATTCGCAGGATCAGATCGGTTCCCAACAAGCGTCCCCAGGAGCGGCGTCTTGGGCGGCTCACCAGGATCTGAGTGATCTGGTTCTGACGCGCAAAGGCGAGTATGGTTTGCGGAGGATCAGCCCCTTCCAGCAAGCGCGTTCCAATGTGAAGATTCCTGGCAAAGTTGAGGTGCGTCTCGATGGCCTGCAGATGCTCGCCGGCCCCGTCGCCGCGCGGCGGCGACACACCCACCGCGAAACAATCTGCTCCGAGGTAGTCTGCCATTCTTCGGCCTCGGCGGATGAGCACGGCCGAAGAAGGGTCAGGCGTCACGTAGATCAAAATGCGATCCGCGATTCCCTTCTTGGATTCAGGCGTAGCCGGAGTTGGCTCGCTGGTTTGTTCTGCGACCTCGGCGGTCCCCCGGACGTCGAGCTCGTGAGCCGTCTGCCGTAGAGCCAGTTCGCGCAAGGACACCAGAGTCGATTCCCTGAAAAAATTTTCCAGAGCGCGCCGGGCTTGTTCCGGAGCGTAGATGACGCCTCGTTTCAGGCGATTCAGCAGCGCCTCGGTCGTGGCATCGACCATGACAACCTCTGTGGCGCTTTTCACCATCCAGTCCGGCACAGTCTCGCGAACCCGCACGCCGGAAATCTGGAAGACCTTGTCGTTCAGGCTTTCCAGGTGCTGGATGTTCATGTTGGTCATCACGTCGATTCCGGCGTCGAGCAACGCCAGCACGTCCTCCCACCTCTTGGCGTGCTGCGAGCCCGGAACGTTGGTGTGCGCCAGTTCATCGACCACGCAAATCTCGGGATGGCGCCTGACAATCGCGTCTGTGTCCATTTCCTGAAGCGTTACCCCGCGATAGTTGATTTTCTTGGTCGGAACGATCCCGAGCCCAACCGTCTTTTCAATCGTGTCCTTGCGCCCGTGCGGCTCGAAGTAACCGATGACAACGTCTTTGCCTTGCCTCTTGAGCTGTTGCGCCTCTTCCAGCATGCGATACGTTTTTCCCACTCCGGCGGCATACCCCAGGAACAGCTGGAAGCGGGCTCGCGCGGAGCGGGGACGTTCGGCGCCCAGTTCTGTGCTATTCGGGATAGACGACGACATCGATGCCCTCAGCGGAACGAATGAGACGTTCCACGACGCTGCCCCAGATTTTTGTGCGTACTCCGCGCTCGGTGCTGTGTCCGGCGAAGATTTGGGTGATGCCCCTCTCCGTGGCGAACGCCAAGATCGCCTCTGCTTTGTCGAAGCCGTGCAGCATCTCGATCCGGGCCCCGAGCTCGCGGGCGTAGTCCAGGTTTCGATCCAAGGTCAGCTGCTCCTGAGGAGAAAGGGAGCGCTCCTGCACGTAGGCAACGTAGAATTCGCCCTGGAATCGGTCCGCGTTGCGGCGCCCGCTCTCCAGCATGCGGGCCGCGTTGACGCGCGGGCTCACGCAAACGAGAATGCGCTCCTGCACCGCCCACGACTGGTCGATCCCGTGCGATCGCAGATAGGTCTCCAGTTGCCGGTCCACAACGGAAGCGGCGACCAAGAGGGCCAGTTCGCGCAGGCGCGAAAGCTTATGCCCTTCCGCCAGCAGGGAAGCGCGGTCCGCGCCCACTCCTCCCGGCGCGCCGTCCTTCGTGGGAGCATCCACAACAACAATTTCGTCCGCGGTGCGATCCAGAAAGCCGCTCGGAATGGTCGTCGAGGCCCGTTTACCAGTGATGCGCTCGATTTCGTCTCGAAGCTTCTCGAGATATTGCAAGTTCACCGTGGTCACAACCGATATCCCGGCCTCGAGCAATTGCTCGACATCTTCCCAGCGGTGCGCGTTCGGACTGCCGGGCGGATTGTCATACGCCAGCCCATCAATGAGGACCACCTGAGGACGCCGTTCGATCACCGCATCCACGTTGATGGACTCGGAATCGCCAATTTTCAAAGTGGGGATGATCTCCAGTTTCTGCAGGACCGCCTGAACGTCCGGCGTGTAGTGGGGCTGCAGGGCGCAGACAACGACGTCCTCGCCGCGCTGCCGGCGGCGCCGCCCTTCGTCGAGCATTTGAAAGGACTTGCCCACCCCGCCGGCATAACCGAGGAATACCTTCAAGCGTCCACGGCGGGCGTGGCGTTCCTCCAGTTCAATCTGGGCCAGCAACTGCTCCGGCGTGGGTCGTTGGGGAAGAGACTTCGGCATTGAACATCATTGTATCGAGATTGCGGGGAAGAGGAAATTGCCGAGAGAACGGCCCCATCTTGGTCGAATTTTGCGGCAAATTGGTTGTGTCCAGACCCGAAGCAGGGATACGATTCTATCGGGGACCTGCGCTCAGCAAAATCGCGCGCGGTTTGCGGAACAGCCGGGCTAACACCGAATCTCTAGGCAACGAAAACTCCGTCGGGATTTCTCGTGGACACGAACCTCTCTCGTCTGTGCGACACGTCTTTCGGCACGAATCCGAATGCTGCACATCTGCTCCCTACCTCGCGAATTGAGAACGTACTGAAACAACTGACCTACGGCATAGAGTCGCGCGAGGGGCTCATCGCGCTGATCTGCGAGCCCAGCTCCGGGAGGATGGCCCTGATTCGCGGCCTGCTGGATTCCCTGCGTCAACAAAACGTGGCCGCTGCTTTCGTTTCGAATCCGGGCCCGCAAACCGGTGATCTCTATCGACAGACCCTGAAGGCACTGGGCGCGACCTTCGATTCGCGTCGGGATGACCCGCTGCTGGCCCTGAAGAGATGGCTTTTCGCGCGCAGCGGCGCCGGCGGCGCGACGGTATTGATCGTGGACAGGGTGGAAGAGCTGTCGTTGGAGGCGCTCGAAGAAATTCGGATGCTCCTGAATCTCGAAACGCCTCGGGAAAAGATGTTGCAGATCGTCCTGGCCGGCGGACCGGGACTTGACGAGAGGTTTCGCAAACCTGAACTCTACCGGCTCAGGCAACGCATTGCCGTCCGGTGCACGACAGCCCTGCTCCCCGAACCGGAACCAGACCACGGCTCCGAAGAAGCGAGTGAGCATGTCGAGGAGTGCTTTGTGGCCGCTGCCGCGGCAGGCAGCCACTCGGTCGTCTCGGGTGCCCTAAGCTCCATACAGATCGGCACGCCAGCGATTCCGCGCCCGTATGATTTGCCCGGAGCGGAAACGCCCATGAACACCGCGCAAGTAGAGATCGAGCCGCTTGCTGCCCCAGTCATCGAAGAACCAGCGCACGATTTGCAGACCGAGTGCGTGGAAGAACTCTGTCCCGATCCGATTTCAGAGCGCGTTGAAGCTGAAGACGGTGCTGAGGCTCAGCCGGTATCGGCCAGCGCGGCTCTATTGGCTCCTGAAGCTCCCGATGAATTTTTCGTTTCGACCGGGTCCGTTCGCGCTTACGCAGCCAATCCTTCTTCGCCAGATGACCACGCGGTCATGACAGCGCAGCGCTCCCGCCGTCCGACCATCGCCGCAGCGCTTCGATGGCTCCAGGCGCCGATGGCGCCCGCTCGCTCCCTGCGCCAGTGGCGGTCTCAACCGCAAAGCGGCTATCGGGCCATCTCGAATCCGCTTGAGCGAGCGCGAATGGTGAATTCTGTGTGCGACTGGCTGCGACAACCGTTCGATCCGATTCGCTGGCTACAGCAGTCCCTCCGTTCAAAGCTCCGGCAGCCTGAAGAGTAAACGCCGGCATCCGCTGGGCCAAACTTCACAATATGGGCGCGGTTCGTACTCTGCTCGCATTCAGTTCAGGCCCGGGAATCCCTCGCCACGGTGGTACACGATTTTGCCGTCGAGAATCGTATAGACGACCTGCGTCTTGAGGATGCCGTCGGCGGGTTCACTCATCAAGTCGTGATCAAGGACGACGATGTCCGCGAGTTTGCTTGGCGCAAGGGTTCCCAGTTCCGATTCCTCGAACATGCTGTATGCGCCGTTGTAGGTGTACGAGCGCAGCGCCTCCCTGCGCGTCATCTCCTGAAAGGGATAGAAGGCCGGCTGGCTGGGATCGAACCGTTCGCGGCGCGTCACCGCGCAGAAGAAATTGGGCATCGTATCGATCGGGATCACCGGCGCATCGGTGCCGTTGGCGATGATGGCGCGATTCGCGATCAGCGAATGCCAGGGATAGGAGTAGGCGGCGCGGACCTCTCCAATGCGTTTCACCACGTAGGGGCCGTCGTCGCAGGCGTGGCCTGTTTGCATCGAGGCGATCACATGGAGCTCGTGAAAGCGCGGAATATCGGAGGGAATCAGATGTTGCGCGTGGTCGATGCGCCAGCGCAGATCGGTATCTTCGGGATGTTCGGCCATGACCTCCTGGAACACGTTCAACGTCTCGTGGTTGGCGCGCGTGCCGATCGCATGCACCGACACCTGGAAGCCGTGCGCGATCGCCACCTCGGCGATCGCCTTGATTTCCTTCATCGGCGTCACGTTGTAGCCGCTGCTGGAGGGCAGGTCCAGATAAGGTTTGAAGAGCCAGGCCGAATGCGTGCCGAGCGCGCCATCCGAAAGGATTTCTCCGATGCCGCGCACGGTCAGGTGCCCGTACTTTCCGTAGCGCACCAGATAGTAGTCCTTCAGCTGCGCCTGGAGCGCATCCGCGGATTCGCCCCTGATCCAGGCGTACAGTCGGATGTGCAGCTTCCCCTCTGTCGCAATCTCCTTGTAGAAGTCGATCAACTTGAACGGCTCGCCCATGTCCTGCCATGTTGTGACCCCGTGCTCGAACGCATCGCGCGTCGCGAGGTTCACTTCCTGGAGCAGCCGAGCCTTCTTTTCGGCCGGCGTTTGCGCTGCGCGTGACTTCTGCAATGCGGCGTATACGGCATCCATGGCCCGATCGCGCAGCATGCCGATGGCGCGCCCGTTTTTCTCGCGTACGATCTCGCCGCCCGGCGGGTTGGGCGTGTTGGGACCGATCCCCGCAAGTTCCAGGGCCTTCTGATTGACGAAGATGGCATGCCCGCTCGCGTGCTCCAGCAGGACCGGATTATCGGGAGACACAGCGTCCAGCGCTTTCCCTGTGGGCAAGCCTTCCACGTTCGGCTGTGGCGGATGCAGCCAGTGCTCCTGGTGCCAGCCGCTGCCGACAATCCATTCGCCGGGCTTGGCGTTCTTGACCGCAGCGGCAACCTTGGCCACAACCGCGCTCCAGGTAGGCGCCCCCTGCGCGCTGACATCAAGTTCGCTCAGGTGCTCTCCCGTCTGCAGGAAATGAGCGTGGCTGTCGATCAACCCGGGAATGGCCGTCATGCCGCGCAGATCGATGGCCCTGGTATTCGGCCCGATCCACGGCTTGATCGCCGCGTCCGAACCAACAGCCACGATGCGATTTCCAGCCACGGCCAGCGCTTCCGCTTCCGGCTGGTACGCCTCGACTGTGACGATCTTGCCGTCGTAGAGCACGAGGTCTGCCGCCTGATGCGCCACCGGACCAGGCGCAGCAAACGCGAAAGCCGCCATCGCCAAGCAACATGCCATCGCCAACAATGATTTCCGCTGCGCGCCGGTTGAAACCATGACGACCTCCTGATCGAAGGGAGCGTTGACGCCCACGAAGGATACTCAGTATGCGGTGCAGCATCAAAGCTTTTCGCGCGCGAACACAAATAGAGCGGGGCGTGTCCGCGCTCGCATTGAAGTTGGAATCCGCCGCCAGGGCGCTTACACTGCGGCAAGCTGGCAGCAGCGCCCGGAGAAACCGAGATGAGTCCTCAACAAGAAACCGCGTTCGACAGCATGAGCCGCGAAGATCTGCTACGAGCACTCGAAATATTTGCGAAGAATTGGCTCGCACACGATGGCTGCTGGTTCCTGGCTGCGGAGGAGCGGTTCGGCATGGAGACGGCGATGGAATTGGATGCCCTCTCCTGGAAGCGATTTGCTGCCGCTGAGGCCCGTCGTCTCATGACTGCGTTCAACATTCCATCCAATGGCGGTCTCGAAGCTCTCGAAAGAGCCTTGAGCCTCCGCCTCTACGCTGTGATCAATTCCCAGCGCATTGAGTGGTCGGATGATCGCAAGCGTCTCCGTTTTTTCATGGACAATTGCCGGGTGCAGGACACCCGCCGCCAGAAGGGCCTTCCCGATTTTCCCTGCAAGAGCGTCGGCATAATCGAGTTCACGACGTTTGCCAAAACCGTCGACGCGCGAATCTCTGCGACGTGCCTGCACTGTCCCCCTGAAACCGGGTCAGGCCAAGCCTGCGGATGGGAATTCACGATCGAATGAGCGCCGTCCAACCGGCAGCGAAAGAGGCGGTACCTACGCACTCCAAGGATCGATCAGCGACGAAACGTCTTCAAAATGCGCCGTATTGCGCGTCGCCAAGGACGCGTGCCGAGCTAGCACAATCCCCGCAATCATCGTGTCCCGCAAATCGCCTGGCCGTCCTCTTCGGTGCCGCGCGGCCATCAACCGGCTCGCCTCTTGCGCTGCTGCATCGTCGAAGGCGGCGACGCGATGATCGATTTTTTCAAGAAGCACGTCGAAGGTCTGTATCAGAGCGTCCCGCCTCTTTCCCAACGCCATCGTCTGGAGACCAAAGCGGATCTCCAAGACCGTGACGGCGGTTGTCCAAATCGAGCTTCGTGGCTGCCGGTCCAGCCATGTCACAATCCTCGGCTCGGGGATCCGCTGCATCAGCGCGGAGAGTACGTTCGTGTCCAGAATGATCATGGTTCAAATCGCGGCGGTTGGATTGTATGCCCGCGAAGTTCCGGAACGGCCGCTGTCAGCCCGTGCCCGGAGAATAACCTTGCAATCTCTGTTCCTAAACCGCCGGCCGAGCTCTCTTCTTCGCCCACCACGCTGCGCAGGATCTCGCGGACCTCTTCCTCCATGCTGCGTCCGTGCCGTCTAGCGCGGCGTTTCAGCTTTTGCTTTACGCCCGTTTCGAGATTGCGAACCACAAATTGGGCCATAGCGGTATCCTCCGGCTCTGCCTCTGCCTATCTATTGATATCATGATATCATTCTTGACTCGCACCGAGCAACGATTTGTTGCTTGCCCCCCCACGAATCGGCGGCACGTTTCCCACCTCACAGTTCATTGACTTGGCGGAGGCGCGAGACCTAACATGGCCCAGCCGTCCCCCTTGTGCCATGCGAGCGCCGCTGCCTAAAGACGAATCGGCCCGGCTGGAAGCCCTTCGCCGCTACGCCATCCTGGATACTCTGCCCGAACAGCAGTTCGACGACCTGACTCACCTGGCCGCGCTGATTTGTGGGACGCCCATCGCGCTGGTGAGCTTCGTCGATGAGAACCGCCAGTGGTTCAAGTCCAAGATCGGAATTGACGCTTCGGAAACTTCGCGCGAGCTGTCCTTCTGCGCGCACGCCATCCTGCAACCGCGCCTGTTAGTGATCCCGGACACGCTGGCGGACCATCGATTCCGCTCCAATCCGCTGGTGACTGCAGGACCAAAGGTACGCTTCTATGCGGGCGCACCTCTAGTCACGCAGGACGGTCATGCGCTGGGGACTATCTGCGTGGTGGATCGGGTCCCGCGCGAACTGACCGAATCGCAACGCGGCGCGCTGGAAGCACTGGCGCGGCTGGCCGTCGCGGAACTCGAACTGCGGCGCAGCGTGTCGGACCTGTCGCAGGCGATTCGCCAGCGCCGCCGCGCGGAAAAGGAGATCGACCAGCTTTTTACGCTGTCGCTGGACATGCTGTGTGTCGCGGGATTCGACGGATATTTCAAGCGCGTCAACCCGGCCTGGGAACGCGTCCTTGGGATTCCGGCGCGCGAGCTGCTCGAAAAACCATACGTCGATTTTGTCCATCCGGACGACCGTGAGGCGACGCTTTTCGAGGGGAAAAAGCTGGTGGCGGGCGCCGAGACCGTTTCGTTCGAGAACCGCTACCGGCGCGCCGATGGAAGTTACATCTGGCTCTTGTGGAACGCGACTCCCAGCGCAACCGAGAAACTGGTTTTCGCCGTCGAGCGCGACATCACCGGACGCAAACGCGCCGAGCGCCGCACGAATGCCGCCTACGCGGTGACCCGCGTGCTTGCCGAAGCAGAGTCTCTGCAAGCAGCCGCGCCGCAAATCCTGAGCGCCGTTGCCGAGAGCCTCGACTGGGAGGTTGGCGCCGTCTGGCAGCTCGACGAGGGCGCCGGCGTGCTGCGTTGCGTGGAGGTGTGGGACTCTTCGGATGCGCAATTTCCCAAATTCGCAGCGGCGACCCGCGATCTGAAGGTGCGCCGCGGCGACGGCTTGCCGGGGCTCGTGTGGAAGACCGAGCAGCCGGCCTGGGTCGCGAAACTCCCAGAGGGCGGCAATTTCCCGCGCATTGCGATCGACAATGAAGAGGGCCTGCGCTCGGCTTTCGCCTTCCCGATTCGCAGCGCGGGAAGATTCGCCGGCGTCGTCGAGTTTTTCGCGCGCGAGCCGCGCGAGATCGATCAGGAACTCCTCGCCATGTTCGATTCCATCGGAAGCCAGATCGGACAGTTCATCGACCGCCGGCGCGCCGAAAGCGACCTGCGCGTCTACGCGGATTATCTCGAGGCGGCGCGGCACGCTCAGGAGCAGGACGCGCGGCGCCTGGCCGAGGTGGTGAAGGAGCTGGAAGTCGAGAAGCAAAAAGCGGAAGAAGCCACACGGGCCAAGAGCGAATTCCTGGCAAACATGAGCCACGAAATCCGCACGCCCATGAACGCGATCATTGGGATGACGGAGCTGGCGCTGGACACCAAGCTCAAACCCGAACAGCGCGACTATCTGCGTACGGTCAAGAGTTCGGCGAACTCGCTGGTCAGCCTGATCAACGACATTCTGGATTTCTCCAAGATCGAGGCCCGCAAGCTGGAGCTCGACCGCGCCGGTTTTTCGTTGCGCGACACCCTGGAGGACACTCTGCGCATCCTGGCCGCGCAGGCGCAAAAAAAGGGACTGGAACTCGCTTGTCACGTCCCGCCGCAGGTGCCTGACGCGCTGATCGGCGACCCGCAAAAACTGCAGCGCGTCGTGCTCAACCTGGCGGGGAACGCCGTGAAATTCACGCAGCACGGGGAAGTTGTACTGCGCGTGAGCGTCGCATCGCGTTCCGCTCAGCGCGTCACACTGCGCTTCCGCGTGACCGATACGGGAATCGGGATCGCTGCGCAGGACCAGCAGCGCATCTTCGCGGCCTTCGCGCAAGCTGATAGCTCCACCACCCGACGGTATGGCGGCACGGGACTCGGCTTGGCCATTTCGGCGCAGCTCGTAGAGCTGATGGGCGGCCGCGTCTCCGTGGAGAGCGAGCCTGGGCGCGGAAGCACTTTCGATTTTACGGTTCCGTTCGATGTGCAACAGCCGCGAAACGGAGAGGAACCGGAGACTGTGAGGCAAAAGCTGCGTGGCTTGCCTGTGCTCGTCGTCGATGACAACGCAACCAACCGCAGGATCATGGAAGAAATGGTGGCGAACTGGCATATGAAACCTCTGGCCGTCGAGAGTGGAGCCGCCGCGCTGGAAGCTATCGCTAAGGCGGAACGGAAGCGCACGCCCTTTCGGCTGGTCCTGCTGGATTCGCACATGCCGGAAATGGACGGCTTCGAAGTGGCGCGGCGCGTGCGCCACAATTCCCATTCGCGCCATACCGACGTGATCCTCCTTACATCGGCGGAGGGTCGCGAGGAGGTGGCCCAGGCGAAGCGCATCGGGGTTACGGCCGCATTGGTGAAGCCGGTGAAGCAATCGGAGTTATGGGACGCCATTGTGACCACCCTGCACGGCGGATCCGCGGAAACGCGACCAGCCAAGCCGCCCAGGTCTGCGCGGAGAGCCGCGCGGCCGCGCCTTCGCGTTCTGGTGGCGGAAGACAACCCTGTGAATCAGGAGCTGGCCGTTCATCTCCTGGAATCGCGGGGCCACGCGGTCAGCATCGCGGAAAACGGGAAACAGGCTCTGTCGATGATCGAAAAGCACAAATTCGATGTGGTGCTGATGGACGTGCAGATGCCGGAGATGGGAGGCCTGGAAGC
>JBJKQB010000130.1:0-8492 GCA_046705825.1 Candidatus Acidiferrales bacterium
GCCCAAAGCTTCCTTGTGCTGTTCCGCGCGGCCACAAGTACACATCGGGCCGTGTCCCATCATTCCCATCATGCCCATGCCGTTCCGGCGCGCCATGTTGTGATTCATCCGGCGGCCCTGCATTCTCGATTGCTGGTCGTTAGAATTGGGGGAACTGGGGGGATTGGTGGGATTGGGCGCGGGCTCGGTCTGCTCTTGCGTGGCGGCAGGTTGCGGCGGCTCGTTGCCCGCGGGGGCCTGGGCCGCGCGAGGCCCTGCGCACAAAAGGCTTGCTGCGAAAAGTAAACTGACAACGGCTGCGGTGAAACGCATCGATCCTCCTCACCGATGCGAATCAGACGGCTGGACGCTTCCTCGATTCCAGCGCGCGTTCCCTGCACCGGCTATTACAGTATACGCTGGCGATTCGTCGCGAATTTCACTTGGGACGGGGGGATCCGAGTCCTCTCAGAAGTTCCTGGAGACTGAGGGTCAGCCCACAGAAATAGCAAAGCAGCTTGTCGAACCGCGCATGCCGAACTATGCTGCGCAGCGCACGCTCTTATCTCGGAGGGGCAAACATGGAACGGTGGACGCGCAGAAAATTCTTTCTTTCGACGATGGCCGGCGCAGCGGCCGCAGGCGCCGGAAGATTCTTTGGCGATGCTGCTGCAGCGGGCGCCAGCGAGCCCTCGACCGGCGCCGCGGCGCAAGGCAGACGCCCGCTGATTATTTCGGCGCTGAATGGTTTGCCGCACCTTGAAGGCGGTATGCAAATCATTCGCAGTGGCGGCGACACGCTGGACGCTGCGCTGGCGGTCGTCACCAAGGTCGAGGACGATCCCAACGACCATACGGTGGGCTACGGCGGACTGCCCAACGAGGACGGCGTGGTGCAGCTCGACGCCTGCGTGATGCATGGCCCCACGGCGCGCTGCGGCGCGGTCGGCGCCATCGAGAAAATCAAGAATCCATCGCTCGTAGCCAAGGCGGTGATGGAGCGGACGAACCACGAGTTCATTGTTGGACGGGGCGCCACCAAGCTCGCGGAGGATTTCGGCTTTCAGCCCATGAATCTGCTGACGGAGCCTGCGCGGCTGGCGTGGCTGGCCTGGAAGGCAACCAGTTCGAAAAACTGGCGGCCGGGCCTGGACAGCCCGCAATGGAATCGCGCGCTGGCGGCGCTGCTCGACACGCCCGAAAAGCTGCAGCTGCAGGCGTGGATCGAGGACGTGGTGCGGCATCCGCCCACGGGTACCATCACCTGCCTCGCGCTGAATGAGAAGGGCGACATCTCCGGCACGACCACAACCGCGGGCCTCGCCTGGAAGATTTCCGGGCGCGTGGGCGATTCGCCGCTGATTGGCGACGGCGTCTTCGTCGATAACGAAGTGGGCGCGGCGGGCTCCACGGGACGCGGCGAAGAGAACATCAAGATTTGCGGCTCGCACACGGTGGTCGAGCTGATGCGCGGGGGAATGCCGCCGGGCAAGGCGTGCGTCGAGGCGCTGAAGCGCGTGATCCACAACTACGCCTTCGATCGCACCAGGCTGAAATACTTCGACCTGCAGTATTATGCCATCAACAAGAACGGCGAGCACGGCGCCGCGTCGCTGTGGTCCACGCAACCGGGCGGGCAACCGGTCAGCTATGCGGTGCATGACGGCACGCAGGCGCGCTCTGTGCCGTGTACGCCGATGTTTCACGGCGTGGGCGGAGACTACTGAGAAGAGCGAAATCCGAAACTCGAAAATCGAAATTCGGAAACCGACAACCGCGAAACGCACGCGAGGCCCTTGCTGTTGCCGCGAATTAAGGGAAGATGATGCCGGCGTAGCCGACCACCTCGTCGCGGTCGCCGCTGACGTCGCCGGAAGTGGCGTAGCGCACGAGTTTGGCCCCCTTCACGCCCAATACCTTCAACGCGACCAGGGACGTCACCGCCGCGGCGTAGCCGCACATCGAAATGTCCTCGCGGCGCACCGTGTCGTAGAGCCCGCGTGGGTCGATGGCCAGGATGCGGTCGACGGCCTTGCGGTCCTTCGCGCGCGTCAACTCATCGCTTTCGTAGTGGTTCATGTCGGAACTGATCACGATCAGCAGCGGCTCGCTTTGCGCCGCAACCACGCGCGCCAGCCCGTGCCCTAGCTCCTCCAAAGCGCCGTAGCGGTCGCTCGCCAGTACAATGGGCACGAAACGAAGAGCGGGCGCGAGGCGCTGCAGGAACGGAACCTGCACTTCCAGGGAATGCTCGGTCTCGTGCGCAAGGAAGTCCTCGCGCAACTGCGGGCAGGCTCGCGCGATTTCCGCCGCCAGCGCTGAATCGATGGGCGCTTCGCCAAAGGGCGTGGCCCAGCTTCCTTCGGTCAAGATCGACATCGGGGCGCCGTACGGAAAGTGCCGCGGCCCCAGCAGGATGCATCGCGATGGAATTTCGAGCGAGGCATAAACCGCGCCGGCCACGTGTCCCGAGTACATGTATCCCGCGTGCGGCACCAGGCAGGCGCGCGCAACGGCTTTGGTGGCGGTGCCGGAAGCGTAGGTGTCAACTTCACGAGCGAGCACGCGAGGATCAGCCGGATAAAAGCGTCCCGCAACTGCAGGCGAACGGATCATGGGGTACCGAAGCGCAGCTTACACCAAGAGCGCGCCGGCGCCATATCGAGTGCATCACACGGCGCCGTGACAGCCGTCATTGCCGGCGCGCCGCGGCCCGGCGCTACTCTGCTGAGTTGTGACCCTGTTCGACGAGGATTCGAGCCGGAACACGAAAAGAAAAGGAGGAAGCTCGCCGTGAGAAAACATTTCAGCCTTGCACTTGGCGCCGTGCTCCTGTTGCTGGCAGGAATCGCTGTGGTATCGCAGGCGCAAACACAGCCGCGAAAACACGCGCCCATGTACGACCCGGCCACGGAAGTCACCGTGAAGGGCACGGTCGAAGAGATCAAGCAAGTCGCTGGACGCCATGGATGGGGCGGAACGCACCTGATGCTGAAGACGGATGAAGAGACACTGGACGTGCACGTGGGGCCGTCCTGGTTCCTGAGCCGCGAAAAAATGGAATTCGCCAAGGGCGACGAGATTGAGGTCGTGGGTTCGAAGATTACCTATCGGGACGCTCCGGCCCTCGTGGCCCGCGAGATCACCAAGGGCGAGCAGAAGTTGACCCTGCGCGACGCCCAGGGCATTCCCGTGTGGGCGCGCGGCCACCGCAAGTAATTTTCGTCGGAGAGCGGGAAACTACTGGGCAGGTCCGGAAGCGCGCGTGCGCAGCGGAGCCGTCGGTTTGCGCGTTTTCGGAGTGCTTCCCTTGGAGAGTTTGCCGCGCACGGCCAGCGCGACGCTGGTCTGCGGCACATAGCGAATCTTGATTGTGTCACCGTACTGGTAGCCGCCCTTGTCCAGCGCTTTCTGGACCTGCGGTTGAGCGCTGCCGGCATAGGTGAAGGTCAGAACCCGCATGGTATCGCCGACGACGCGCACGGTCATCGAATTGCGGTCGAAGTGCACCACCTGCGCCTTGAGCCATACGGGCTTGGGCGTGATTTGCTTGACCATGACCGGCGGGCCCGCTTGGGCTGCCGCGAGCGGAGCCAAGAAGGCGCAGCCGAAGAGCAGCACGACTGCCAGAGCGAAGCTGCTAGATTTCTTCATCGAAGGAAATCTTCAGTGACTTCAGGAACTTGATGTCCTGAGGAGTGATTTCGAGCTTGGGCTGCGGCTCGGGCTCTTCCTCCTCCAGAATCTCTTCGTCGACGCGGATGTGCAGCGACTCGAGGAAGCGGCGATCCTGCCGGGTCATGCGCGGGTCCTTGGAGGTGCGGCGCGCCAGCCCGATCGTCGCGTCCAGCTTGAGCACAATGTCGAAGCCTGCTGCGCGGACGTTCGCGATCGCCTCCGCGATACGGTCGGATTCGGACACGCTGTCGTTGATCGCGTGCCCTAATTCACGCAGCAGTTGTTTCATCCGGTCGTCGAGTTGCAAGGGCTCACCTCCCAGTTGGAAGGCCTTTCCTACATCAATTCTAGGTCCGCTGCAAGTGCGAAACAACAGGAGCCGTCGCGGAACGTCCCGCAGGGGTTACCTGTCCCTGCGGGCGGGGCTGCCTTGGGGCGCCTGCTTCTCGCGGTAGCGCTTCAGCGCCTCCAGAATCTGCTGGCCGTAGGTTTCGGTTTTGGCCGGGCCGAAGCCCCGCACCTCCAGCAGTTCGTCGATCGTGCGCGGTTGACGCAGGCACACGTTCTCGAGCGTCGAATCGTGCATCACCACGAAGGCCGGAACCGAGCGCTCCCTGGCAGCCGCGAGGCGCCATTCGCGCAGATAATCGCGCAGCCCGGCATCGATTTCACCGGCGGCAACCTTCGGGACCGCGGCTTTCGACTTGCGATCCTTGCGCTTGCGCCGCGGGCGATCCGTAATCAGGGGCGCCGGCGCGTTCAGCCACTCCGCGCCGCACCCGCACACGTCGCAAGCGCCGCATGATGCCCATTTGGGGTTTTCCCCAAAATGCAGGCAGATCTGGCGATGGCGGCACGCCCGGGAATCGACGAAGTTGCGAATCTTGTGATAGCGCTGCCAGGCGCGCTCTTTTTCCGCCGGATCTTCGATCTGCTGGATGAAGTGAACCAGCAGCCCCACGTCGGATTTCTGCCATAGCAGGATGCAATCCGCCGGCTGGCCGTCGCGGCCCGCGCGCCCCGCCTCCTGGTAGTACTGCTCGACGGATTTGGGCAGCGACAGGTGAATGACCGCGCGCACGGAAGCCTTGTTGATGCCCAGCCCGAACGCAATGGTGCCCACCAGGACGCGGACTTGCTCCGACGTCCACATCTCCTGATTGCGGCGGCGCGTGACCGCGTCCATCTGGCCGTGATAGCCGATCGCCGCGATACCGTTGGCCCGCAGATGCGCCACCGTGCCGCCCACGCGCGCGATGGTGGGCGAATACACGATCACGTTGCTCCCCGCGTGCCGCCGCAAGGCGTTCACCAGCAGCTCCATTTGGTCGAACGAAGCGCACTCCTTCACGATGTAGCGCAAATTGGGCCGGTGAAAGCTGGCGATGTACTTGTCCGGATCGTTCAGCTGGAGCTGCTCGATGATGTCGTGGCGGACCTGCCGCGTCGCGCTGGCGGTGAACGCGGCGATGGGATGGCCCGGAAATTCCGTTCGCAGGCGGCTCAACTGGCGATAGTCCGGGCGGAATTCGTGGCCCCACTCGGAGATGCAGTGCGCCTCGTCGATGGCAAAGAAGGAAACGGGCACGCGCCGCAGCCACTCGCCGGTATCGGCGCGCGCCAGGCGTTCGGGTGAAATGTAGAGGAGCCTGAATTTGCCTTCGGCGGCCGCACGCATGATTTCCGCCTGCTCCGCGGCAGCGAATGAGCTGTTCAGCACCGCCGCGGGAATGCCCATCTTCGCCAGCTGTGCCGCCTGATCCTGCATCAAGGCGATGAGCGGGGAAATCACCACCGCTGTTTTTCCCTCAAGCAGCGCGGCAGGCAGTTGATAGCACAGCGACTTTCCTCCGCCGGTCGGCATCACCACGCAGGCATCGTGCCCGTCCAGGAGGCTGCGCACGATGTTGGCCTGCCGCGGGCGGAACGAGGGGTGGGCCCAGTAGCGGTGCAGCGCCTCGCGCATTTGTTCGTCGGAAATCATCGCGCCAGAGGGCGAGTATAAAGCGGAGGAAGAGGACGGTCCACAGACCTGCGTACGAAGAATGGCGCTGAGGCCGGACCTGCGTTCGCTGGTTTCGGCAGCCGGCGCAAAGCAGAATAGCCGAATGGGGCGAAACGCACTAAAATCGTCGCATGAATCCGCGGGCGATGCCGCTCTTCTGGCGTTCGGCGATGGTTTCCCTGCGCGTCTTCTGGCGCGTGACGCGGCAGGTCTTTCACGAGGCCATGGGCGCGTTTTTTGCGATCTTCGCCGTGTACGGAGTGATGGCGGCGTGGCGCCAGTGGAAGACGCATCCGGTTATTTGGGTGATCGCGTTTGCGGTCGCTTATACGCTGGCCATGGCCGCATTCTCCGTCGCCTCGTTCCGCCGCGCCCGCCGGATTGGCCTCGAAGATGGAAAATAGAAAAAGGAAAATAGAAAAGGGAAATGGGGAGAGCGCAGGTCGTAATCCGATGCGAAGTCCCATTTTCCATTTTCTCTTTTCTGCTTTCCTTTTCTCACAGCGATGAGCGCCACGCATAAGCCCGCCGAATTGTCGCAGCGCAAAGCCGCCTCCACCAGCGGCCTGCCCATGGAAACGGTGGTCGCGGGCGAGGATTTGTCCGGCTTCGACGCCGAGCGCGACCTGGGCTATCCCGGCGAGTTTCCCTTCACCCGCGGCGTTTATCCCACGATTTATCGCGGCCGCCTGTGGACCATGCGCCAGTACGCCGGCTACGGCAGCGCCGCGGAATCGAATCGCCGCTACCGTTACTTGCTCGCGCGGGGCCAGACGGGGCTGTCGGTGGCGTTCGATCTGCCCACGCAAATCGGAATGGATTCCGACCACACGCTGGCGCTCGGTGAAGTGGGCAAAGTGGGGGTGGCCATCGATTCGCTGGAGGACATGCGCGCGCTGTTCGAGGGCATTCCGCTCGAGCGCGTGTCCACCTCGATGACCATCAACTCGACCGCCGCGATCCTGCTTGCGCTGTACGTGGCCGTGGCCAAAGAGCAGGGCGCGAACCTGCGGCGGCTTTCGGGCACGGTGCAAAACGACGTGCTGAAGGAATACATCGCGCGCGGGACATATATTTATCCGCTGCGGCCGGCGCTGCGCATCGTCACCGACATTTTCTCCTGGTGCCGCGACGAACTGCCCAACTGGAACGCGATTTCGATTTCGGGCTACCACATTCGGGAAGCGGGCTCGACCGACGTGCAGGAAGTGGCCTTCACCCTGGCGAACGGGATCGCTTACGTCGAAGCGGCGGTCGCGGCGGGGCTGCGGGTCGACGATTTCGCGCCGCAGCTTTCGTTTTTCTTCAACGCGCATAACGAGCTGCTCATGCAGATCGCCAAATTCCGCGCCGCGCGGCGGCTGTGGGCGCGCACCATGCGCGAACGCTTTGGCGCGCGCGACCCGCGCTCGATGATGCTGCGCTTCCACGCGCAAACAGCGGGCTCGTCGCTCACGGCGCAGCAGCCGGAGAACAACCTGGTGCGCGTCGCGCTGCAGTGCCTGGCGGCGGTGCTGGGCGGCTGCCAGTCGCTGCACGCCAACGCGCTGGACGAAGCGCTGGCGCTGCCCACCGAAGACGCGGCGCTGCTGGCCTTGCGCACGCAGCAGATCATCGCGCATGAAACCGGCGTGGTGAACACCATCGATCCGGCCGCGGGCTCTTACGCCATAGAAAAGCTGACGGATGAAATCGAAGCGGGCGCACGCGAGTACATCGCCAAAATCGACGCGCTCGGCGGAATGTTGAAGGCGATCGAGGCGGGTTACGTTCAGCAGGAGATCCAAAAGGCGGCCTACGAATATCAGCGCGCCATTGAAGCGGGCGAGCAGGTGGTCGTCGGCGTGAACCGCTTTCAGGCGGAGGAAGAGCGCTCGATTCCCACGCTGCACATCGACCCAGAGATCGAGCGGTCGCAGGTGGCGCGCCTGAAGGCGCTGCGCGCGCGGCGCGACGCCGCGAAGGCGCAGGCCGCACTGGACGAAGTGGAACGGCGCGCGCGCGGCGCAGAAAACCTGATGCCAGCGATCCTCGCCGCGGTCGAATCCTACGCCACCGTGGGCGAAATTTCCGACGCGCTGCGCCGGCCGTTCGGCGAATACCACGAATCGGTGGTCATTTAGCCGCTTATCATCTCGTTGCAGACGACCCTGGCCAAGCGACCTTTTCCGCTGGCGTCGGTAGCTGCTTCTCCGTGTCCTCGGATGTTTCTCGGTGTCCTCCGTGGAAATGTTTTCCTGTTTTCGTGAACCGCCGGCCGAGAATGCTATACACCCGTCCAAAACTGTTTCTAGCGTCGAATTCCCCACGCCGCGCGGAAATCCTGCGCAACGCCGGATTCGCGTTCAAGGTGCTCGCCACGAACGTCGATGAGTCGCGGCTGGGTCGCGAGTCGGCGCGCGCGCACGTTCTGCGACTGGCGCAAGCAAAGGCGCGTGCCGCCGGAGAACGCCTGAAACACAAGCGCCGGGCCATCGTGATTGCGGCGGACACGGTGGTCGTCGCGCAGGGAAAGATACTCGGCAAACCCAGCGACGTGGGCGAGGCGCGCCGCATGCTGTACCGGCTGAGCGGCAGGACTCACGAAGTCCTCACCGGCGTTTCGGTCCTGCGCGTCGCGGACGCGAAGGAGTTTCATCACGTGGAAACTACGCGAGTGCACTTTCTGAAAGTATCGCGCGATGAGATCGACGATTACATCGCCACCGGCGAGCCGTTCGACAAAGCGGGCGCCTATGGAATTCAGGGCATCGCCGGGCGTTTCATCGACCGCGTCGAGGGCTGCTACTTCAACGTGGTGGGCCTGCCGGTGTCGCGCGTATGGCTGATG